>NZ_MJGM01000078.1:129545-139963 GCF_001864905.1 Curtobacterium sp. MCBA15_007
CATGCGGCCAGCTCCGTTCCTTCAGGGATCTCCCCGGCCATCATGAGGCCGAGGACGTCGCGGGGGGTGGTCGCGGGGACGATGCCGACGATGCCACCGCGGTACATCACGGCGATGCGGTCGGCCAGTGCGACGACCTCGTCGAGCTCGGTGGAGACGACGATGACCGGCACACCGGTGTCGCGGGTGGCGACGATGCGCTTGTGGACGAACTCGATCGAGCCGACGTCGATGCCGCGGGTGGGCTGCGCGGCGACGAACAGCCGCAGTTCGCGGCTCAGCTCGCGCGCCAGGACGATCTTCTGCTGGTTGCCGCCGGACAGCCGACCGGCAGCGGTGGTGCGACCAGGCGTCCGGATGTCGAACTCGGCGATCTTCTCGTCGGCGAACGCGTCACGCTCCGCCGACCGGATGGTGCCGGCGCGGACGAACTCGGCGTGGTCGGCGCGGTCGAGCATCAGGTTCTCGGCGATGGTGAACTCGCCGACCAGGCCGTCCTCCTTGCGGTCCTCGGGGACGAAGCCGACGCCCGCGTCGAGCACCTGCTTGACGCTCCGGCCGGTGAGTTCCTTGCCGTCCAGGGTGATGCGGCCACCGTGCGCGGGCTCGAGGCCCATGATCGCCTCGGTGAGCTCGGTCTGCCCGTTGCCCTGCACCCCGGCGATCGCCAGGACCTCGCCGCGACGCACCGTGAAGGAGACGTCGTCGACGAGCACGATGCCGGACGGGTCGGTGACGGTGAGGTGCTCGACGACCAGGGCGTCGTCGCCACCGGTCGAGGGTTCCTTGTCGACCACGAGCGAGACGGCGCGGCCGACCATCAGCGCGGCCAGCTCGTTGTTCGTGGCGGTCGGCGAAGCTTCGCCGACGACCTTGCCGAGGCGGATGACCGTGATGCGGTCGGCGACCTCGCGCACCTCACGGAGCTTGTGGGTGATGAAGACGATGGCGGTGCCGGCTTCGCGGAGCTGGCGCATGATGCCCATCAGCTCGTCGGTCTCCTGCGGGGTGAGGACGGCCGTCGGCTCGTCGAACACCAGCACGGAGGCATCGCGGGACAGCGCCTTGATGATCTCGACGCGCTGCTGCACACCGACGGGCAGGTCCTCGACCTTGGCGTCCGGGTCCACGTCGAACCCGAAACGGTCCGAGATCTCCTGCACGCGCTTGCGGGCACCGGCCAGGTCGAGACGGCCACCGAAGGTCGTCTGCTCCTGCCCGAGCATCACGTTCTCGGCGACCGTGAACACGGGCACGAGCATGAAGTGCTGGTGCACCATGCCGATGCCGGCGCGCATGGCGTCACCGGGGCCGTCGAAGTCCTGCACCACGTCGTCGAGCAGGATCTCGCCCTCGTCGGCGTCGTACAGGCCGTACAGGACGTTCATCAGGGTGGACTTGCCGGCGCCGTTCTCACCCAGGAGGCAGTGGACCTCACCCGGCTCGACGGTGAGCGAGATGTGGTCGTTGGCGACCAGGGCGCCGAACCGCTTGGTGATGCCGCGGAGTTCGAGCTTCATGTTCGGGAGTCTATTTCTGTCTCGCGCGCGCCACGCGGGCGCACGGTGTCGCGTGCACCCTGCGGAAGCACGGTCTGGCGCGCACCCTTGGGTGCACGGTCTGGGGTGCACCCTGGGGATGCACGGTCTGGGGTGCGCCACCTGGGCGCACGAGAACGCGGGCGAGGGATGCTCCCCCGCCCGCGTTCACCGGGTCAGGACTGGGTCTTGACCTTGATCGAGCCGTCGATGATGCCGGCCTTCACGTCGTCGAGCTCGCCCTGCAGGCCCTTGTCGACCTTGGACTCGAAGTCGTGGAACGGAGCGATGCCGACGCCGTCGTTCTTCAGGGTGCCGACGTACGGCTCCTTCGAGAACTTGTCGTCAGCCGCCTGCTCGACGACGTCCTTCACGGCCGGGCGCATGCCCTTCTCGACCGAGGTGAAGGCGATGTCCTTGTAGCGGGGGTCGGCCTCGTAGAGGTCGCTGTCCGCGCCGATCAGGACGGAACCGTTGTCGGCGTCCTTGATGGCCTCGGCAGCGGACTGGTAGATCGGGCCACCGACGGGCAGGATCACGTCGGCGTCCTGGTCGAGGAGCGTCTGCGCGACCGACTTGGCCTGCGTGCCGGCCTCGAAGCCACCGGTGAAGGAACCCTTGCCGGTGTCGACGTTCCAGCCGACGACCTTGACGTCCTTGTCCTTCTGCTCGTTGTAGTACTTCACGCCGTCCGCGAAGCCGTCCATGAAGATGGTGACGGTCGGGATCTGCATGCCGCCGAAGGTGCCGACGACGCCGGTCTTCGAGTACGACGCCGCCGCGTAGCCGGCGAGGAACGCGGCCTGCGAGGTGTCGAACGTGATCGGCTTGACGTTCTTGGCGTCGATCGAGTTGTCGTCGATGATCGCGAAGTCGGTGTCGGGGTTCGCAGCGGCCTGCTTCTTCGTGGCGTCGGCCAGGTTGAAGCCGACGGTCACGACGAGGTTGCAGTTCTGGCCGATGAGCTGCTCGATGTTCGAGTCGTAGACGGTGGCGTCCTTGGACTCGGCTTCCTTGTAGGTGGCGCCGAGGTCCTTGGCGGCGTCCTTCATGCCCTCGTAGCCGAGCTGGTTGAACGACTTGTCGTCGAACCCACCGGCGTCGGAGACCATGCAGGGGCGGAAGTCGGTCTTCTTCGCCGTTTCGGTGGTGGACGGCGCCGAGGCACAGCCGGCCAGGACGGCGACGGTGCCGGCGAGCGCGAGGCCGCTGAGGACGACCTGTCGGGTACGAGATGTCACGGGTTGGTTCCTCCGGGGAGCGTGCCCGGACCACGTGCGTTCCGGGCGATCGTGGCGACAGTACACGACCGTCGGGTCGGTACAGGACCCGTTGCGGGGGTCCCGTGGATCGGTTACGGGATCGCGACCCCGCCGAAACGCGCCCGTAACGCGGGGCCGCCCGCTCACCCCCAGTTCGAGGGGTTTGTCGGTGGAGCGCTACAGGACGTCGCCCCGGCCGCTGATCTTCAGGGCATCCACGACACCCTTCACCCGCTGGGCGTTCGCGCTCGTGGTGACGAGCAGGGCGTCCGGGGTGTCCACGACGACGATGTCCTCGACGCCGATGAGCGAGATGAGTCGCTGGCTGTGCGAGATCACGATGCCGCTCGACGAGTCCGCCAGGATGCGCGCGCCGTCCCCGAGCACCGCGAGGTTGTTCGGTCGCCCACCGGACTGCAGCTTGGCGAGCGAGGCGAAGTCGCCCACGTCGTCCCAGTCGAAGTCGCCGGGCACGACGGCCATGCGACCAGCAGCAGCAGCGGGCTCGGCGACTGTGTAGTCGATCGCGATCTTCTCGAGCGTTGGCCAGACCGCGTCGACGACCGCGCCGCGCGCCGAGGTGTCCCAGGCGTCCGCCAGCTCGTTGATGCCGGCCAGCAGCGTCGGGTTGTTCCGGCCGATCTCCTCGAGCAGCACGTCGGCGCGGGCGATGAACATGCCCGCGTTCCACAGGTACGTGCCCTGCTCGACGTACGAGCGGGCGGTGTCCAGGTCGGGCTTCTCGACGAACGACCGGACGGCGTGCGCGGTCGGTGCGCCCTCGATGTCCAGGGTGTCGCCGTGCGCGTGGATGTAGCCGAAGCCGATCGCGGGCTCCGTCGGCGTGATGCCGATGGTCGTGACGTAGCCGGCGCGTGCGACGGCGACGGCTTCGCGGACCGAACGGCGGAAACCGCGTGCGTCGCCGATGACGTGGTCGGCCGCGAAGGACCCGATGACGACGTCGGGCTCGCGGCGCACCAGGATCGCCGCGGCCAGGCCGATGGCCGCTGTCGAGTCCTTCGGCTCGCTCTCGAGCACCACGTTGTGGTCCTCGACGCCGGGCAGCTGCGACTCGACCGCGACGCGGTGCGCACGGCCGGTGACGACCATGATCCGCTGGTCGCCGGCGAGCGGCGCCAGGCGGTCCCAGGTCTGCCGCAGCAGCGAGGTGCCGGAACCCGTCAGGTCGTGCAGGAACTTGGGTGCGTCCGCGCGCGACAACGGCCACAGGCGCGATCCGATGCCCCCTGCGGGGATGATCGCGTAGAAGTCTTCGAGAGCGTCAGCCACGCGCTCACCGTACCGCCCCCGCCGGGCGGATCCTGGGTGGTCTCCGCACGATTCCCGCATGCGGCCTCCCGCAGGACGCCGTCCGGCGTCCGCACCGGAGGGCGTCGCGTTGTTCACCCGGCGCGCGCGTCCCGTTCACGTCGTCGGCCCCGTCGGGTCACGTCACGCCCGGAGCATGGGCAGCACCATGAGCGCACGCAGCGTGGAGCGCGGCACGTCCCCCCGGACCGTCGCCGTCGTGACCGAGAGCTTCCTGCCCACCCTCAACGGCGTGACCACGAGTGTCCTGGCGGTCCTCGACCACCTGGAACGACGTGGTCACCGCGCGGTCGTGATCGCCCCGGACACCCCCGGACTCGCGCAGTTCCGCTCGCGCAGCGCCGTCGAGCGCTACCGCTCCTTCGACGTCCACCGTGTCCCCGCCGTCGCTTACCGGCAGTTCCCGGTGGCGCTCCCCCACCCGGTGCTCGACACGATCCTCGCCGCCTCCGGCGCCGACGTGCTCCACGCCGCGAGTCCGTTCCTGCTGGGTGGGCGCGCGATCACGGCGGCCGGGAGGCTCGGCATCCCCTCCGTCGCCGTCTTCCAGACCGACGTGGCCGGGTTCGCCCGCCGCAACGGCCTGACCGCGACCGTCCCGTTGGTGCGGAAGATCCTCGGACGCATCCACGCGGGCGCCTCGCTGACGCTCGCCCCGTCGAGCGCGACGGCCGCGATGCTCGCCGAGGACGGCGTACCGCGCGTCGCCCGCTGGGGTCGCGGCGTCGACACCGAACTGTTCCACCCCGCACGCCGGACGTCGGGGCACGTGCGCGCGCTCCGCCGCCGGCTCGCCCCGAACAGCGAGACGATCGTCGGGTACGTCGGTCGCCTCGCCCCGGAGAAGGAGGTCGAGCGACTCGCCGAACTCGGTGGCGTCCCCGGCATCCGGGTCGTCGTCGCCGGCGGCGGTCCGTCTCGGGCGATGCTCGAGCGGCGGCTCCGGCACCTCGACGTCACCTTCACCGGCCCCTTGCGCGGCGACGCCCTCGCCGACGCGTACGCAGCACTCGACCTGTTCGTGCACACCGGTCCGGCCGAGACCTTCGGGCAGACCCTGCAGGAGGCCCACGCCTCCGGCCTACCGGTGATCGCACCGGCGTCCGGCGGCCCGCTCGACCTGGTCGCCCCGGGGCTCGACGGGGAGCTCTACGACGCCGACGCACCCCAGGCCCTGCGGCACGCCGTCCTGCGGCTGCACCACGACCGCGCCCTGGCCGAGCGGATGGGTTCGGCCGGTCGGCTCCGCGTCGAGGGGACCACGTGGGAGGCCGTCGGCGACCAGCTCCTCGACCACCACGACACGGCCCGGACCATCGGCGCGCCGCCCGTCGGACGGGGCCTCCGGGCAGGTCGGGACGAGAAGGTCAGCGCTCGCGCATAGGATGGGTCGTGTTCCACACGAACACGAACGGCAAGGGCTCGCCGATCGGGCGAGCCCGTCCTATGGAAGGACGAGCTCATGGCTGAGCACACCGGCGGGGGTACGGCGACGGCGGTGCCCGACGTCTCGATCGAAGCGCCCAGGGCTTCTCGGACGCCACAGGGCACGCTCTACCGCGGATCCATCGGGATGTGGTCGTGGGTCCTCCACCGCATCACGGGCGTCGCGATCTACTTCTTCCTGCTCGTGCACATCCTCGACACGGCACTCGTGCGGCTCTCCCCCGAGGCCTACAACGCCGTCATCGGCACGTACAAGACCCCGATCATGAACCTCGGCGAGATCGCGCTGGTGATGGCCATCGTGTTCCACGCGTTCAACGGCCTGCGGATCATCCTGATCGACTTCTGGTCCAAGGGCCCGAAGTACCAGCGGGCCATGTTCTGGATCGTCATGGT
The DNA here is from genome assembly GCF_001864905.1 of Curtobacterium sp. MCBA15_007. Classification (NCBI taxonomy): domain Bacteria; kingdom Bacillati; phylum Actinomycetota; class Actinomycetes; order Micrococcales; family Microbacteriaceae; genus Curtobacterium; species Curtobacterium sp. MCBA15_007. The sequence goes on from NZ_MJGM01000078.1 coordinate 135,520, forward strand.
CCTGTGGGCGGTGGCGATCGCGGGCTTCCTGCCCCGCCAGCTCATGAACCTCGTCGCGGACTTCAACTGAGGGGCACGGACATGACCACGCAGATCGTCGAACCTCCCCGCTCGGCAGCGGCCGCCCGGAGCACCACCAACTGGGAGAAGTGGGGCTGGATCTACATGCGCGCCTCGGGCGTCCTGCTCGTCGTGCTGATCTTCGGCCACCTCTTCGTCAACATGGTGGCGGGCGAGGGCGTCAAGCAGATCGACTTCGCCTTCGTCGCCGGCAAGTGGGCCAACCCCTTCTGGAAGGTCTGGGACTCGCTCATGCTGGTCCTCGCCCTCATCCACGGCTCGAACGGCATGCGCACCATCGTCAACGACTACGTGTCGAAGCCGGGCATCCGCAAGACGCTCCTCATCGCGATCCTGGCCGCCTGCGTCGTGCTGATCGTGCTCGGGCTCCTCGTCTGCTGGACCTTCGACCCGTGCCCCGCCGGCGCAGCTGCCGCCGACCTGCCGTCCTTCTGCCCGGCGCAGTAGCACCACCACCGTTGCTGCCCGCGTTCCCACCGTCTACGGAAAGACCCCTGTGACCGAGACCACCGTCCACCACCACCAGTTCGACATCGTCATCATCGGCGCCGGAGGCGCGGGCATGCGAGCCGCGATCGAAGCCGGCCCGAAGGCGAAGACGGCCGTCATCTCGAAGCTCTACCCCACCCGGTCGCACACCGGTGCGGCGCAGGGCGGTATGGCCGCAGCCCTCGCGAACGTCGAAGAGGACTCGTGGGAGTGGCACACCTTCGACACGATCAAGGGCGGCGACTACCTGGTCGACCAGGACGCCGCCGAGATCCTCGCGAAAGAGGCGATCGACGCCGTCATCGACCTCGAGAACATGGGCCTGCCGTTCAACCGCACGCCCGAGGGCAAGATCGACCAGCGTCGTTTCGGTGGGCACACCCGCGACCACGGCAAGTCCCCGGTCCGCCGGGCCTGCTACGCCGCCGACCGCACCGGGCACATGATCCTGCAGACGCTGTTCCAGAACTGCGTGAAGCTCGGCGTCGAGTTCTACAACGAGTTCTACGCACTCGACCTCATCATGGTCGACGTCGTCGGCGAGGACGGCGTCACCCGCCAGCAGCCGGCCGGCGTCGTCGCGTTCGAGCTCGCGACCGGTGAGCTCCACGTCTTCCACGCCAAGGCGATGATCTTCGCGACCGGTGGCTTCGGCAAGATGTACAAGACCACCTCGAACGCGCACACCCTGACCGGCGACGGCGTCGGCATCGTCTGGCGCAAGGGCCTGCCGCTCGAGGACATGGAGTTCTTCCAGTTCCACCCGACCGGCCTCGCAGGGCTCGGGATCCTGCTGACCGAGGGTGCCCGCGGTGAGGGCGCGATCCTCCGGAACGCCTCGGGTGAGCGCTTCATGGAGCGGTACGCCCCCACCATCAAGGACCTCGCTCCGCGTGACATCGTCGCGCGCTGCATGGTGCAGGAAGTGGCAGAAGGTCGCGGCGCCGGTCCGAACAAGGACTACGTGCTGCTCGACTGCACGCACCTGGGTGCCGAGGTCCTCGAGACGAAGCTGCCGGACATCACCGAGTTCGCCCGGACGTACCTCGGTGTCGACCCCGTCGTCGAGCCGGTCCCCGTCATGCCGACCGCGCACTACGCGATGGGCGGGATCCCGACGAACGTCAAGGCCGAGGTCCTGTACGACAACACCACCGTCGTCCCCGGGCTGTACGCCGCCGGCGAGTGCGCCTGCGTCTCCGTGCACGGCTCGAACCGTCTCGGCACGAACTCGCTGCTCGACATCAACGTCTTCGGCAAGCGCTCGGGCAACAACGCCGCCGAGTGGGTCCAGACCGCCGAGTTCCTCCCGCTGCCGGAAGACCCGGCTGCTGGCGTCCGCGGCATGCTCGACCAGCTCCGCGCCTCCACCGGCACCGAGCGCGTCTCTGCCCTCCGCAAGGAACTGCAAGAGGAGATGGACAAGAACGCGCAGGTGTTCCGCACGGACGAGTCGCTCGCCCGTGTCACCGAGACCCTGCACACACTGCGCAACCGTTTCATGCAGGTCTCCGTGCAGGACAAGGGCAAGCGGTTCAACACCGACCTGCTCGAGGCCGTCGAGCTCGGGTTCCTGCTCGACCTGGCCGAGGTCGTCGTCTACTCCGCACGCAACCGCAAGGAGAGCCGCGGCGGACACATGCGCGACGACTACCCCAAGCGCGACGACGAGAACTACATGCAGCACACCATGGCGTACCTGACGGGCGACCCGCACTCGTCACTCGCCGACGACCACATCACGCTCGACTGGAAGCCTGTCGTCATCACGCGGTACCAGCCGATGGAGAGGAAGTACTGAGATGACCGACACCCTGGTCTCCGAAGCACCCCGCACCGACACCGTGCAGGACGCCCCTCCCGGATCCTTCTCCGTCACGGTCATCGTCCGTCGCTTCGATCCCGACGTCGACGACGAGCCGCGCTGGCAGGACTTCGACGTCATGATGCTGCCGACCGACCGCATCCTCGACGCCCTGCACAAGATCAAGTGGGAGCAGGACGGGTCCCTGACCTTCCGGCGTTCCTGCGCGCACGGTGTCTGCGGCTCCGACGCGATGCGCATCAACGGTCGGAACCGTCTGGCGTGCAAGACCCTGATCAAGGACCTCGACGTCTCGAAGCCGATCTACGTCGAGGCGATCAAGGGCCTGCCGCTCGAGAAGGACCTCGTCGTCGACATGGAGCCCTTCTTCCAGAGCTACCGCGAGGTGCAGCCGTTCCTGCAGTCCTCGTCGGCCCCGACGCCCGGCAAGGAGCGTGTGCAGTCCGTCGCCGACCGCGCCCGGTTCGACGACACCACGAAGTGCATCCTCTGCGCGGCGTGCACGTCGTCCTGCCCGGTGTTCTGGACCGACGGGCAGTACTTCGGCCCCGCCGCGATCGTGAACGCCCACCGCTTCATCTTCGACTCCCGCGACGACGCCGCGAACGTCCGTCTCGACATCCTCAACGACAAGGAAGGCGTCTGGCGCTGCCGGACAACCTTCAACTGCACCGACGCGTGCCCTCGCGGAATCCAGGTGACGAAGGCGATCTCCGAGGTCAAGCAGGCGATCATGCGGGGTCGGGCGTAGTCCCGGCTCCGTCCAAGCTCCGCACCACGCCGACCGATAGGCTCCCGACCATGACGTTCGCGGACACCCGCCCCATCCTCGACCAGCTCGGCTACACGACCCGGTACGTGCAGCTCCCCGGTGAGACCCTGCACGAACCGCCGGTCGAGGGGGCGCTCCGCATCGTCCAGACCGACGCCTCCGACTACGCGCTCGAGGTCGTCGACTACGGCACGGCTCGTCGGCTCGCGCAGGCGACGGGCGAGGACGACGCCGTGGAGATGCTGCGCCGGTTCCTGAACCGTCCGTTCCCGCAGCCGCGCGACATCCCCCGCCACGAGCTCGACGGGCTCCGTGACCGTGCGGCGTCGACCTACCCGCAGCTCGCGCAGCAGGTCTCCCAGGCGGGCGAACAGGGCCTGACCATCCAGATCCCGGCCGGCGTCCCCGTCGACCGCATCGGTGGCCCGGACGGCTACCTGCTCCACCCGCTCGACACCCCGCTGCCCAGCCGCTCGCTGCCGCCGCACGTGACCTCGTCGCCCGAGACGCACCGCTACGTCGTCGACCGGCCGTTCCTGGTGAACGTCCGCTTCGTCCAGCCGTGGTTCGAGCAGCCGGGCGGTGCCCTGCGCTTCCAGATCGCCGACCCGTCCGCCACCGTGCGCGACCTGGTCGTCGACGGCGCGCTCGTCCGTCTCCGGGTGGTCTGACCGTCCAACGAGAACAGCCCACCCTGCGCTCGATGCGTGGGGTGGGCTGTTCTCGTTCGTGGAGCTACCGCAGGTCAGGGCGGTCGTACTGCGCGCCGGCCGGGTTCGACGGCAGGCAGCCGAACACGATCGCAGCCGCGCTGACGAACAGCGCGATCAGCCAGAACGGGCCTGCCAGGTTCGCGTCGTGCACGCGACGCCAGCCCAGCGCGATGCCCGGCACGATCGTGGCGAGCCACCACAGGAAGGAGAGGCCGAGCAGCACGAAGGCGAACGGCGACGGAGCGCTGCTCCCCGTGGGGTTGCCGTACTCGTCGACGCCGCTACTCGCCCCGACCGTCGCGAACAGAACGGCGTAGAACCCGCCGAACAACACGATGGTCACGATGGCGTTGGCGAGGACGAAGTACCAGAACTCACTCCGACTGGCGCGCCCGTCGAACCGGGCGTACTTCTTGAAGAACCGCGTGAACGCATCGAGGAACCCGATGCCGTACCACGGCGCCCAGAGCGGCGGGGTGCCATCAGGCCCGAGCGGGATCGGCTGCGCGAACTGCGGGTACGGGTCGACGTAGGGCTGGGCGTACGGCTGCTGCCCGTACCCAG
>NZ_MJGM01000079.1:0-411 GCF_001864905.1 Curtobacterium sp. MCBA15_007
CAATATCCTGACTTATCGCTATTGCCCGGAGAAAGTGCAGCAGGCACTGGCAATCGCGGACTCGCTACAGGCCGAACGGCTCAACACCTGCCTGAACCGCATCACCAAGTTCATTCAGAAAACCCAACGTGAACGGGGTAAAGCCTTCGTTTCCCGTACCCGGCTCGAACCGTCGCGTTATTATCACTTCCCCTGCATCGTGTTCCGGGTGGTATTGGCCAACCCGTTGACCACAAAAGAAATCCTCGCGGACATACTGAAGGAACAGCGGGATTTGTCATCGGACGAGGGCATCCAGGACGAAATCACCATCCTGGACCAGATGGCCGATGCCGTGTTGAAGCAGCATCAGCCCGGCGTTCGGCAGGCCTGACAAAGATCAGTAAAGCGCCTCTTCGTCATCCAGGACTT
>NZ_MJGM01000080.1:0-283 GCF_001864905.1 Curtobacterium sp. MCBA15_007
GTGTTGATGATCCTGAGCAGAAGCGCAAGATCATTGGCAACACCTTCATTGATGTGTTCGACGAAGAAGCCGCCAACATCCGCGATGTGAACTGGCTGGCCCAAGGCACCATCTACCCGGATGTCATTGAATCCGCAGCCTCCAAGACCGGTAAAGCCCATGTTATTAAATCCCACCATAATGTGGGTGGTCTGCCGGAAACCATGAAAATGAAGCTGGTGGAGCCGCTGCGGGAACTGTTCAAGGACGAGGTTCGCCGTATTGGCCTGGAGCTTGGACTGCC
>NZ_MJGM01000081.1:0-274 GCF_001864905.1 Curtobacterium sp. MCBA15_007
CTCTCCACGCACTGGGATTCGTGAAGCGCAACGGCCGGCAGTTCGAACTGACGCCCCGGGTTTTACAGCTGGGTTATGCTTACCAGGCCTCGAACCAATATCGGGCGGTCATCCAGCAATACCTGGAGGACATCACGGCGGAACTCGGGGAGTCGTCCTCGCTGGCGGTGCTGGATGGTGACGATGTGGTGTACGTGGTGCGCTCTTCGGCCCGACACCGGCTGATGGCGATTACCCTCTCGGTGGGTACACGACTTCCGGCGGCCTATACCTC
>NZ_MJGM01000082.1:0-360 GCF_001864905.1 Curtobacterium sp. MCBA15_007
TCCACAAGGAATACCACCTCAGTTCCGCGGACCCCAACATTGTCGGTGCGGATAAGGTCGTCCCCCTGGGGCGCACCAACTATGACGTTGCTGACCAGTTGGCGAACCTCGGTATGGAAGCGATCCACCCGCGCGCTGGCAAGGGCATGCGTCAGAACGAGATTCCGCTGCGGGTGATGAACACCTTCGAGCCGGAGCACACCGGTACCCTGATCACCGGCGACTACGTCAGTGAGAAGCCTCAGGTAGAGATCATCGCGGGTAACAAAGGCGTGTTTGCCATTGAGGTGTTCGATCAGGACATGCAGGGTGAGCCCGGTTCCGACCGTCGCATTCTGGAAGTGCTGGGTCGCTTCAAGG
>NZ_MJGM01000083.1:0-239 GCF_001864905.1 Curtobacterium sp. MCBA15_007
TCCTAGCATTGTTGTTGTATTCGGCCAAACAGGAACGTTCCCGACGGGCCTTATCTGAGTGTAGTCAGACATCGCAGGAAACGAGACAGACAAGATGTGTTTTGGGTCCAACGATAGCGCCAGTCTTGTTTTCTGCGTTGTTCTGACGTCCTGCATCCGGGATATAGCAGGCACTGTGCCAATCACAATATTTTGTTATTTATCAAACAGATAAAAACAAAGAAAGACATCGCACATGC
>NZ_MJGM01000084.1:0-334 GCF_001864905.1 Curtobacterium sp. MCBA15_007
GTGTCAGCTTGTTCATAACTGTGTCCTTTCTTTGGCGTGTGAAAACAACAGCGACAAGTCTACGGCCGTGACGGAGCGGGCACAATTACTTGGGAATTACGTTTTTGTTAGCAGCGACAATAAGTTAGCGAAAGCAATAACCTGTAGCCATTAATTGGCTCCGGCTACGACCTTACCGTCCAGTGTCAGCACGTGATCAAGGCGAACCATGTGCCCCCGCCCAAGAAAAACAAACTCCTGGCCAGCGCGACTGAAGAGATCGCGGATGACATCGTGGGTCGTACAGATCTGACCGGCATCGTCGCGATAGACAATCTCGGCCAGTTTTGAAGAG
>NZ_MJGM01000085.1:0-337 GCF_001864905.1 Curtobacterium sp. MCBA15_007
GGTATGGCCAGAGACATCAAGTTAGGGTGGGATGTTGAGTCCCTGAATAAAGCCTATCGCCAGGGCTATATGGCCGCCTCTATGGGCATGGAACGCAGCCGCTGTCCCTATCGCGGAGAAGTTGTTGTTGCCGCCTGGGAAGCAGGATGGGAAGACGCTGAACAGGTTACCAATGAGGCGCGGCCGGTCGACGACCTGTTCTCCCGCATCGCCTGATACCTGTGCTTGCCGCCTGCTCACCCGGCCGTTGTATTACTTCTGTACAACGAACTCCGTAAACAGCACACCGGTAATGCTCTCACCGGTCTGTTGCTCTTCCAGGGCCGTGTTTATTCTC
>NZ_MJGM01000086.1:0-414 GCF_001864905.1 Curtobacterium sp. MCBA15_007
AAGTTGCATCAGGCTGACGACAAACACCAGCGTTCGGATCCTTATTTACGCGGAATTTACAGTGATTTAATGTACCTGTAAGACCCTGACATACTGTGGGTTCCACCTTGCGAAAGCCCCAAGCCGCATGTATTCTGACGCCGTCTCTCTGTTCAGCCGGCTAGAGCGTCCTTTGAGAAACCTGAACCCCGTAATCTTTATCATGAGCGTCATGTTTATACTTCTTAGTATTTTCATGACCTTACCTGTGCTTCTTCTCGTAAATTCTGAATCGCCGAATGCCATGGCGTTTGCGGAGTCTGCGGCTATCTGTTTTGGCACGGGGCTGCTGGGCATTCTCGCGACCTACCGCCAGGCACGAGACCTGAAGCCCCGCTACATGTTCGTGCTGACCGTCTCCAGCTGGTTTATTAT
>NZ_MJGM01000087.1:0-10629 GCF_001864905.1 Curtobacterium sp. MCBA15_007
AACATCGTCCGCGAGAGCCTGGCGCTCGTGACGAAGTGGGGCATCGACCGTCGCATCCGTGAGACCCGCTCCCTGGTCAAGGACCACCGCAAGCTGCCCTCCGTGCGGAAGAACGCGCACGCGGTGGCCGACCACGCGGCCTGAGGCCACGAACACACGAACACACCAACGCACGAACGGCGACGAAACCAGGGGGTTCGTCGCCGTTCGTGTGTGCGGGACTGCGGCTCGCGCAGCACGCGGACGCGCGGCTCGCGCAGCACGCGGACGCGTCCGGGCGGCTAGCGCAGCACGACCACGCCTCGGCCGCGGAACCGGACGACGCCGGCATCGACCTCGGTCGCCCCGAAGCCGTAGAGCTCCTCGCCCTCGGCCTCAGGGACGGGGACCTCGGCAGCGTCATCGGCGAAGTTCACGACGACGTGCACCGGCGTGACGTCGGGGCCGAGCAGTCCGCGTGTGAGCACGAGCCAGCGATGGTCCTCGCTGAAGCGGACGGCGTTCGCCTCGTACCGGTGGTCGACGAACGCCTGGTCGGTGCGACGCAGGGCGATCAGCACCCGGTACGCGCGCAGGATCGCCGCACCGCGCTCCGAGCTCACGTCGGCCCAGTCGAGCTTCGAGTTCGTGAACGTCGTCGGGTCCTGCGGGTCCGGCACGGCGGACTCGTCCCAGCCGTGCTCGGCGAACTCGGCGATGCGCCCCTCGGCGGTGGCCGTGCCGAGCTCGGGCTCCGGGTGCGAGGTGAAGAACTGCCACGGTGTCGAGGCCGCGAACTCCTCGCCCATGAACAGCATCGGTGTGAACGGCCCGAGGAGCGTCAGGGCTGCGGCGATCACGAGCCCCTCGTCGTCGAGGGTCGCTGCCAGCCGGTCGCCGGCGGCCCGGTTGCCGATCTGGTCGTGGTTCTGGTTCGCGACGACCAGGGCCGTCGCGGGGGAGGTCCCGCGGTCGATCGGTCGGCCGTGCCGCTTGCCGCGGAACGACGACCAGGTGCCGTCGTGGAAGAAGCCGTCCTGGAGGACCTTCGCCAGCGCCGAGAGCGGAGCGAAGTCGGCGTAGTAGCCGTTCGTCTCACCGGTGAGCGCCACGTGCACGGCGTGGTGGAAGTCGTCGGACCACTGTCCGGCGAGGCCGTACCCGGCGGCCTCGCGCGGCCGGAACATCACCGGGTCGTTGAGGTCGGACTCCGCGATGAGCGACAGCGGACGCCCGATGAACGACGAGTAGGCGTCGGTCTCGTCGGCCATCGACGCCAGCACGTGCGGGCGGGTGGTGTCGCGGATCGCGTGCACGGCGTCGAGCCGGAGCCCGTCGACGTGGTGGTCGCGGAACCACATGCGCACGTTGTCGAGGACGTACCGACGGACCTCGGGGTGCTCGACGTTCACCGAGTCGCCCCAGGTGTTGCCGAGCCCGGCGAGCAGGTAGGGGCCGTACAGCGGCAGGTAGTTCCCGCTCGGGCCGAGGTGGTTGTAGACGACGTCCTGGATGACACCGAGCCCCAGCGCGTGCGCCGTGTCGACGAACCGGTCGTAGGCGTCCGGGCCGCCGTACGGCGCGTGCACCGAGAACCAGCCGACCCCGTCGTAGCCCCAGTTCCACTCGCCGTTCACCGCGTTGACGGGGAGCAGTTCGACGAACTCGACCCCGAGCTCGACCAGGTGGTCCAGCTTCTGGGCGGCGGCGTCGAGGGTGCCCTCGGGCGTGTAGGTGCCGATGTGCATCTCGTAGATCACGGCGCCGCGGGCCGGGCGTCCGGTCCACGACTCGTCGGTCCACGCGAACCGAGCGGGGTCGACGACCTCGGACGGGCCGTGCACGCCCTCGGGCTGGTACCGGCTCCGGGGGTCCGGTCGGACCGCGTCGTCGTCGCCGATGCGGAACCCGTACCGGGCACCGACCACCGGCATCACGGAGTCGGTGGACCACCAGTCGTCGGTGCCCCTGGTGAGCGGGTACTCGACGTCGTCGACGACGAGCCGGACCCGTTCCGGCTCGGGCGCCCAGACGGCGTAACGGTCGGGTGCGGTCATGCGTGACCCTCCAAGATGTCGATCTCGGCCTGCGCGTCGGACTCGGTGGCGTCCGTCGTGCCGGCGGCGGGCCGGGAGGCACCGCTCGCGTCGGACACGGCGGTCACCGCGTCGGCGTGGCCGGCTGCACCGACCGCGTCGGCGGGCACGAGCAGCGCGACCGGGTAGGTGGTGAGCAGGTCGGCCAGCGCGATCCCGCGGTCAGCGGGGACGTGTCGGCCGGTGAGCAGGTCGATGCGCTCGACCGGGACGGCGTGCACCAGGGTGTCGCCCCAGCCGCCGACCCGGCCGAGGCCGATCGGCAGCCGCGTCGCGATCGTCACGGCACCGCCGCGGTCGAACGCGATGACGTGGTCGGCCGCGCTTCCGGTGGCCTCGAGCTCCAGGTACCGGGTGAACAGCTCCGGGTGGTCCCGTCGGATGCGCAGTGCGCGGGTCGTGACCAGGAGCTTCGCGGCTCCGTCGATGCCGATGGCCCGCAGGTCCTCGGGGCCGTCGTCGTCGGGGCCGTCGAGCTCCGCGAGCACGTGACGCCGCTCGGCGTAGTCGACCGGGCGTCGGTTGTCGGGGTCGACCAGCGAGCGGTCCCAGAACTCGGTGCCCTGGTAGACGTCGGGGACGCCGGGGGCGGTGAGCTGGACGAGCTTCTGGGCGAGACCGTTCGACCACCCGGCAGCGTCGATCTGCCCGTCGAGGGCGTCGAGCACCACGACCACGTCCGGGTTGTCGAACGCGGCGTCGACGATCGCGTGCATCTGCTGCTCGAACGCCTCGTCGGGCTCGGTCCACGTGGTGCTGTCCCCGGCTTCGCGGGAGGCCTTCTCGGCGTAGGCGTGCAGACGTTCGCGGCTGGCGGGCCGCGCGCCGACGATCGCCTGCCAGAGCAGGTCGGCGAACACGCGGTCCCGCAGCGGCACGAGCGACTGCAGCCGCTCGAGCGTGGCGGCCCACTCGTCGCCGAGCTCGGCCAGCACGGCGATGCGGGCGCGGGTGTCCTCGCTGCGCTTCGTGTCGTGCGTGGTGAGCGTCGTCATGGTGTGCGGCCAGCTGCCCAGCCGTTCGCGCTGTGCCTGGTGGAAGTCCGCCACCGAGACCGCGAAGACGCTCGGGTCGCCGCCGACCTCGCTCAGGGACGACAGGCGCGAGGTGCGGTAGAACGCGGTGTCCTCGACGCCCTTCGCCATCACCATGCCGCTGGTCTGCTGCAGTCGGAGGGCCGCGGCGTTCGTCGGGTCGACGAGTGCCGGTGCGATCCGGTCGATGACGTCGTCGAGGTCCGGGCGGGCCGCGGCGGCGCGCTCGAGCGCGGTGATCAGGTGGTGGGCGCCCTCGGGCAGGTACGTGCGGTACACGTCGAACGAGGCAACGACCTCGGCGACCGCGTCGACGATCCGCTCGTGCGTGATCGTCGCCGTGACGGCACTCGGTGCGAGCAGACGAGCGAGCCGCTCGACCTCGCTGCCGAGGATGCCGTCCGCGATGCCCCGTCGGGTGTCGTGCGTGAGCTGCTGCCAGTCGGTCGGTTCGGCGCCCGACGCCGCGGTCAGGGACTGTTCGCCCGCCGGGTCGACGAACACGCGGTCGAGCACCCCGAGGGCGTCGTACCCGGTGGTGCCGTCGACCGGCCACGAGCTCGGCAGCTGCTCGCCGGGCTCGAGGATCTTCTCGACGAGGGTGTAGGCCCCGCCGGTCAGCTCCGCCAGATCCTGCAGGTAGCCCGCCGGGTCGTACAGCCCGTCCGGGTGGTCGATGCGCAGGCCGTCGACGAGCCCGTCGCGGAACCAGCCGCCGATGACCGCGTGCGAGGCCGCGAAGACCTCGGGCTCCTCCACGCGGATCGCCGCGAGGGTGTTCACCGCGAAGAACCGGCGGTAGTTCAGGTCGTGGTCGGCACGCTTCCAGTGCACGAACGCGTAGTGCTGGCGCTCGTGCACGGTCTCGACGGTGTCGCCGTCGTGCACCGTGCCCGGCGCCGTCGGGTAGGCGGTCTCACCGACGCGGAGCACCGGACGCTCGGCGTCGGACGTGTCCAGCGTGATCGCGTCGAGCAGCCGGTCGTCCAGCACGGGGACCCGGAGCTTGCCGTCGCCGGCTTCCCAGTCCACGTCGAACGCCCAGGCCACGGGCGAGCCCTGGCCGAGTTCGAGCAGGGACCACCACCACGGGTTCGACTCGGGGGTCGCGACACCGACGTGGTTCGGCACCACGTCGACGATGACCCCGAGGCCGACGGCGTGCGCGGCCTCGGCCAGCGCCCGCATCGCCTGGTCGCCACCGCGGTCGGTGTCGACGCGGGTGTGGTCGACCACGTCGTAGCCGTGGTTCGACCCGGACTCGGCCTGCAGCACGGGCGACAGGTACAGCCAGTCGGCGCCGAGGTCGTGCACGTAGCCGACCAGGTCGCGCGCGGCGTCGAGGTCGAAGTCGGCGGAGACCTGCAGGCGGTACGTCGACGCGGGCACGCGGTTCGCGGCGCCGGGCGTTCCGGCGGTCATCGGGCGGTTCCGCTCGGTGCGGTGGACCCGGCCGGGTTGACCGGGGTGACGGCGTCCTGCGGTGCTGCCGGTTCGGTGGCACCGTCCTGTTCGGCGTCGACCGGGGTGCTCGTGACCTCGTGGTCGGGCTCGGCGCGGAGCACGATCATCGACCGTGCGGGGACGTCGAGCGGGGTGCCCGCGTCGAGCACCTCGTCACGGGCGCCGGGGTCCGCGGTGTCGATCCGGACGGTCCAGCCGGGGGAGTACTCCTCGGGCGGCAGCGTGAAGGTCACGACGTCGTCGTGGGCGTTGAAGTACGTGATGAAGCCGACGTCGGTGACGCGCTCACCGCGGGCATCGCGGCCGCGGATGCCCTCGCCGTTCAGGTACATGCCGACGCTCTTGCCGAAGCCGGAGTCCCAGTCCTCGGGGTCCATCGCGTCGCCCGAGGGGGTCAGCCACACCACGTCGGGCAGCGGCTCGCCCTCGCCACGACGGACCGGACGGCCGTTGAAGTACCGGGTCCGGCGGAACGTCGGGTGGTCGTGCCGCAGCTTCACCACGTCGGCGGTGAACTGGATGAGGTCTTCGTCCGCGCTGTCCCAGTCGATCCAGCTGAGCTCGGAGTCCTGCGCGTAGACGTTGTTGTTGCCCGACTGCGACCGACCGAGTTCGTCGCCGTGCGCGAGCATCGGCACACCCTGGCTCAGGAGCAGGGTCGCCAGGAAGTTCCGGCGGCGCTGCAGCCGCAGGGCGTTCACGGCCTCGTCGTCGGTCGGGCCCTCGGCGCCGGAGTTCCACGACCGGTTGTGGCTCTCGCCGTCGTTGTTGTCCTCGCCGTTGGCCTCGTTGTGCTTCTCGTTGTAGGCCACCAGGTCGTACAGCGTGAAGCCGTCGTGTGCGGTGATGAAGTTGATGCTCGCCTTGGGCGTGCGACCGTCGTGCTCGTACAGGTCGGCCGAGCCCGAGATCCGGGACGCGAACTCGCCGAGCGTCGACGACTCACCGCGCCAGAAGTCACGGACGGTGTCGCGGTACTTGCCGTTCCACTCGGACCACTGGGGCGGGAAGTTGCCGACCTGGTAGCCACCGGGGCCGACGTCCCACGGCTCGGCGATGAGCTTGACCTGCGACACGATCGGGTCCTGCTGGACCAGTTCGAAGAAGGCCGACAGGCGGTCGACCTCGTAGAACTCGCGCGCCAGCGCCGACGCCAGGTCGAAGCGGAACCCGTCGACGTGCATCTCGGTCACCCAGTAGCGGAGCGAGTCGAGGATGAGCTGCAGCGAGTGCGGGTGCCCGACGTTGAGCGAGTTCCCCGTGCCCGTGTAGTCCATGTAGAACTTCTTGTCGTCGTCGACCAGGCGGTAGTAGGCCGCGTTGTCGATGCCGCGGAACGACAGCGTCGGGCCGAGGTGGTTGCCCTCGGCGGTGTGGTTGTAGACGACGTCGAGGACGACCTCGATGCCGGCGCGGTGCAGCTCGCGCACCATCGTCTTGAACTCCTGGACCTGCTGGCCCTGGTCGCCCGACGACGAGTACGCCGAGTGCGGCGCGAAGAAACCGATGGTGTTGTAGCCCCAGTAGTTCGACAGCCCCTTGTCCTGCAGGGTGGAGTCGTTCACGAACTGGTGCACCGGCATGAGCTCGAGCGTGGTGATGCCGAGACGCTGCAGGTGCTCGATGACCGCAGGGTGGGCGACGCCGGCGTAGGTGCCGCGCTGCTCTTCCGGTACGTCCGGGTGCGTCTCGGTGAGGCCCTTGACGTGTGCTTCGTAGATGACGGTCTCGCCGTACGGCGTGCGTGGCGGACGGTCCCCCTGCCAGTCGAAGAAGGGGTTGATCACGACGCCCTTCATCATGTGCGACGCGGAGTCCTCGTCGTTGGTCGAGTCCGGGTCGCCGAACGTGTACGAGAAGAGCGACTGGTCCCAGTCGATCTCACCGCTGGTCGCCTTGGCGTACGGGTCGAGCAGGAGCTTCGACGGGTTGCAGCGCGCGCCGGAGTCCGGGTCGTACGGGCCCTGCACGCGGAAGCCGTACTCCTGCCCGGGACCGATGTTGGGGAGGTACGCGTGCCAGACGTAGGCGTCCACCTCGAGCAGGCGGACGCATTCTTCGTTGCCGTCGGAATCGAACAGACAGAGTTCGACGCGCTCGGCGACCTCGGAGAACAGCGCGAAGTTCGTGCCGCTCCCGTCGTAGGTCGCCCCGAGCGGGTACGGGTTTCCGGGCCAGGTGTGCAAACGGTCCTCCAGGTGTGGGTGCGGCCAACATATCGGCGGCACTCGTCCGCGTCCGCAGACAAGCCCCAGCTGTGGATGCGTGAGGCGCCCCGCGGCCTGTTGAGGAACGGACGAGTAGCGTCGCGCGCATGGCCAACATCGTCTCGAAGATCGCAGACCAGGTCCGCCCGCTCGGGGTCTCCACGAACTACGGAGAACCCGTCGAGGTCGGCGACCAGACCCTCATCCCCGTGTCCGTCAGCTGGTTCGGCTTCGGTGGCGGCGGGGACGACGAGAACGGTGGCGGCGGTGGCGGCGGCCTGTCGGCCCCCGTCGGCGCCTACGTCCGTCGCCCGGGCAAGGACCTGGTGTTCGAGCCGAACCCGATCTCACTGATCGTCGTGGGCATCCCCTTCGTGTGGGTGGCCGGGCGTGTCCTGCGCAAGCTGGTGCGCGCGCTCAAGAAGTGACCACCTGACGCAACTGGAGGCCCGTGGCGACGCCGCCACGGGCCTCCAGTCCTTCACGCGGTCGCGACCGCGTCTAGACTGCTGGCACACACACGGGAGTCCGGGACCGCCGGGCTGAGAGGGAGCGATCGGCGCTCCGACCGTCGAACCTGATCCGGATCATGCCGGCGCAGGGAGGAGTCAGCAGCATGCCTTCAGGCACGTCAACAACCGTCACCACCGCTCCGCGGCGATCGCTGCGCTGGCGGGTCGTCGACATCGTCGTCGCGAGTGTGCTCGCGGTGGCACTCGGAGTCGTCTTCCGGGTCTGGGAGTTCGGCTACGAACCCATCAGCGCCGTCATGGACCTCGTGCTCCCCGGCACGAAGGCCCTGTTCGGCGGGGTCTGGCTGCTCGCCGGCCCGATCGTCGCGATCGTCGTCCGGAAGCCCGGCGCCGCGCTCTACGGCGAGATGGTGGCCGCGTCGGTCGAGGCGTTGTTCGGCACGCAGTGGGGATGGCTCACCCTCGAGGCCGGGCTGGTCCAGGGCCTCGGCGCCGAGATCGTCCTCGCGCTGTTCCTGTACCGCGTCTACCGCCTGCCGGTCGTCGTCCTCGCCGGTGCCGCTGCCGGGCTCGCGCTCGGCGTCAACGACACCGTCCTCTGGTACCCGGGACTCGACGTCGCCTTCAAGGTCGTCTACGTGATCTGTGCCGTCATCTCCGGTGCCGTGATCGCGGGAGCGGGCTCCTGGCTGATCGTGCGGGCACTCGCCCGCACGGGGGTGCTGTCGTCCTTCGCCGCCGGCCGCGAGCACAGCCGTCGCGAACCCCGCGCCCTGGTGTGACCGTGCCCGCTCCGTCGGTGACGCCCACCTCTGCCGGTGGCGATGCCGGTGTCGGCGTCCGCGGGGCGCGCATCGTGTTCCGTGGCTGGGGCTGGCGGTACGCGGAACGGGACGCCTGGGCCGTCCGCGGAGTCGACCTGGTCGTCGAGCCGGGGGAGCGCGTGGCCGTCGTCGGACCGTCCGGGGCCGGCAAGTCGACGCTCCTGCGAGCCGTCGCCGGCGTGCTGCCCGACGAACCCGACGCCACCGACGCCACCGCGGCGTCGGTGCAGGGGACACTCCTGGTCGACGAGTCCGACCCCCGCGCGGTCCGCGGGCGTGTCGGCCTCGTCATGCAGGACCCCGAGGCGCACACCGTGATGTCCCGCGTCGGCGACGACGTGGCCTTCGGCTGCGAGAACGCCGGCGTCCCCCGCGACGAGACCTGGGACCGGGTGCGGTCCGCGCTCGACGTCGTCGGCCTCGACCTGCCGCTCGACCGCTCCACCGCGCAGTTGTCCGGCGGGCAGCGGCAGCGGTTGGCGCTCGCCGGCGTGCTCGCGATGCGGCCCGGTGCGCTCGTGCTCGACGAGCCCTGCGCCAACCTCGACCCCGAGGGTGTGGCGCAGGTGCACGACGCCGTCCGGGCACTGCTCGACGACACCGGGGCGACGCTGCTCGTGGTGGAGCACCGGATCGGCACCTGGCTCGACCTGGTCGACCGGCTCGTGCTGCTCGAACCGGCGGGCGGCGTCGTCGCGGACGGTCCGCCGGCGCAGGTGCTGGCGACCCACGGCGAGGCGCTCACCGCGGCCGGGGTCTGGGTGCCCGGTGCCGAGCCGGAGCGCGGTTCTGCGCGAGGGCAGCGTGCGGCGGGACGAGCGGGCGAAATACCCGGGTCGCCCGGCGGGGTGACTGCGGCATTCCGCCCGCTCGGCGAAGGGGCGCTCGGCGCGGGCGAGGGGGAGCACGGCGCGGGGACCACGGTGCTGCTCGAGACGCGGGGGCTCGGCACGGCACGGGGGAAGCGGCCGGTCGGGAACGGCATCGACCTCGGGCTCCGAGCCGGGCAGGTCCTCGCGGTCACCGGACCGAACGGCGTCGGCAAATCGACGCTCGGTCTGACCCTCGCGGGCTTGCTCCCGCCGGCAGCCGGTGAGCTCCACGCCACGGACCTCCTGGCCGACGGCATCGGCACGACGCCCCACACCTGGACGAGCCGCGAACTCGCGGCCCGGATCGGCACGGTGTTCCAGGACCCGGAGCACCAGTTCGTCGCCCGTTCCGTGCGCGAAGAGGTCGAAGCCGGCCCCCGCGTGCTCGGTGCGCCCGACGCAGCGGAACGGGCTTCCGCGCTGCTCGACGAGTTCGGGCTCGCACACCTGGCCGACGCCAACCCGTTCACCCTGTCCGGCGGCGAGCAGCGACGACTCGCGATCGCCTCGGCCATCGCGGCCCGTCCGCCGGTCGTCGTGCTCGACGAACCGACCTCCGGGCAGGACCGTGCCACGTGGCAGGCCGTCGTGGGGCGCCTCGGAGCACTCGCCGATGCCGGCACCGCGGTGGTGGCGGTCACCCACGACCGCGACCTCGTCCGGGCACTCGACGCCGACGAGGTCGTCCTCGGGCCGGACGGCGCGCGATCCGTCGGGCGCGACCAGGGGCCGTCGGACGCGGCCATCCCGGAGACGGGACCGACAGCCGGGAACCGCCCCGGGCCTCCAGACCGGACCGCCGGGACGCACCGGACCGCCGACACGGACCGGACCGCCGCGACCGACGCGTCGGACCCCACGCGACGACCGCTGGCCGCGCGCGCGACCGGCATCTCCGGCGTCCAGCCCGTCGCCTCCCTGATCGGCGTGCTCGCACTCGGTGTCTGCCTGGTGCTGAGCCTCGACGTCGTCTCGGCTGCCGTCGCCCTGGCGCTCGAACTCGCGCTCCTGCCGCTCCTGCGCCTGCCGGTCCGGACACTGCTCTTCCGACTCGCACCGGTGCTGGTCGCGGTGCCGCTGACGGCGGTGAGCATCGCGCTGTACGGCAGACCCTCGGGTCGGGAGTGGTTCGACCTCGGGTTCGCGCACGTCACCGACGGATCGCTGACGCTCGCGCTGGCGACCGCGCTCCGGGTCCTCGCGGTGGGGGTGCCAGCCATCGCGCTCTTCGTGCGGGTCGACCCGACCGACCTGGCGGACGGGCTCGCGCAGGTGCTGCGGCTGCCCGCGCGTTTCGTGCTCGGGGCCCTCGCCGCCGTCCGGATGATGACGCTGCTCGTCGACGACTGGCGACAGCTCGCGATGGCCCGGCGTGCCCGGGGACTGGCGGACTCCGGGAGGCTGCGCCGCGGAGCGACCATGGCGTTCGCGCTGCTCGTGCTCGCGCTGCGCCGGGCGACGACGTTGGCGGTGGCGATGGAGTCACGCGGGTTCGGCGCTCCCGGACGGCGGACCTGGGCGCGGGTCGCGCGGTTCGCCGGGCCGGAGTGGGCGACGGTGGCGGTGCTGGTCGGCATCGGCGCGGTGTCGATCGCCATCGCGGTGAGCACGGGGACCTGGCGTGCCTGACGCGGAACGTGCCACGGGCACGACGGGCAGAGCCGGCACGACGGGCGGGGC
>NZ_MJGM01000087.1:11301-193022 GCF_001864905.1 Curtobacterium sp. MCBA15_007
ACGGGCGGGGCCGGCACGACCGGCACGACCGGCACGACGGGCGGGGCCGGCACGACCGGCGCGACCGGCGCGACCGCGGGGGACCTCGCCCCGGGCCTCGCTGCTGCTGCCGCCGGTGTCGCCGCCGCCACGGGCCACCGTGCCGTCGTGCTCATCGACGGCCGGTCCGGCACGGGCAAGACGACCCTCGGCGCGCAGGTCGCGGAACAGCTCGGAGCGCAGCTCGTGCACCTGGACGACCTCTACCCGGGCTGGGACGGCCTGCGAGCGGCTTCGGACGCCCTGGTGACCGACGTGCTCGGAGCGCCGAGCGGCTACCGACGGTGGGACTGGGACGCCGACGGACCCGCGGAGTGGACGTCGGTGGACCCCGACCTGCCGATCGTGGTGGAGGGCTGCGGGGCGTTGTCGCGGGCGTCGGCACCGCTGGCGTCGCTGCGTGTGTGGCTCGAGGCCGACGACGCCGTGCGCTGGGACCGGGCGATCGGACGCGACGGCGAGGTCTTCGCACGCGAGTGGGACCGCTGGGCCGCGCAGGAGCAGGCCTTCATCGCCGCCGAGGACCCGGCCGCCCTGGCCGACGTGGTCCTGCGGACGTAGCGCCCTGCGGCGGCCGCGAGTCACGCGTCCTCGGACAGTTCTCGGGCTACGGAAGGCGAGAACTGTCCGTCAAGCCGAGACTCGGCCCGCGCCGGCGCCGGCCCGCGCCCGCGCCGCCCCGCCTGCGCCGCCCGCCGCGCCGCCGCCGCCCGCGGATCCACCGCGAACACCGCCGCGACGATCGTCAGCACCGCGTACACCCCGAGGTACCCGCACAGGATCCACGGCGAGCCACCGCCCAACTGCACGAACACCGCGGCCAGCAGCGGCGTCAGCCCCACCGAGAAGATCGACCCGATCTGGTAGCCGAGCGACATCCCCGAGTACCGCCGCCCGGTCGGGAACTGCTCCGCGAACCACGCCGCCTGCGGGCCGTAGATGCTGTCGTGGAACACGCACATCCCGATCAGCGCCACGAGCGGCAGCAGCACGAGGGGCCCGGCGTCGAGGAACGCGAAGAACGGCCAGATGAGCACCGCGATGCCCACAGCCGACCAGATCGTGAGCACCCGCCGCCCGACCCGGTCGGACAGCCACCCCCAGAACGGCGTCGACACGAGCGACACCGCCGAGATCACGAGCACGGCCTGCAGCCCCGCGTCCGAACCCGACGGCCCCCGCACGTTGCCGAGGTAGGTCAGTGCGTACGTCGTCAGGATCGAGTACAGCGCCGGTTGCACGAGTCGCAGGCCCGCCGTCACCAGGATCGACCGCGGGTGCTGCCGGATCGCCTGCCACACCGGGAACCGTTCGACCCCACCCGAGGCACGCAGCTCCTGGAACACCGGGGCGTCCTGCACGCCGAGCCGGATGACGAGCCCGACCGCGACGATCACGGCGGAGAACAGGAACGGCAGCCGCCAGCCCCAGGCCAGGAACGCCTCGGTGCCGAGCAGCGACCGCACGAGCGTGAAGACCCCGGTCGCCAGGAGCATCCCACCGGCCGACCCCATCTGCGTGAACGCCCCGAACAGCCCGCGGTGCCGTTCGGGCGCGTGCTCGACGGACAGCAGCGCCGAGCCGCCCCACTCGGCTCCGGCAGCGACACCCTGCAGCAGCCGCAGGAACACGAGCGCCACGACGGCGCCGACCCCGATGGTCGCGGCGGACGGGATCACCCCGATCAGCGTGGACGCGATGCCCATCAGCACCAGCGATGCGACGAGCAGCTTCTTCCGCCCGATCCGGTCGCCCAGGTGCCCGGCGACCACCCCGCCGAGCGGCCGCGCCACGAACCCGACGCCGTAGGTCGCGAACGACGCGATCACCCCGACCGCGGGTGTGACGGACGGGAAGAACGTCGGTGCGAACACCAGCGCCGAGGCCGTCGCGTAGAGGTAGAAGTCGTAGTACTCGACGGTCGTCCCGATGAACGACGCGAGCGCGACCCGACGACGGGTCGCGCTGGTCGACGGTGCGGCGGGACGGCCGGGAGGCGCGGTGACGGTGGTCTGGCTCGGCATGCCTCAGGAGCATGGTCGCGTCCACTGCGCCGGGGAACACCACGCGTAACGTGAGGTCACGTCGCTGTCGGCGGGCGGTGCCCGCCGACCACGATGGGTCGCATGAGCGATGCACCGAACCGCCCGCTGCGCTTCGCGGCCTTCGTCATGAACACGACGTCGCACATCCAGCACGGCCTGTGGCGGCACCCCGACGCTCGGCAGGCCGACTTCGACGACGTGACGCTCTGGACCGACCTGGCGAGGACCCTCGAGCGCGGCAAGTTCGACGCGATGTTCTTCGCCGACGTCGTCGGCACCTACGGCCCCGGTCGCGGCGACTACTCGACCAACCTGCGCGAGGGGCTGCAGATCCCCTCGAACGACCCCTCGGTGCTGCTCTCCGCGCTCGCCGTGTCGACCGAGCACCTCGGGTTGGCGTTCACCTCGAGCGTCATCCAGGCGCACCCGTTCGACTTCGCCCGCAAGGTCTCCACGCTCGACCACATCACCCGGGGCCGGATCGGCTGGAACGTCGTCACGAGCGCCCTCGACAGCGCCGCCCGGAACTTCGGCGCCGACCGGCTCGAGGAGCACGACGAGCGCTACGTCTGGGCCGAGGAGTACCTCGAGGTCTGCGCGAAGCTCTGGGAGGGATCCTGGGACGACGGCGCCGTCCTGAAGGACCCCGTCCGCGGCTACGCCGACCCCGACAGGGTGCACCGCATCGACCACCACGGCGCCCGCTACGACGTGCAGGGTCCGCACCTGTCGGCACCGTCACCGCAGCGGACGCCGGTGCTGTTCCAGGCGGGGTCCTCGCCCGCCGGCCGAGCCTTCGCGGCCCGGAACGCCGAGGCCCAGTTCATCCTGACCTCGAATCGTGACGCCACCGAACAGCTCATCCGGGAGACCCGCGACCTGTCCGCGGCCGCCGGCCGGCGGCGCGACGACATCGCGTTCTTCCTCGGCCTGACCTTCGTCACCGGCTCGACCGAGGCCGAGGCGAAGGCCAAGGAAGCGGAGATCGACGAGTACCTGGCCGCCGACGGGTTCCTGGTGCACTCGAACCTCGGCTTCGACGCGGACACCGGCGAGCCCCTCGACCCGGACACGCCGCTGTCCGAGGTCCGCACCCACGCCGGGCAGTCGCACCTGCAGTGGCTCCGCGAGGCCGCCGGGGACCGCGAACCCACCATCGCGGACCTCGCCCGGTTGTCCGCGAAGCTCCGCGCCCGGGTCGTCGGGACGCCGGAGCAGATCGCCGACGAGCTCGCCGACTGGCAGCGGGTGGGCGTCGACGGCGTCAACGTCATCAACTGGACGCTGCCCGGCTCGTATGAAGAGTTCGTCGACCACATCGCGCCGACCCTGCAGGAGCGCGGACTGATGCAGTCCGAGTACCGCGAGGGGACCCTGCGCGAGAAGCTCTCCGGCCACGCACAGCTGCCGGACTCGCACCCGGCCCGGCAGTGGCGCGGGGCGTTCTCCGGTGGCGCGAGCGGCGTCGCGGACGCAGCCCGTGCGGTGGAGGTGCCCGCATGACGGACGCGACGACGACCGACGGGCGCACGCCGGGCCTCCCGGCCGACCGTCTGTCGACCCTGCGCGAACGCTTCGCGCCCGTGTTCGCGACGATCCGCGACGGCGCGGTCGAGCGTGAGCTGGCGTCCGGGACGCCGGGCGACCGGCCGCTGCCGCACGCCGAGGTCCGGGCGCTCGCCGACGCGGGGTTCGGGCGGTTGCGCGTGCCGGAGGACCGCGGTGGGTTCGGCGTGACGCTGGTGGAACTCGCGCACCTGGTGGCGGACCTGGCGGCGGCGGACTCGAACATCGCGCACCTGTGGCGGGGACACTTCGGGTACACCGAACTGGTGCTGTTGCGGCCGCACTCCGCGTCGCGCGACGAGTGGCTCCAGCGCATCGTCGGCGGCGCGATCATCGGGAACGCGACCTCGGAGCGGACCGGGACGACGCTGGCCGACATCTCGACCACGGTGACGCCGTCCGGGCCCGGGGCGGCGCGACTCGACGGCACGAAGTTCTACTCGACCGGCACGCTCTACGCGGACTGGATCTACCTGGCGGCGGACCGTGACGGGGAGCGCGTGACGTTCGCCGTCGACGCCTCCGCGCCGGGCGTGACGAGCATCGACGACTGGGACGGTTTCGGGCAGCGGTTGACCGCGTCCGGCACGACCGTGTTCGACGGGGTGTCGGTCGACCCGTCGGTGGTGTCGGCGTACCGGGACGCCCCGCTGTCGCACATCCAGGCCTTCTACCAGCTGTACCTGCTGGCGGTCCTCGCCGGGATCGGGCAGGCGGTGTCCGACGACGCCGTGGCCTTCGTGCGACCACGGACCCGCACGTACATCCACGCCAACGCGGCCGTGCCGGGCCAGGACCCGCAGGTGCTCGCGGTGCTCGGGCGACTGTCGGCCGGCGCGTTCACCGCCCGGTCGCTCGTCGCCGCCGCCGCCGGGCTGCTCGACGGGGTCGTCGCGACGAACGAACCCGGGGCCGGTGTCGACCGCGTGCTGCTCGACGCGGCCGAGAACGCCGTGTACCAGGCGCAGGTCGAGATCGGGCCGCGGGTGCTGCGGTCGGCGTCCGAGCTGTTCGAGGTCGGCGGGGCGTCAGCGACCGACCGGACGCGTGCGCTCGACCGGCACTGGCGGAACGCGCGGGTGGTGGCGTCGCACAACCCAGCTGTCTACAAGGAGCGGCTCGTGGGGGAGTACGCGCTGCACGGGCGGGGGCCGGTGGGGGCGTGGGAGAAGTACCACGAGGTGGGGCCGACGCGGTTCTGAGGCGCGGGTGCGGGTGCGGTGCGGGTGCGGTGCGCGGGCGCGTCGCTGGCCGCTACGCCCAGCCGAGCTCGTGCAGCCGCTCGTCGTCGATGCCGTAGAAGTGCCCGATCTCGTGCACGAGGGTGGTGTGCACCTCGTCCTTGAGCTCCTCGACGGTGTCGCACTCGGCCAGGTGCTGCTTCCGGAACACCACGATGCGGTCGGGCAGCTCGCCGAAGCCGTACTGCCCGCGCTCGGTGGCTGCGATGCCGTCGTAGACACCGAAGAGCTCTTCGCCGTTCTCCGGTTCGTCCTCGACGACGAACACCACGTTGTCGAGCCCGTCGACCATCTCGTCGGGGAGCAGGTCGAGTTCGTCGGTCACGAGTTGCTCGAAGGCCTCGGCGGACATCTCCATCACGGGGTCGATGGTCGCACACCCGGCAGGATGTCCTCCTTCCGGAGCAGGTCGAGCAGCGCCGGCGCCGATGCCTGTGAAGCCTCCGGTGTGACGTGGACCGGATCGAAGCGGGTGAGGACGTTCCCGATGAGCAGCGGGCAGGTACCGAACGAGCACCAGAGGGGGGTCGTGTCGAGCACCGTGGTCTCGTCGACGTCGTCGAGCAGGGTGGTCAGGGAACGCATCTGGGCGCGGGCTGTCGCATCGCCTTCTCGGCAGTCCTGTGGCCCCCGGGTGCCGGCGACACAGCCGGTCGGCGCGTACCCCGGCGGGGTGGCGGGTACGACGACGACGCGGCCGACGTGCGGTCGGGCAGCCTCGATGATCCCCTTGACGCCGGATTCGTAGGACTCTCGCGTGATCCCTTCGAGGCTCGGGTCTTCCTTGTCCCAGAACCGGTTCGTCACGACCAGGACGTCCGGGGTCGTCCGTTCGACCTCGGCGAGCACCTCCGCGTTGTGGGCGGCGCAGGTGTCGACGTCCGAGGTGAGCGCCGTCGTGGAGAAGGGGCAGCCGATCTGTGCGCCGTTCCGGACCTGCACATCGGCGTCGGGGGCTTCTGCGAGCGCTCTCCACCCCGGCGCCGAGAACGCACCGGTGGAGTCGCCAGTGAGCATCACGGACGTCCCCGGAGCGGCGCCCCACGTGCACGAGTCCGCGCGCCAATCGGCACCGATCACGGAGCACCCGAGGGTGGGCGCCCAACTCGAGGTCTTCGTCAGGGAGTCTGCGTAGCCAGGGGCGCTGATCGCCTCGGCACTCGGCGTCAGGTCGTCCGGCCACGATCGCGCGCCCAGCCCTGCTGCGATGGCGTCGGCGCGGGCTTGCAGCGCCGGGAACGAGTCGTCGGCGGCGAGGTCGGTGTCGTCCCCGGCGGCGGGCGCGGCAGCGGGAACCGGTGGGAGCGGCCGGAGCCGCTCGGCGGTTCCCGAGACGGTGACGAGGGTGAGCACGGTCAGCGCGGCCAGCGCGCCGACCTGCAGCCGCAGACGGTGTTCCTGCAGCGTGGCGCGGAGGCCGCGGTGCCGGAAGGCGGTCTCCACCGTTGCGTAGCTCGCGATCGACGTCAGCAGTGCGAGGACGACCGCGATGCCGACGGGGAGCGATGTGAAGAGGGGCAGCAGGACGATGAACGGCCAGTGCCAGAGGTAGAGCGAGTAGCTCACCGTCCCGAGTCCGACGAGGGGACGCCAGCGCAGCGGTGCCGCTGCCCAGGCCGTGCGGGTGGGTGCGGGACCAGAGCTGGAGCGGGAGCTGGCGCCGGCTCCGGTTCCGGCTTCGGCTCCGGCGACCAGGATGAGCGCGGTACCGAGCGTCGGGACGAGTGCGAGCGGTGCCGGCATGCCGAGGCTCTCCCGCCCGAGCAGGACGGACGCGGCGATCGCGCCGAGTCCGATGACGACCATGCACTCCGCGACCCACGGGCGGACCGACCGGGCACGGTGCACAGCGATCGCGGCGAGGACACCCACGCCGAGCTCCCATGCACGCGTCGCCGTCGAGAAGTACGCGGAGGCAGGGTCGACCGCAGCAGCGACGAAGGCCCACGCGAGAGAGCACACCGTGAGGCCGCCGATCACGACGGTTGCACGTGCCGAGCGCCCGACGGTTCGATCGTCTCGGCGTGCGCGACGCCCGAGCAGGAGCAGCAGGAGGACCGGGAGCACCAGGTAGAACTGTTCCTCGACCGCGAGGGACCAGAAGTGCTGGAACGGTGAGGCGGCTGCCGTCGCCGCGAAGTAGTCGGTGCCCGCTGCTGCCAACCGCCAGTTCTGCACGGCGAGCACGGAGGCGACGGCATCGGCGGCGACCGAAGCGAACCTGCTCGTCGGCAGGAGGACCCAGGCCGCAGCCGTGGTCACGAGGATCACGAGGAGGGATGCCGGCGCGAGCCTGCGCACGCGGCGGGCGGCGAAGGCCCGGAGGCGGATCCGTCCGGTCCGCCCGTGTTCACGCAGCAGCCCTGCGGTGATGACGAACCCGGAGATCACGAAGAAGACGTCGACGCCGAGGAACCCACCGCTCGGCCAACGGAACGCATGGTCGAGGACGACCACGGCGACGGCGATCCCACGGAGGCCCTGGATGTCTGGTCGAAAGGATCGGGTCTGCACTGATCTACAATATACAGAAGTACATATTTTACACAAGACCCGAACATGTTCGCGGAACGACGAAGGCCCCGGTCCAACGGACCGGGGCCTTCGTCTGTTCTTCAGTACTGGGGTGAATAACGGGTCTCGAACCCGCGACCTCCTAGACCACAACCAGGCGCTCTACCAACTGAGCTATATCCACCATGTTCGAACCGGCGGACCGGCGCGACCACTCAATAGTAGTACATGCGGGACGGGGTGCGGACCACCCGTGTCGCTACTCGGCCGTGGGCTGCGCCAGCCGCGACTCCCACTTCGCCACGACGTCGGCCTGCACGGCGCGCACGTCGTCGGTGCTCGGGCCGGGCTCGGCGACGAAGCCGGCGCGGCGGTAGTACTCGAGCTCGCGGATCGACTCGAGGATGTCCGCGAGGGCACGGTGCCCACCGTGCTTCTCCGGCGCGTTGAAGTACACGCGCGGGAACCAGCGGCGGCAGAGTTCCTTGATGCTGGACACGTCGACGCTGCGGTAGTGCAGGTGTCCGTCGACGCGCGGCATGTACTTCGACAGGAACGCCCGGTCGGTGCCGATCGTGTTGCCGGCCAGGGGCGCGGAGCCCTCGGCGGGGACGTGCTCGAGGATGTACTCGAGCACCTGGTACTCGGCGTCCGCCAGGCTCACGCCGTTCGGGATCTCCTCGATGAGGCCCGAGGTGACGTGCATGTTCGTCACGAACTCGTTCATGTTGTCGAGCGCCGACTGGTCCGGCTTGATGACGATGTCGAACCCGGGGTGCACGGGCTCGAGGTCGAAGTCGGTGATGACCACGGCCACCTCGACGAGTTCGTCGACCTCGAGGTCGAGGCCGGTCATCTCGCAGTCGATCCAGACGAGGCGGTCATTCGCGGTTGCCATGTCCTCGATCCTATTCCCGCCCTGCGTGCCTCCCGTACGGGCCGCGGGCGGGGGGGGGGCGTGCGTGCCCGTGCCCGTGCCCGCATCGGCCCGTTCCGTGGGTCGGATCCGCGAACGGGCGAAATGCCCGGGTCGCCCTCCGGACGCACCCGGGTATTTCGCCCGCTCGTCCGGGACACGAAGCGCAGGCGGTGCACGCGACCGGCTGGAGGACCGTCACGACCCCGGCAGGCCGCCCCGCGCCTCCAGTCAGCTCGTTCCACCCGTCTGCCGCGGCGTTCCCGCTCGGACTTGCGCCCCCACCGCGAGCGGGCGAAATGCCGGGCCCACTGGGCGGACGCACCCGGATGTTCCGCCCGCTCGGCCGCGACGCGAGCCGACAGCACTGCCGGCGACCGCCTGGAGGCCCGTGGCGACCCCGGCGGGCTGCGTCGCGCCTCCAGGCGGTTCGTTCCACCCCGCCTGCCGCGGCGTTCCCGCCGGCCGCTCGAGTCCTCCGCGAGTGGGCGAAATGCCCGGGTCGCCCTGCGGGCGAACCCGGGCATTTCGCCCGCTCAGGTGGAGAGGGGAGTGAGTGCACGGGTGTACGGGGGAGCGGGCACGCAGATGCACGAACGGGCGAAATGCCGGAGTGCCCACGGGGGACACCCGGGCATTTCGCCCGCTCGCGGAGAAGCGGGAGAAGCGGGGCAGGCGGGAGAATCGGGGCGAGCGGGGAGCGTCCGCGTGGCGGTGGACCCGCCCCGCCCCTAGACCATCTCGCCGGCGGTGATCGCCTCGGCCTCGACGCGCTCGGGCTCGGCACCGTCGTCGACGCGGCGCAGGACCTTGGTGGTGCAGAGGATCACGACGAAGGCGACCGCGACGGACGCACCCGCGAAGACGTACGCCGCCGAGGGGGAGTACGCGTCGGCGAGCAGGGTCGCGACGGGCGGGGCGATGGCACCGCCGATGAAGCGGACGGCGGAGTAGGCGCTCGAGGCGACCGAGCGGGGGAGGTCGGTGGCCTCCATGACGCACTCGGTCAACACGGTGTTCAGGACACCGAGCACGAGGCCGCCGATGACGACGCAGATGATCAGGCCCACCTGCGACCGGACGACGAGCGCGGCGGCGAACAGGTCGAGTGCGAGCAAGGGCAGCGCGATCTTCAGCACGGTCGTCCTGCGGAGCCGGGCGGTGAGCATCGGGGCGACCCACACCGACGTGATGGCGAGGCCGACACCCCAGCCGAAGAACGTGAACCCGATGCCGAGCGCGCCGAAGCCGAGCGGGAACGGCGTGTACGCCAGCAGGACGAAGAAGCCGATGTTGTAGAACAGCGCGGTCGCGGCGAGTGCGGCGAGCGCGGGACGACCGAGAGCGCGGAACGGTGCGGAGAGCTTGGTGGGTGTGGGCTTCTCGAGACTGCCGGTCTTGAGCAGGGCGACGATGGCGATGAACGCGACGGCCATCAAGGTGGTCACGCCGAAGAACGGGCCGCGCCAGCTCACCGAGCCGAGCAGGCCTCCGACGAGAGGGCCGACGGCGATGCCGAGGCCGAGCGCTGCCTCGTACAGGATGATCGCCGAGGCGGTGCCGCCCGACGCTGCCCCGACGATGGTCGCGAGCGCGGTGGAGATGAAGAGCGCGTTGCCGAGACCCCACCCGGCGCGGAAGTCGATGATGCTCCACACGCTGTTCGACGTCGCGGCGAGGACCGAGAAGACCACGATCAGGGCGAGTCCGATGAGCAGGGTGCGCTTCGCGCCGATGCGGCTCGAGACCCAGCTCGTGAAGAACATCGCGACACCGGTGACGGCGAGGTAGCTCGTGAAGAGCAGCTCGGTCTGCGCCGGGGTCGCCTTCAGGGACGCGGCGATCGCGGGGAGGATCGGGTCGACGAGGCCGATGCCCATGAACGCGACGACGCAGGCGAAGGCGATCGCCCAGACCGCGGACGACTGCTTGAGGATGGAGCCGGACCGGCCGGCGGGTGCGTGGGCGTTCACGCGGGGATCTCCGTTCCGTTGGGGGTTGTCCGGGTGCGCTGGGCGATCAGGTCCGCCGCGTGGTGCAGGACGTCCCAGTCGTCGTCGGTCAGGTCGGCGAACAACGGGCCGACCGTGCTGGTGAGGGTGGAACGCCAGGCCGCGAGCCGGTCGCGCCCGGCGTCGGTGAGTTCGACGAGCTGCCCGCGGGAGTCGCCGGGGTCGACGCTGCGGCTGACCAGACCGTCGGCGAGCATGCCAGCGACGAGCCGGGTCATCGTGGGCTGCGCCACGCGCGACGCGGTGGCCAGCTCGCCGAGCCGCAGGGGCTCGTCGGTCTCGAGGATGCCGAGTGTGCGCCAGACGGCGGTGGAGGACGTGTTGCCCGTCGACTGGACGGCGCGGCGGATCAGGCGGTTGACGGAGACGAGGAGGGTCTCGATCGTCTGCTCGCGCGGTGTTTCCATAGCGGAACTATATAGCGATGCTATGCATTCCGCAACGGCGGCGACCGGGGCGCAACCGGCGAAGACCGCCGTGCAACGTGCGAGGGCCGCCGCGCAACGGGCGAGGACCGCCGCGCAAGGACGGGCTGAACAGACTGCCCCAGCCGCCGCCTGGTAGAAGGGATGCATGAGCGACATCACCATCCACGAAGGCGACGAGTACACCGCGATCTTCCACGGCGGCCCCTTCGACGGCACGACCGACACCCGCACCGCCACGAGCGACGCGCTGGACGACGAGGTCACGGTGTTCGCCGACGTCGAGGGCCTGCAGACGGCCTTCACCTACCGCGCCACCAAGTCCCGCCAGGTGCTCGACCAGATCTCGGTCGAGTTCACCTACGAGCCGAGCGAGTCCGACCCCGTGGACGACCTGCAGGACCGCGGCGACCGCAGCGGTGAGTTCGACCGGGAGTAGAACCCCCACCCGCCGCGTTGCAGGACCACATG
The DNA here is from genome assembly GCF_001864905.1 of Curtobacterium sp. MCBA15_007. NCBI lineage: Bacteria > Bacillati > Actinomycetota > Actinomycetes > Micrococcales > Microbacteriaceae > Curtobacterium > Curtobacterium sp. MCBA15_007. The sequence goes on from NZ_MJGM01000087.1 coordinate 22,531, forward strand.
CAGCTCGATCTCTGGACGTCCGCCTTCTGTGCGCCGTGCGCCGCCGCCCGCCGGGTGTCGGCCGAGGCCTCGGCGCTCGTCCCCGGGCTCACCGTGACCGAACACGACGTGGCGGCGCACCCCGACGACGCGGAAGACCTCGGTGTCCGGTCCACGCCCACGATCATCGTGCGGCAGGACGACGGCACCGAGGTCTTCCGTTCACCCGGCGTCCCGACCCGGGACCAGCTCCTGCTCGCGGTGGCCAAGGCGCTCTGACCGAGCCGCTGCCGCGGCCGTCCCAGCGGCGGCCCCCGACGCGGGCGCAGCGACGCGCCCTCCTGCGCGCTGCGACGTCGGCGCCGAAACCACGACGGGCTCCGGCGGATCGATCAGTGCCCGCATGCGCCGCGCCAGGCGCTTCGCACTCCGGATCGGCGCCCCGATGCCCAGCGCGACCAGCCCGAGCGGGCTTCGATCGGCCCCACCGAGGGCGTTCTTCCGCTCCCACGCACGTCGCAGCGCCCCACCACGGCTCCGCCGAGCCGGTGCCCGGTCCACCAGCCTCCCGGCGTCCCGTCGGGCCATGAGGTCCACCAGTCGGCGCTGCCAGTCGTCCTCGGCGGCCGGGTGGAAGTAGTTGTCCCGCATCCACTCCGGCCGGACGGCCCCGAACCGGCCGTCGACCAGGTCGACGGCGTCCCCCTCGAGGCCACTCCCCACGAACACCTCGTTGATCAGGTGCCGCCCGATCCCGAAGTCGGTGAGCGTGAGCGCGGGGACACCCCGGGCCGCAGCCTCGAGGACGGCCGTCGAACTGATCGTCACGAGTGCCACCGCGCGGTCGAGGTGGTCGGCCATCGGGCCGCTCTCCACCACCAGGTTGGCCGGGGCGTCCGCCGGCACCAGGTCCGGGTACGGGTGCTCCTCGCGGTGCGTCTGGTGCTCGCCGGCCGCGGCGCGGGTCTTGATGACGACGCGCCACTCCGGGTGCGCGCGGGCCGTGTCGACGAGCCAGCGCACGACGAGGGCTCGGTCGGCCCGCTCGAGCGGCACACTCGGCTGCGCCGCGAAGACGACGGAGTCGCGGACGGGCGCGCCCGTCGCGCCCGTCGCGCCGGTCGCGCCGGCACCCCGGGCGAACGGCAGTGTGGCGAGTGCGAAGTGCGGCTCGACCCCGCCCTCGCGCGCCAGTTCCTCGTACGCGCGCACCTCGCGGTGGCTGTGCAGCACGAACAGGTCGGCCCGGGCGCGGAAGAAGATGCCCTTCCACTTCGCGGGGAACGAGATCCCCGGCAGCCCGGACACCAGCACCGGCCGGTCCGGGATCCGCCGGTGCACCTCGTCGATCACGAGTTCGGCCACGGGCCCGATCAAGGACACCAGGACGGCGTCCGGCGGGTCCTGTCGGAGCTCCTCGACGGCGGCGTCGACGTCCTTCGGTACGGGCGGTTCGCGGTGCAGGTGGGCGAGTCGTCGGTCCAACCCGCGGAACGCCGAACGCAGCTGCTTCGGACTGGCCGACCGCGGGGTCGCCACGGTGCGCAGCTCCAGGTCCCAGTCGGCGGGCGCGGTCGCCAGCAGGTGGGCGCCCCACTTCGCGAACGAGTCGGTGTCGACCAGGCCGACCACGCGTCGGACGCGTGGTGACGCGGCGGACGGGAGGCGCGCCTCCCGTCCGCCGGTCGACCCACCGCCGTCAGCCGGCACGTCCAGGGCGCGGGTCCCGTCGACCGGGCCGGTCACGTGCGCGGTGCTCACGTGCGCTCCGCTCACGCGCCGACGCGACGCAGCTTCGCGAGCGGTGCCTGCTCGCCGGCGCCCGGATGGGGACTGCATGCGCTCACGCGCCGACGCGACGCAGCTTCGCGAGCGGTGCCTGCTCGCCGGTGCCCGGATGGCGACTGCATGCGCTCACGCGCCGACACGACGCAGCTTCGCGAGCGGTGCCTGCTCGCCGGGGAAGATGCGCTTGACGCCGTCGCCGAGGGCGGTCTCGATGATGCGGATATCACGGGCGAGCGTCTTCAGACCGTGCGGCTCGAGGGACGCGGCGTGGTCGGAGCCCCACATCGTGCGGTCCAGCGTGATGTGCCGTTCGACGGCCGTGGCGCCGAGGGCGACCGCGGCGATCGAGATCTGCAGGCCGGGCTCGTGGCCGGAGTAGCCGACGGGGACGCCCGCGTACCGGTGGGCGAGCGTGTCGATCATGCGGAGGTTCGCCTCCTCGGCGGGCAGCGGGTAGGTCGACGTCGCGTGCATGAGGACGAGGCGGTCGGTGCCGAGGGTCTCGACGGCGGCGTCGATCTGCTCGAGCGTGGACATGCCGGTCGACAGGATGACGGGCTTGCCGGTCGCGGCGACCGCGGCGAGCATCCCGAGGTCCGTCACCGACGCCGACGCGATCTTGTAGGCGACGACGTTGAGGTCCTCGAGGAAGTCCACCGACGGCTCGTCCCACGGCGACGCGAACCAGTCGAGACCGCGGAGGGTCGCGTGGTCACCGATCTCGATGTACTGGTCGCGGTCGAACTCGACGCGGTAGCGGTACTCCAGGTAGGTCATGTCGCCCCACGGGGTGCTGCGCGGGGTGTTCTTCATGTGCTCCGGCGTGGAGATCGCGGGGGTGCGCTTCTGGAACTTGACGGCCTGCAGGCCGGCGTCGGCAGCGACGTCGATGAGCTGCTTCGCGATGTCGACGTCGCCGTTGTGGTTGAGGCCGATCTCGCCGATGAGGTAGGCGGGGTGGCCCGCGCCGATCGTGGACGTACCGATGGTGACGGTCATGGTGCTCCGTTCGGTGCGGGGGTGGCCCGCGTCGGGGATGGGTCTCGGGTCGTGGTGGGTGCGGGGGCAGGGGCGCCGACGCGTGCGTGGCCGTGGCCGGGGGCTTCGTTCCGCGCGCCGGCGAGGGCTTCGGCGAGGGCCAGGTCGGCCTCGTCGTCGATGTCGATCGCGCCGGCACCGTCGACGACGGCCAGCTCGACGCGGCCGTGGAACCGGTGCCGGTGCTCGAGGAACCCCGACGTCCGCATCACGTAGAACGCGCCGGTCTCGCGGAACTCCGGCTCACGGTCCTGGCGGCGCGGTCTGGTCGCAGCGTCGTGGTTGACCGCGACCGCGGTGCCGTCCGGCGCGGTCCGCCACAGGAACGCGTGCGACGCTGCGGCCGCGAACACCGCGTCGGCGTGCCCGTCGACCACGCGCGCGACGGCGGCGTCGAGGTCGGCCGGGTCGATGAACGGCGAGGTCGCCTGCAGGAAGACGAGGACCTCGGGCAGTGGCGTGCTGATCGCGTCGAGGACGTGCAGCAGCGCGGACTCGGACGATGCCTCGTCACCGGCGAGCTCGGCCGGACGGCGGACCACGGCGGCACCGGAGGCGACCGCCTCTGCGGCGATCGCGTCGCCGTCGGTCGTGACGACCACCTCGTCGATGCTCGCGGCCAGCCGAGCCGACTCGACCGCACGACGGACCAGCGAACGACCCGCGACGGTGCGGAGGTTCTTGCCGGGGATCCCCTTCGACCCGGCACGCGCGGGCACGACGGCGAGGACGGAACCGGTGGTGCGCATGCTCCGGACGCTACGAAGCGCGGGTGTCCCGGAGGGGAACGGAGAGCAGACGGCGGCCGACCGTTGGGCAACCGCCGGATCTGGTCACGGCGCTACAATCGACGCTGCTTGCCTCCGTAGCTCAGTGGATAGAGCAGGTGGTTTCTACCCACCGTGCCGCGGGTTCGATTCCTGCCGGGGGCACCGAAGACGAACAGGGCCGCCATCCTGTGCGGATGGCGGCCCTGTTCTCGTCGCTGTGGCGTCGTGGCGGCTGTTACTCGTCGTCGTCCGCGGCGCGGCGCCGGAGTTCGGCGGCGCTGATCGGCTGCGTGTACGGCGCTTCCGATGTCTCGTTCGCGTCGGCCGGTTCGGCGGGGGCCTGGCCCAGACGCGTCGGGACGGACGTGGTGTTCGTCGTTCCGGGGGTCTCGACCCGGGGAGCCGACGCCGGCGGGACGTCGTTCGCCGGTGTGCGGTTGACGTGCGCCTCGGCTGCCGTGGGCGTCGCGACGGCGCGGTCGGCAGAGGACGGGCGGTCGTTCCGCGGTGCGCGGTCGGTGTCGCCGAACGCACGGGTGGCGCTCGCGCCGCCGAAGGCACGGGTGGCGCTGGCGTCGTCCACGGCCTCGGTGTCGTCCGTGCCGCGACCCGGGGTGGAGCGTGCGGGTGAGGTCGGGGTGCCGAGCGCCGGGCGCACCGGCGGCGCAGCCTCGTCGTCGCCGTAGACACGGGTGGTGTTCTCGCCGAAGGAGCGCGTGGCGTTCGGGTCGGTGCTCCCGCGGTTCTGGTTCGCGCCGGCACCGCGGTTCACCGAGAACGACGGGGTCGTCCCACCGGTGGATCCGGCGGCTGCGGTTCCGGGCGCAGCCGCACCGGCAGCGGGCGAACCAGCAGCGGGTGCGGTGGCTGCCGGGACCGAAGGCGCTGATGCGGGGCGCTGCGCCGGACGCAGCGAGGTCGTCGTCGGGGTGGCGCGCTCGACCGGAGCAGCCGGGGCCGGGCCCTGCGCCTGGGTGCGCGGGGCCTCGCCCTGGTCGGCGTTCCAGTCCTGCTGGCGCTTGATCAGGTCGGCGTCGGGGTCCGGAGACTCGAACTTCCAGCGCTCGAGGTCGGCCTTGAAGAGCTTGCGCGCACGGCTCGGACGTGCCTGCCAGTCGAGCAGGCGGTCACGGAACTCGGCGAGGGACTGGTCCGCCTGGAAGCTGAACGTCGACGAGTTCTTCTTGATGTCGGCGATCTCGTGCTGGGCCCAGTTGGCGGCCAGCGGCGCACCCTGCACGGCGAGCAGGCGCAGCCGGATGTCGGCGTCCTCGGCCAGGTGGTCGGAATAGGCGCGCTCGTCGTGTCCGAGGGATCCCCACGCGGCAGCCTTGCGCGCAGCCGTCAGGATCGCGGCCACGGCCGCGTTCTTCGATTCCCGCTCCTGCAGCGCCACGACCCGCTTGGTCGCGCTGCGCCCGATGAGCGCCGCGATGACACCAGCCACGACGATCGCGACGAAGGGGATCACAGCGCCCGAGAGCACCCGCCACCCCGTGTCGGACGAAGTCCAGTCGGTCAGGTCGTTCCACCAGTCCATGTGCGCACCATACTCACGGGACGATCAGGCGTCGGGGAGGTCGGACGGCGTTCCGCGCATCCCAGCGCAGATGATTCCAATGTGGAACATCATGACCAGCGCAGGGTGTCCACGGCGTCGTCGGCGGACCAGACGCTCGGCAGCTCGACGAACCGGCGCTCGGTCGCGACGTACCGGCGCGCACGGTAGGCGGTGTCGCCGGCGACGTCGATGCGGTCGACGTAGCCGACGATCTCACCGTTGGCCCGGGTCACGCGGCTCAGGTCGTCGCGGACGTCGAGGATGCGGTAGTCGCCCCGGGCGCGGGCCAGCGGGACGGTGCGGATCCGCAGTGCGGGTTCGGTGATGGTCTGCATCGCTGGCCTCCTGGTCGGTGTGGTGCCGACGCTACGGGGGACCACCGACACGCCGAGGGGTGCCGTCCGATCTGGGGAACAGGGTCTCCGCGCACACTGTTGTGGAGGAACGAGTGGGCCGCACGCGTGGCCCGGAGAGAGGGTGTCGTCATGACCACGTTCGTGCTCGCAGGTGGATGTTTCTGGTGTCTCGACGCCGTGTACCGCACGCTCCAGGGTGTGCAGGACGTGGTGTCGGGCTACATCGGCGGACAGGTCGACGACCCGTCCTACGAACTGGTGTGCACCGGGACGACGGGGCACGCCGAGGCGGTCGCGGTGACGTTCGACGAGTCGGTGATCCCAGCCGAGGTGATCCTCGACGTCTTCTTCACGCTGCACGACCCCCGTCAGCTGAACCGGCAGGGCGCCGACGTCGGCACGCAGTACCGCTCGGCGATGTTCCCGGCCGACGACGCGCAGCGCGAGCTGTTCGAGCGCGCGATCGAGCGGGCGTCGGACATCTGGGACGGCGGGGTCGTCACCACCATCGAGCCGCTCTCGACGTTCTTCACGGCAGAGGAGTACCACCAGGACTTCTTCGCGAAGAACCCCGGGCAGGGTTACTGCCTCGCGGTCGCGCTGCCCAAGGTGAACAAGGTCCGGAAGGCCTACAGTCAGTACATCCTGGCGTCCTGACCCCGGGGCGGCAGGGCCACGAGGAGGTGGTTCGAACATGACGGACAACACGGGAACCTGGGTCGCCATCGGTCCGGCCGGAGCAGTGGGCAGCATCCACCGCGCGGCGGACGGCTTCGAGGTCGAGCTCTACGGACGCCGACGGGCGGGCGGGCCCTACCCGTCCCTCGAGTCCGCGAAGGGCGCGGTCCACGCCGCGCTCGGACCGTTGGCCGCCCGGCCCGAGTTCCGAGCGCACTGAGCGGGTCCGGACAGGAGGCCCGGGGGACTCGTCCTCCACAGGTCGCCTGATCGGGTCCACACGCCACAGATCCAGCCCGGGGCTGCTGAGGCAGCCCCGGGCTCCGTGACGATCGACCCATGAACGACATCATCACCGTCTGCGGAATCGTCGCCACCGAGCCCCGGCACCTCGTCACCGAGACCGGCATCGCCATCACGAGTCTCCGGCTCGCGTCACCCTCGCGTCGTTGGGACCGGGCCACCTCGGCCTGGGTCAACGGTGCGACCAACTGGTACACCGTCACCGCGTTCCGGTCGCTCGCGTCGAACGTGTTCAAGTCCCTGAAGAAGGGCGATCGGATCGTCGTCGCCGGCCGGGTTCGCATCCGCACGTGGGAACGCGACGGTCGTGGCGGGACCTCGGTCGAGATCGACGCCGACGGCATCGGCCACGACCTGGCGTGGGGGATCAGCAACTGGCTGCGGGTTCCGCGGCAGGTCGGCGACGCCGCATCGGGTCACGGTGGACTGCGTGGGGTGGACCCCCGCACCGGCGAGGTCCGTGACCCCGCTGTGGGTCACGGCGCCGCGGACGGACCCGACCGCGGGGAGCACACCGCAGAGCCCCACGAACACGCACCGTCGACCGACCCGGGGTCGGACGACGACGCCGATGCGCTGCACGGCGCACCGACCCTCGGGGACGGCACGGAGCCAGCGGGGCCGTCCGAACACGTCCTCGAGCAGGACGCCGCGCCCTGGGACCCTGCGCCACACCTCGACGACCACGCCGACCGCACCGACCACGACGAAGCGGCCTGACCCGGCAGCCGATCGGAGTCGGTGCGCCGGGTCAGGCCGCTTGTTCCGCGTGCGGTTCACCGCCTCGCGTCGGTCACCACTTCTGGGCGATCATCCCGATGCCGGAGACCTGGTCGGTGTCCCAGTTGCCACCGCGGGGCAGCCCGGTCACACGGCCGTCGATCTTGAAGCTCGCACCCTGCACCCGCGGGCTGTTGGTCTGCGTGGCCTTCAGGCCGTGGAACGAGAAGCCCGTGTTCCACTTGCCGTTCAGCCCGGTGTTCGACTTGCGGTCGCCGACCGTGATGCGGGTGTTCTGCACCGTCGAGTGCACGACGTCACCGTTCAGACGGGCGTTGGCCTCGGCGTTGAAGAACAGCCGTCCGTCCAGGTTGAGCTTCAGGTTGGCGACGGTCTTGTGGTTCACGATCATCGTCGCGACGTCGTTCTTGTACCAGCGCATGCCGATCGGGGTGAGCTTGTTCGTCGCCGGGCCGAGGTAGCCGTACGTGAACTTGCCGTTCTGTACGCGCTCCCAGATGTACCGCGGCTTGCCCTTGCTCACGGTGGAGCCCTTGTCCGACTGGATCCCGAAGGCGTAGGCGTTGTTGTGGGCGTCGTGCACGTTGATGTACGACGAGTAGCCGGTCCCCGAGCCGTTCGCGCTGATGCTCGCGGTGTACAGCAGGTACGGGGCGCCCTTCGGCAGGGCCACGGCGGATGCCGGCGACACCGGTGCGATGAGTCCGACGGTGAGTGCGATCGCTCCGACGAAGGGGAGCGCGAGGCGGCGGAGCCGCGACGGGGTCGTTGTCGTGTGCGTGGTCATGGTCCTCGTCCTGTCCGTGGTCCTGATCCTGGTCCTCGTCGTGGTGGGCGACGGGCCCCAGGTTGCTGGGTGAGGCAAAGCTACGTCGTCCGTGACGCGAACAACAGGCCGGTTCGTACAGGTGCGGGAAGCGGCGATCCGGCGTCGGGCGAGCGCTGCTCCGACGGTGTCACTACACTTGGGGCCGATATGGCTGAGTACATCTACCAGATGGTCCGCGCCCGCAAGGCGGTCGGCGACAAGCTGATCCTCGACGACGTCACGATGTCGTTCCTCCCCGGTGCCAAGATCGGCGTCGTCGGACCGAACGGTGCTGGCAAGTCGACGATCCTGAAGATCATGGCGGGTCTCGACCAGCCGTCCAACGGTGAAGCGAAGCTCACGCCCGGCTTCACGGTCGGCATCCTCATGCAGGAGCCGGAGCTCGACGAGACGAAGACCGTGCTCGAGAACGTGCAGGAAGGCGTGGGCGAGATCCACGGCAAGCTCGCGCGCTTCAACGAGATCTCGGCGCTCATGGCCGAGCCGGACGCCGACTTCGACGCGCTCCTGGCCGAGATGGGCACGCTGCAGGAAGACATCGACGCCGCCGACGCGTGGGACCTCGACTCCCAGCTCGACCAGGCGATGGCCGCGCTGCAGTGCCCCCCGGGGGACGAGCTCGTCACGCACCTGTCCGGTGGTGAGAAGCGCCGCGTCGCGCTCTGCAAGCTCCTGCTCCAGAAGCCCGACCTGCTCCTGCTCGACGAGCCCACCAACCACCTCGACGCCGAGAGCGTGCTCTGGCTCGAGCAGCACCTGCAGCAGTACCACGGTGCCGTCCTCGCCGTGACCCACGACCGGTACTTCCTCGACCACGTCGCCGAGTGGATCGCCGAGGTCGACCGCGGTCGCCTGTACCCGTACGAGGGCAACTACTCGACCTACCTCGAGAAGAAGCGCGCCCGCCTCGAGGTCCAGGGCAAGAAGGACGCCAAGCTCGCGAAGCGCCTGTCCTCGGAACTCGACTGGGTCCGGAGCAACACCAAGGGCCGCCAGGCGAAGTCCAAGGCCCGTCTCGCTCGCTACGAAGAGATGGTCACCGAGGCCGAGCGCACCCGCAAGCTCGACTTCGAGGAGATCGTGATCCCGGTCGGCCCGCGTCTGGGCTCGCAGGTCATCGACGCCGAGCACCTGCGCAAGCAGTTCGGTGAGCGCGTCATCATCGGCGACCTGTCGTTCACGCTGCCCCGCAACGGCATCGTCGGCGTCATCGGCCCGAACGGTGTCGGCAAGACCACGCTCTTCAAGACGATCGTCGGCCTCGAACCGCTCGACGGCGGCACGCTGAAGATCGGCGACACGGTCGACATCTCGTACGTCGACCAGAGCCGTGGTGGCATCGACCCGAACAAGAACCTGTGGGAGGTCGTGTCCGACGGACTCGACTACATCCAGGTCGGCAAGACCGAGATCCCGTCCCGCGCCTACGTGTCGCAGTTCGGCTTCAAGGGGCCGGACCAGCAGAAGCGCGCCGGCATCCTGTCCGGTGGTGAGCGCAACCGTCTGAACCTCGCGCTGACGCTCAAGCAGGGCGGCAACCTGCTGCTCCTCGACGAACCGACCAACGACCTGGACGTCGAGACGCTCGGCAGCCTCGAGAACGCCCTGCTCGAGTACCCCGGTTGCGCCGTGGTCATCACGCACGACCGGTGGTTCCTCGACCGCATCGCCACGCACATCCTGGCGTGGGAAGGCCTGAACGAGGACGGCACGCCGAACTGGTACTGGTTCGAAGGCAACTTCGAGGCGTACGAGGAGAACAAGATCGAGCGCCTCGGCGCCGATGCCGCGAAGCCCGGGCGCGCGACGTACCGCAAGCTCACCCGCGACTGACCCGCGTGGCGAGACTGCACGCTCCCATCCGCATGCGGTGGAGCGACATCGATGCCTACGGCCACGTCAACAACTCCGCGATGCTGCGCCTCCTCGAAGAGGCGCGCATCGTGGGGTTCTGGGGTGCCGACCCCGGTGAGGACCCCGACGGCGCCCTGCCCGAGCCGATCATCGACGGTCGGCCCGGTTCGGGCACCATGACGATCATCGCCGGGCAACGCCTCGAGTACCTGGCATCGATCCCGTACCTCCGTCAGCCGCTCGACATCCAGATGTGGATCGGGCGGGTGGGCGGTGCGAGCATCGACGTCTCGTACGAGGTCTGGTCGCCCGTGGGACGGGCCCCCGCGGTCCTGTACACCCGGGCCACGACCGCACTCGTGATGGTCGACGCGGCGACGAACCGTCCGCGTCGGCTGACCGACCCCGAGCGTGCCGCGTGCGAGCGCTACCTCGAAGACCCGGTGCAGTTCAGCCGCCCGTAGGCACCCGCATCATGCCCTCCTGGGCGACGGTGGCCAGCAGCTGACCGTCGCGGGAGAACATCCGCCCCAACGCGAGTCCCCGTCCGCCCTGCGCGCTCGGGGACTCCTGCGTGTACAGGATCCACTCGTCCGCGCGACCGTCGCGGTGCCACCACATCGCGTGGTCGAGGCTGGCGCTCTTCACACCGGGGGTGCCCCAGGCGACGCCGTGCCGCCGCATGATCGGCTCGAGGATGGACATGTCGCTGGCGTAGCCGAGCACCGCACGGTGCAGCGCCGGGTCCTCGGGCAGGTCGCCCTGCACCCGGAACCAGACCGCCTGGTGCGGCACGTGCTCGCCCTGCACGTCGACGAACACCGGACCCTCGACGTGCCGCAGGTCGATGGACCGTGCGGCCCACGCCCGTGCGACGGGGTGGTCGATGGCGGACAGGATCGACGCGGCCGACGGCAGGGACTCCGGGTCCGGGGTGTCCACCGGGTACGGGTCCTGGTGTTCGAGACCGGTGTCCGGCACCTGGAACGACGCGATCATCGAGAAGATCGGGACGCCGCGCTGGTACGCCTGCACGCGGCGGGTCGCGAACGAACGACCGTCGTGGATGCGCTCGACGGCGAAGGTGATCGGCACGTCGACGTCGCCCGGCCGCAGGAAGTACCCGTGCATCGAGTGGACGTCGCGACCGTCGATCGTGGTCTGCGCGGCGACGATGCACTGGGCCAGGACCTGCCCGCCGAACACCCGTCCGCCGGGGGACCAGTGGCTGGCACCGGTCAGGATCGTCTCGCCCGTGCTCGCGCCGGTGTCCTCGAGTCGCAGGGTCCGCAGGAAGTCGGGTTCGCCGTTCACGCTGTGCAGTCTACGAACGGCTGCCCGGCCTCGATGCAGGGTCACCACGCCCAGGCGGTGCGACGTCGACGGCCGGTAGGATCGTGGACGACATGGGCAACTCGTTCACGCTTCCCGACGCCGCCTCACTCGGTGACCTCCGCACGTACCTCGGACGTGCCGCTCGGATCGAGGACGGCTCGGTCCGGCTCATCGCCGACTCGGGCGTCCTGGCCGTCTACACGGCGATCCTCTACCCGCTCGGGTTGCTCGACGAACTGCCGACGGTGCTCGGCCTCCGCACGTTCTCGCTCACCGAGCCCGCCTCGATCGACACCGTGGTGCCGCTGCAGTCGCTGCTCGAGCGTCTCCGCCTGCTGGCAGAGACGCAGGACGCCGAGCACGCCGAGGGCGCGGACCCGACGCGGGCCACCCCGATCGAGGTCGAGCTGCCGCACGAGGTCCACACGGTCACGTGGGCGGCCATCTCGCCGCCCCGCGGGGGCTGGGTCCCGCTGCCGGACGTCTCGCCCGAACTCCTCCGCCGGGCCACCCGTGACGGCATCGCCGAGGTCGCGGACGCCGTGCCGTCCAACTCGGGCGAGGCCATCGTCCGGCGGATCCGTGCCGAGGTCTGGGGCAGACCGGTCCCCGGCGTCGAGCACCTGCCGGCTGGTGCGGGGTTCGCCGGCGAGAGCCTCGGCTTCCTCGGGCACGACCCGGTGCGCCTGTTCGAGACCGGTCCGTGGAGCCGTCTCACGACGTCGCGCGGCCACGTGCTCGTGAAGCGGCGCGCCTGGACCCTGAGCTCGTAACGACGACGACGAAGAAGACGGCGAGGACGATGACCGCCGCGGACCACGCCGCCCGGCCGCCGTGGTTGGCTGGCCGCATGCACGTCTTCCTCACCGGTGCGTCCGGCTACATCGGCTCCTCCGTCCTCCGCTCCCTGGTCGCCCGCGGCGACGAGGTCACCGCACTCGTCCGGTCCGACGAGAAGGCCCAGCACGTCCGTGACGCCGGTGGCCGAGCCCTGGTCGGTGACGTCACCGACACCGAGGTCGTCGAACGGCTGCTGCACGAGAGCGACGGCGTGGTCCACACGGCATCGGCCCCGGACGTCGACCCGGACTTCATCCGCACCGCGATCGCTGCACTGGCCGGCACCCCCAAGCCGTTCGTGCACACCGGCGGGATCTTCACCTTCGGCGACTCGACGGACATCTCGGAGCAGTCGCCGATCGACCCGCCGGCGCTGACCGCGTGGCGCGGTCCGAACGAGGCCCTGCTGCGCGCCAGCGACGTCCGGAGCACCATCGTCGCGCCCGGCATCGTGTACGGACGCGGCGCCGGCATCCCGGCGATGTTCGTCGGCGACGGCGAGCAGCCGGTGCGGCTGGTCGGGGATGGCTCCCAGCGGTGGACGACGGTGCACGTGGACGACCTCGGCGAGCTCTACGTCCTCGCGCTGCACCGCGGCGAGCTCGACGGGTACATCGTCGCGGCGACCGGGGACAACCCGACCGTGCGCGAGCTCGCCGAGGCCGGGGCCCACGGTGCACCGGTCGTCGCCGAGAGCGTCGATGCGAGCCGCGAACGGCTCGGGCAGGACTTCGCCGACGCGCTGCTGCTGCACCAGGAGGCGTCCGGCGCACACGCCCGGTCGGCCCACGGCTGGCGGCCGTCACGGCCGTCGCTGGTCGACGACCTCGCCTCCGGCTCGTACGTGCGCTGACCGCGCTGAGACACGCTGGCCGAAGACGCCGGCGTCCCGCGGGCACGCCGCCGGTTCCGCGAGACGCCGCCGTATTCGGAGGCGCGGAACGCACATGGCGGCGTCGGACGGACACGCCGGCGTCTCGCCAGCACGAGAACGCGGGAACCGCCGGACGGGAGGCCCGTGGCGACGCCGCCACGGGCCTCCCGTCCGGCGCTCGTGACGATCACTGCACGCCGGCGTCCGCGGAAGACGCCGCGGGAGCGTCGAGACGCCGCCGGATCCGGCGGCGTCTCGACGACACGACGGCGTCCGCGCCGGACGCGCGTCAGTCGAAGGTGTTCGTCATCGCGTGGGCAGCGCGGTCGAGGTAGCCCCAGAGCTCGGCTTCGTCCAGGGGAGCGAGCTCGAGCGACTCGACCGCCTCGTGCATGTGGTGGAGCCAGCGCTCCCGCGCCTCGGACGTGATGCGGAACGGGTTGTGGCGCATCCGCAGACGGGGGTGCCCGCGCTGCTCGCTGTACGTGCCCGGCCCGCCCCAGTACTGCTGCAGGAAGGCGGACAGGCGCCAGATCGCGCCCTCGAGGTCGTCGGCCGGGTACATCGGCCAGATGACCTCGTCCTGCTGCACGCCCTCGTAGAAGCGCCGGACGAGCCGGTCGAAGGTGGGGGCACCGCCGATCCGCTCGTACAGCGACCCGGTGGCCGAGGTGCCGTGCTCACCGACGCGCAGGGTGATCGGCTGCGCGGGGACGCCGGGCATGCCGAGCGAACCGCGTGCTCCTGGCCCACCCGGGCCGGTCGGGGGTGTGAGGTCGGTCATCGGGGGTCCTTCCCGCTGTCGGGCTCGTCGTCCGTGCGGATCGGCTGCCCGAGGATGTTGCGCTTGGTGCGCCGCGGCTTCGTGGGCGCAGCCATCGGCTGGGTGCGGACGGTGCGCAGCCCGTTGATCGAGGTGGCGTTCTCCCAGCCCTCGGGCATGATCATCGCCATCGCGGGCAGGGTGATGCCGAGTTCGTCGACGGCGTGCTTCAGTCGGGTGCGGAGCTCCCGGCCGACGACGTCGAGCTCGGAGGCGCGGGTCTTCACGACCAGGCGGAAGACCATCCCGGCGTCGGTGATCGACTGCAGGCCCCAGATCTCCGGCTTCTCGACGATCCGCTGGCGCCAGCGCGGCTCCTGCGACATCGTCACGGCGGCCTTGAGCAGGGCGTCCTGCACGGCGTCGATGTCGGTGTCGTACGGCACGGTGATGTCGACGAGCACCCGTGACCAGCCCTGGGAAAGGTTGCCGACGCGCAGGATCTGCCCGTTCGGGACGAACCAGAGGATGCCGTTCACGTCGCGGATCTGCATGACGCGCAGCCCGACGTTCTCGACGACGCCGGTGGCCTGCCCGGTGTCGACGACGTCACCGACGCCGGCCTGGTCCTCGAGGATCATGAAGATGCCGGACAACAGGTCCTTCACGATGGACTGGGCGCCGACGGCGAGGCCGGCCGCGACGAGGGACGCACCGCCGACGATGCCGACCGCGGCACCCTTCCACAACGCCGTGGCGATGACCACGAGCGCGATCACGACGACGACCACGGTGGCCAGGTTCTCGAGGACACTGCCGAGCGTCCGGGTCCGTTGCACGACACGCGCGGTCTGCACGGGGGAGGCGATGAGGGCCTGGGTGTCGGCCGCCCCCTGACGCTTCTTGACGCCGTTCACGATCCGGTCGACGACCTGCTTGATCATGCGACGGAGGATCAGCCGGAGGACGATCGCCGCGAGGATCGTGATGACGATCGTGATCGGTGCTTGCCAGGCGTCGACGAACTGGAGGAACGCGTTGGACGCCCACTTCGGGACGTCGGTGGTGTCTGCTGCAGCCAGGTTCATATCCGGTCGATGCTAAGCGGCGGGGCCTCGGCGTCCCTGGAGGAACACCAAGACCCCGCCGGATCAGCGCAGGGTTCAGGCGTCCGCGGCCTGGACCCGGAGCGCCCGCTCGGTGCCCGCGAGGCTCTCGGACACGATGCGGCGCAGCGCCGGCGTCTCCGGGTGCTCCGCGAGCCACGCGGCGGCGGCGTCACGGAGCTCGGCCGACGCGAGCGGCGCCGGGTAGAGGCCCGAGACGATGGTGTCCGCCATGTGGTAGCTGCGTTCGGCCCAGATGCGCGTGAGCACCTCGAAGTACTTCGGCACGAGGCCCTCGAGCAGGACCGGGCTGTTCACGTGCTGGAACCCGACCGTGGTCTGCCGCACGATCGCGTTCGGCAGCTCGGACGAGTCGACCAGCGACGAGAACGCCGCCAGCTTGCCCTCGGCCGTCGGGATCGTCGCCCGGGCGCGGGCCGCGGCCTGCTCGCCGGACGCGGTCTTGTCCGCAGCGAGCTCGGCGTCGATCTCGGTGCTGCCCGCGGCGCCCGCGAGCACGAGGCCCTCGAGCAGCTCCCAGCGCAGGTCGGTGTCGATCTCGAGGCCCTGCAGCGTGACCGAACCGTCGCGCAGTCCCTGCAGGGTCGCGACGTGCTCGGGCGTGGACGGGATCTGCGCGAAGAACTTCACGAACTGGAACTGCGCGTCCGAACCGGCTTCGGCCGAGGACGCGAGCTGCCAGAGCGTGTCGCCGACGGTGCGGACCGTGGCCTCGACCGAGCCCGGCGCCACGTAGTTGCGTGCGGTGAGCAGCAGCTGCGAGAGCGTCGTGCGGATGGTGGTCGACTCGGTCTCGGTCGCGATGTTGCCGAGCACCAGGCGGACGTAGTCGCTGGCGGGGGACTCGGCGTCGCGCGTGGCGTCCCACACGGAACCCCAGACGATCGAGCGGGCGAGCGGGTTCGCGATGGACGCGAGGTGCTCGATCGCGGTGCGCCGGGAGTGCTCGTCGAGACGGATCTTGGCGTAGGCCAGGTCGTCGTCGTTCAGGAGCACGAGGTCGCCGCGGTGCACGCCGACGAGCTCGGGCACGTCGGTGCGGGCGCCGTCGACGTCGATCTCGACGCGCTGGACCCGCTCGAGCTTGCCGCCGGCGGATGCCGTGTCCGCGCCGAACGGTGCGGACTCGTCGTTCCGGAACGCGTAGACGCCGATGGCCAGACGGTGCGGACGCAGCGTCGGGTAGTCGGCGGGGGCTTCCTGCAGGACCGTGAACGACGTGATGACGCCGGACTCGTCGGTCTCGATCTCGGGGCGCAGGGTGTTGACGCCCGCGGTCTCGAGCCAGAGCTTCGACCACTCGGTGAGTTCACGGCCGCTCGTCGCCTCGAGCTCGACGAGCAGGTCGCGCAGCTCGGTGTTCGAGTGGTGGTGCTTCTTGAAGTAGGCGGAGACACCGGCGAAGAACGCGTCGATGCCGACCCACGCGACGAGCTGCTTGAGGACCGAGCCGCCCTTCGCGTAGGTGATGCCGTCGAAGTTGACCTGGACGTCTTCGAGGTCGTTGATCGTCGCGACGATCGGGTGCGTCGAGGGGAGCTGGTCCTGGCGGTAGGCCCAGGACTTCTCCATCGCCTGGAACGTGGTCCAGGCCTCGGTCCACTCGGTGGCCTCTGCCGTGGCGATCGTCGACGCCCACTCGGCGAAGGACTCGTTGAGCCACAGGTCGTTCCACCACTTCATGGTGACCAGGTCGCCGAACCACATGTGGGCGAGCTCGTGCAGGATCGTGACGACCCGGCGCTCCTTGATGGCGTCGGTGACCTTCGACCGGAACACGTAGGTCTCGGTGAAGGTGACGGCCCCGGCGTTCTCCATCGCGCCGGCGTTGAACTCCGGCACGAACAGCTGGTCGTACTTGTCGAAGGGGTAGGCGACGTCGAACTTCTCCTCGAAGTACGCGAAGCCCTTCTTCGTGGTCTCGAACACGTACTCGGGGTCGAGGTACGCGGCGAGCGACTTGCGCGCGAACACGCCGAGCGGGATCGTCCGGCCGTCGCGGCTGGTCAGCTCGTCGCGCACGACCTCGTACGGGCCGGCGACGAGCGCGGTGATGTAGCTCGAGATGCGCGCGGTGGGCGGGAACGCCCACGTCGCGACGTCGCCGTCGACGTGCGGCTCCGGCGTGGGGGAGTTCGAGACGACCTGCCACCGCGACGGCGCCGTCACGGTGAAGGAGAACTCGGCCTTCAGGTCGGGCTGCTCGAACACCGCGAACATGCGGCGCGAGTCGGGGACCTCGAACTGGGAGTACAGGTACACCTCGTCGTCCACCGGGTCGACGAAGCGGTGCAGGCCTTCGCCGGTGTTCGTGTACAGCGCGTCGCTGACGACCACGAGCTCGTTCTGCTCCTGCAGGTCGTCGAGCTGGATGCGGACGCCGTCGTTCACCGCGGCGACGTCGAGCGCCGTGCCGTTCAGCGTGATCGAGTGCACGGTCTTCGTGATGGCGTCGATGAAGGTCGATGCGCCGGCGGTGGCGGTGAAGCGCACCCGCGTGGTGCTGCCGAAGCTCTCTGCACCGCGGGTCAGGTCGAGCTCGACGTCGTACGTCTGCACGGCGACGACGGCCGCGCGCTCCTGGGCTTCGATTCGGGTGAGGTTCTCTCCGGGCACGCAACGCTCCATCTTCGCTGGGGACGCGGACGATCGGTGTCCGCGTACGGGGCCCCGGACGGCGTCGTGCGCCGGCGGGACGATGGGCTCCAGCCTAGCGACGCCGCGTACGCTCGGATCGTGACCGAGACGACTGTGGACAACCCGACCGACCCCACCACCGAGCGCACCGCCGTGGAGTTCTGGTTCGACCCGAACTGCCCCTGGGCCTGGATGACGAGCCGCTGGGTGGGTGAGGTCGCCGAGCACCGCGACCTCGACGTGACGTGGAAGGTGATGAGCCTGTTCGTCCTCAACGAGGACCAGGACGTGCCGGACAGCTACAAGGAGCGCCTGCACGCCGGCCAGGTCTACCCGCGCATCGTCGCGGCGGCGAAGCTCCGGCTCGGCCAGGACGTCGTGAAGCCGCTGTACGACGCCCTCGGCGAGCACATCCACCACCGCCAGGAGTCCGACCCCGAGCAGGTCGTCCCCGCCGTGCTCGCGGAGCTCGGCCTGGACGCCGACCTGCTCGAGTACGCCTGGACCGACGAGGTCGACGCCGCCGTGCGCGCCAGCCACCAGGACGGCATCGACCGTGTCGGGCAGGACGTCGGCACGCCGGTCATCGCCGTCGAGGGCACCGCGTTCTTCGGACCGGTCATCTCCCCGGCCCCCAAGGGCCAGGAGGCGCTCGACCTGTGGGACGGCGTCGTCGCCGTCGCGAAGGTCCCCGCGTTCTTCGAGCTCAAGCGCTCGCGCACCGTCGGCCCGATCTTCGACACCACCGACTGATCCGGCGCTGACCGGCGGGGGACGGGTGGCCGGGAGGCCCGTGGTGCGCCCGCCCCGCCCGTCGCGTCAGATGAGCGGCAGCCGCATGAGCGTCAGGTCGAGCCAGCGGTCGAACTTGCGTCCCACCTCGGGCACGACCGCGACCGTGGCGAAGCCCAGGCGTTCGTGCAGGGCGATCGACCCCGTGTTGGTGCTGCAGATCCCGGCCATCATCACGTGTCGGCCCTCGGCGGTGGCCCGCGCGACCAACTCGGCCATCAACGTCGTCGCGATGCCCCGGCCGCGGAACGCCTCGACCACGTAGACGCTGTGCTCGACGGTCTGCCGGTACCCGTCCGGCTGCCGCCACTGCGAGTACGTCGCGTAGCCAGCCACGACCCCGTCGACCTCGGCCACGACCACCGGGTACCCGCCGCCCTGCCGCTCGGCGAGCCACCCGTCGAAGTACGGACGCGGGTGCGGGATGTCCTGCCAGATGGCGGTGGAGTGCAGGACGGCATCGACGTGCAGGGCGTGCACGACGTCGAGGTCGGCCGGGGTGCAGTCGCGGATCACGACCCCGTTCGTCGCATATGCTGTCGTCATGTCTCACATCGTAGACGACGCGCATGCCGATCCCGCAACCGGCGCCGACGACACCTCGGTCGCCGAGCAGCGGGCGCTCGGCGAACGGCTCCAGCGCCTCCGCAGCGAGCGCAGGTGGAGCCTCACCGAGCTCGCCGAGGAGTCCGGCGTCTCCCGCGCGATGATCAACCGCGTCGAGCGCGGGGTCTCCAGCCCCACCGCGACGATCCTCGGTCGCCTGTCCGGCGCCTTCGGCCTGACGATCTCGCAGCTCCTCGACGATGCCCTGGAGCACGAGGTGCCCAGGGCGACGGACCCCGACGAGGCGCGTGGGGTGCAACGCGGCGCGACCGCCGATTCCTGGACCGATCCCGACACCGGGTACCGCCGCCGTCCGGTCTCGAGCGCAGCGTTCCCCGCCGACGTCACCGAGGTGCGCCTCCCGGCCGGCCGCGAAGTGGCCTACCCGGCGTCCGCCTACGCGTTCCTGCGGCACTGCATCTGGGTCGTCGACGGCGTGCTCGAGGTCGTCGTCGGCGGTGAGCCGACGCGGCTGGCGGCGGGGGACCGGATCGAGCTCGGCGACCCCGCCGACGTCGTCTACCGCAACCCGGGCGAGGACCCCACCCGGTACCTCGTCGTGGTGGTCCGCGCACCGTAGTCCGTGGTGGTCCAGGCCCCGGAGCCGCAGGAATAGGATCGGTTCCATGCGCATCCACCTCGGAACGGACCACGCCGGCCTCGAGTTCAACAAGACCCTCGCAACCCATCTGACCGACGCCGGGCACGAGGTGGTGGACCACGGTCCGACCGAGTACGACGCGCTCGACGACTACCCCTCGTTCTGCATCAACGCCGCGCACGCCGTGGTGCAGGACCAGCGCGACGGTGTCCAGGCCCTCGGTGTCGTCTTCGGCGGTTCCGGCAACGGCGAGCAGATCGCCGCCAACAAGGTCGAGGGCATCCGGGCCGCGCTCGTCTGGAACGAGTCGACCGCGCTGCTCGCCCGTCAGCACAACGACGCCAACGTCATCTCCATCGGCGCGCGCCAGCACACCGAGGACGAGGCGATCCGGTTCGTCGACCTGTTCATCGCCGAGCCGTTCTCGGGCGAGGAGCGCCACGCCCGCCGCATCGCCCAGCTCGCCGAGTACGAGACCACCGGGCTGATCGCCGGTCGCCAGATCGACGCGTAGGGCTCGGACCCACGGTCCAGCAACACCGAGCAGCACCGAGTAGACAAGACCAATGCCCGAGGGTCACTCCGTCCACCGCATCGCCAACCAGTTCACCCGGCACTTCGTCGGCAAGCGCTGCGAGGTGTCGAGTCCCCAGGGCCGCTTCGCCGCCGGGGCCGCGCAGCTCGACGGCAAGCGCCTGATCGCCGCCCGGGCGGTCGCGAAGCAGATGTTCCTGGAGTTCGAGGACGACCTGTTCCTCCGCGTCCACCTCGGCCTGTACGGCGCGTGGGACTTCGCGGGCGTGATCTCCACCGCCGAGGCGCTGTCCGACGACGACGACCGCGAAGAGTCGCTCAGCTCGATCGGCGCACCGCGGCTCGCCCGCTACCGGATGGCCGAGCAGGAGAAGGCGGAGGACCCGATCGAGTCGTTCCCGCCGGACCCGGTCGGCCAGGTGCGCGTGCGGATCCTCACCGAGGACACCGTCGCCGACCTGCGCGGCCCGACCGCGTGCGTCGTGGAGACCCCGGCCGAGGTGCAGCGCGCGCTCGACAAGCTCGGCCCCGACCCGATGAACGACGACGGGCCCGAGGCCGAGAAGACCTTCGTCGACAACGTCCGGAAGCGCAACGTCGCGATCGGGCAGCTGCTCATGGACCAGTCCGTGGTGGCCGGCATCGGCAACATCTACCGCGCCGAACTGCTGTTCCGGCAGCGCATCGATCCGTACAAGCCGGGCAAGAAGATCACCGTCAAGCAGGCCAAGGCGCTCTGGGCGGACTGGTCGAAGCTGCTGCACGACGGCGTCCGCGACGGTCTGATGATGACGATGGACGACCTGTCCGAGGCTGACCACAAGAAGGCCCTGCGCTCCCGCAAGGACCGCCACTGGGTCTACCACCGTCAGGGCGAGCCCTGCCGGGTGTGCGGCACCGAGATCCGGATGGCCGACATGGCCGGCCGGAAGCTCTACTGGTGCCCGAAGGACCAGAAGTAGCCCACGGAACACGGACGCACCCGCCCGTCCTCCTGCTCACAGCTCCCGGTACGTGAACCGCCCGGCGACGGCCGTCCCGAGCACCCGCATGCCGCGCAGAGCGGCGGACGATGCCGCCAGCGGGTCGGACTCGACGAACACCAGGTCCGCCACGTCGCCGACGGACACCCCGACCCGCCCGTCGGTCGACCCCTGCCACGCGACGAGCGACGAGAGCCGTTCGGCCGGGTGCCACGGATCGCGGCCGTCGCGGTCCCGCCCGACGGCCGCCGCCATCGAGACCCACGGGTCGAGCGGCGCCACCGGGGCGTCCGACCCGAGCAGCAGGCGCGCTCCGGCCCGTGCGAGCGAGGCGAAGGCGAACGCCCGGTCGGTGTACCCGGCCCAGTGCCGGTCGGCGATGTCCCGGTCGTCCATGGCGTGTTCGGGCTGCACCGACGCGGCGACCCCGAGCCGGGCGAACCGGTCGACGTCGGTGTCGACGAGCAACTGCGCGTGCTCGATCGTGCCGCGGGTCCCGACGGTCTCGAAGACGTCGAGGGCCAGGGCGTTCGCCCGGTCGCCGATCGCGTGGATCGCGGGGACGAGTCCGGCGTCGACGGCACGCCGGGTGATCGCGACGAGGTCCTCGAACGGCCAGGCGAGCACGCCGGAGCCGTCGGTCATCGCGGCGGTCCGCGTGCCGAGCGACCCGTCCGTGACCACCTTGAACGGTCCCATCGTGAGCAGCCCACGGGTGCCCTCGACCACGTCGCCGGTGCGCAGCCCCCGGGCGATGGCCTCGTCGAGCTCGGCCGGGTACACCCCGGACGCGACCCGGATCGCGTCGGTGCCGGCGTGGATCCGGCGGCGCCAGCGGTCGAGCCCGAAGCGCATCTCGAGGTCGACCACGCCCGTCACCCCGCGGGCCGCCGCTGCTTCGGCAGCGTCCGCCACGGACGCGTCGAGCGCATCGTCCGGCACCTGCGACAACGCACCGGTCACGTCGAACGCGTCCTGCTCGCGCAGGACCCCGTCCTCGCCCGCCTCGAGCGGGCGGCCGACAGCGGCGGAGAAGTGCGCGAGCGCGAGGGCGTTGCACCACACCGCGTGCAGGTCCGCGCTGATGACGACGGTCGGGAGGCTCGGTGCGGCACGGTCGAGCAGCTCGCGTCGCGCAGGGCGCGGCCACGTCCCGTCGCGGTAGCCGTGTCCGACCAGGACGCGGTCCGTCACGCCCGCCCGCGCGACGGCGGCGAGCAGGTCGGCGGTCGCCTCGGCGGAGTCGCAGCCGGTGACGTCGACACGGCGGCGGACGAGCGCCCACTGGTCGAAGTGCGTGTGGTGGTCGCGCAGGCCCGGACCGAGCCAGGCGCCGCCGGCCTCGACCACGTCGGTGTCGACGCTCGAGGGGTCGAGCGTGCCGGTCGGGGCGATCTCGGTGACGCGACCGTCGACGATGCGGACGTCGGCAGGGGCCCCGGAGGTGCCCACACGCCGGACGGCGCGCAGCAGGATCTCGCTCATCGAGCCTCCCGGTCGTCAGCGCGCGCAGCGTGCGCTCGTGCCATCTCGTCGGCGAGCGCCGGCGACGCGTAGGGGCCGTCGCCCCGCAGGCCGGCGACGATGCGGTCGATCACCTCGGGGGCCTTGTTCTGCGACAGCTTGGCGCGGGCGTCGAACCGGGTGACGCGGATCCGGATGCCGACGGTGCCCTTCGCGATCCGGCGGGCGGTCTCCTCGTCGACCTGCAACGACACGGGCGAGGGCATGACGTGCTCGAAGTGGTCGACGAGTTCGCCGAGCACCCGGAAGTTCTCGTCGTCGGACAGGATCTCGGGGGTGCCCCAGACGTGGGCGGTGACGTGGTTCCAGGTGGGCACGAACTGTTCCGGCGGGTACCAGGCGGGGGAGACGTAGCCGTGCGGGCCCTGGAACACGACGAGGACCTCGTGCTGTCCGAGTCCGTGCGCGACCTCGTCGGGTCGGCCGACGTGGGACACCAGGACGAGGGCGTCCGGGTCGTCGTCGGGGCCGGGGGTCTCGAGCAGCACCGGGTAGTGCGAGGCGACCAGTCCGTCCGCGGTGTGCGACACGATCGTCGCCCACGGGTTCCCGGTGATGAGGCGTCGGACCTCGTCGACGTCGGTCAGCAGGAAGTGCGGTGTGTGGCGCATCCTCCGAGCGTGGCACAACGAGCCGGGTCCTGCGACGGGCGTGGTTTCGCTGGTGTTTCTGCGCGGTAAAACTCTCAGAGCGCATTGAAAGAAGTCTTGTGGTCGGGATTCGAACCGTCCTAGCTTTCCCACCACGACGACCGGGCAGGGATCCGGCCGCACCCGATCGAGGAGAGATCATGCGACGCAGGACGATCGCCGCGCTGGCCGCGGCGGCAACCTTGGCCCTGGTGGCGACCGGCTGCTCGGCGGGCGGCACGGCCGACGACGACGCTCCCTCGAGCCTGGTGTACGCGACCGGCGAGCCCGACCACCTGACCCCGGGCCGGCAGACCGTGGCCTTCGACCAGGTGATGAGCGTCTTCGCACCGCTGACCCAGACCGACGCCGACGGCGACCTGCACGACGTCGCGGCGAAGAGCGTCGAGAGCGACGACGCCACCACGTGGACGATCACGCTGCGGGACGGCTGGACGTTCCAGAACGGCGAGCCCGTCACGCCGGAGAGCTACGTGAAGGCCTGGAACCACGTCGCCTACGGCCCGAACGCGTGGGAGAACAGCGGCCAGCTCGCCGGGATCGTCGGGTACTCCGACCTCAACCCGGCGAAGGGCACCCCGAAGACCAAGGAGATGTCGGGGCTCAAGGTCACCGGCAAGGACACCTTCACGGTCACGCTCACCCACGCGGACAGCCAGTTCCCGCTGCAGCTCAGCCAGGCCCAGACCGCGTTCTACCCGATGCCCGAGGCCGCCTACGACGACCTGAAGGCGTACGACGAGAAGCCGATCGGCAACGGCCCGTACGAGATGACGAAGGCATGGAAGGCGGACCAGGAGTTCACCGTCACGGCCTGGAAGGACTACGAGGGCACGAAGCCCGCCACCGACGAGGTGACCTTCCGCAGCTACTCCGACATGAACACCGCGTACACCGACGTCCTTGCCGGCAACGCCGACGTGCTGTTCCTGCCGACGGACAAGATGACGAGCGCGAAGGCCGACTTCGGCGACCGCCTGCACTCCTTCGACGCCCCCGGCATCGACTACCTCGGCTTCCCGCTGTGGGACGACCGGTACTCCGACCCCGACGTGCGCCGCGCGATCTCGATGTCGATCGACCGTGACCAGGTGAACGACGCCATCTACGGCGGTCTGTACGAACCGGCCACCGCACTGACCCCGCCGTCGATGTCCGGCACCGAGGAGGGCATCTGCGGCGACGCCTGCGAGTTCGACCCGGCGGCGGCGAAGAAGCTCCTCGCCGGTGCCGGCGGGTTCGACGGCACCATGACGCTCGTCTACCCGGGCGGTTCCGGCCTCGACTCCCTGTACGAGGCGTACGCCAACCAGATCCGGCAGAACCTGGGCATCGACGCCGAGGCGAAGGCCACCACCGACTGGGCGTCGTACTACTCGGAGCTCACGGACAAGAAGGTCGCCGGCCCGCACTTCGGGCACTGGGGCGCGCTCTACATCAGCCAGCAGAACACGCTCCGCGCGCTGTTCACCACGGCCGGCGGGTGCTCCCCGTGCACCGGGTACTACCAGTCCGACGACGTCGACTCGCTGCTCGCGAAGGCCGACTCCGCCGGGTCCCAGGACGAGGCGAACGGGTACTACACGAAGACGCAGCAGGCCGTCCTCGAGGACTTCCCGATCGTCCCGACCTTCTTCGACAAGTACTCGTACGTCACGAGCGACAAGATCGCGAAGCTGCCGGCGGTGGCGGGCAGCCCCGTGATCGCGCAGATCGCCGTGAAGTAGGGCGGAGCATGGAGCAGCACACCGTCCTCGACCTGGTCCGCGACGTCCCCGACCACGACGGCTTCCCGCTCGTCGACGACCTGCACGCCCGGTTCGCCGCGCTCGCCGTGGCGCACCCCGACCGGGTCACGGTCACCCGGATCGGCACGAGCCGCCTCGGCGAACCCCTGCACAGCTACCGCATCGGCACCGGGTCGCACGCGGCCGTCGTGGTCGGCGGGGTGCACCCGAACGAGCCGATCGGTTCGTGGACGGCGCTGCACCTCGCCGAGACGGCCCTCGGTGACGAGCGGGTGCAGGCGCTCGACGTCACCTGGTACATCGTCCCGACGATCGACCCGGACGGCATGCGGCTCAACGAGGCGTGGTTCCACGACCCGCACGACCGGGTGTTCTACTCGCGCCACTTCTACCGGCCAGCCCCGGACAGCCAGGTCGAGTGGACGTTCCCGAACAGCTACAGGTCCGTGTACTTCGACCAGGTGCTGCCCGAGACGCTCGCGTTCATGCGGCTCATCGACGACACCGAGCCGGAGCTGCTCGTGAGCCTGCACAACGGCGAGATGGGCGGCGTCTACTACTACCTGTCCGAGGACCTGCCCGACGTCGTCGACACCCTGCACGCGGTGCCGGCCGCCCTCGGGCTGCCGCTCGACACCGGGGAGCCGGAGTCCCCGTACCTGCGGGAGCTCGCACCGGCGGTGTTCGCGATGGATGGCATCGAGACGGCGTACGCCTACCTCGAGGAGCTCGGTGTCGACCCGGGTGAGCACATCCACGGCGGGTCGAGCGCGGCGTGGGCGATGCGGCACGGGGCCCTCTGCATGGTGGCCGAGCTGCCGTACTGGAGCCACCCCGACGCCGACGACCAGACCGCGACCGACGAGTCGTACGCCGACCTGCTGCGCCGGTGCGCGGACGAGCTCGGCGCCTCGGGTGCGGAACTGCAGGCGTTCCTCGACGAGGCGTCGCCGATGCTCTCGATCCCGTCGCCGTTCGTCGAGGCCTCCCGGGCGTTCGTGCCGATGCTCGCCGGGATGGCGGACACCGACCGCCGCCGCGCCGAACGGGAACCGGCCGACCGGACGGCCACCGTCGCGGAGCGCTTCGGCTGCGAGGACCTGGTCCGCTGCTTCCGCCTGCGCTACGGCGGCATGCTCCTGCGCGCCGTCGAGGCGGAGACGACCGCCGGCACGGCGTCCGCGCCGCTCCGGCGGCTCCGCGACCGCCTGGCCGAGCGGTACGCGCACTGGCAGGCGGACGCGTCGACGGGTGCCGAGCCGATCCCGGTGGGGAAGCTCGTGGGCGTGCAGTACGGGGCGATCCTCGCCTGCGCGAGCCACGTGGCGGACCCGAGCCGTGCCTCCCGTCCGGTGTCGGCGGCCGTGTCGGGAGGCGCGTGATGCGTCCGACGCTCGCCGTCGGTCGCCGGCTCGGCGGCCTGGTCATCGTGTTCCTCGGGGTGACCTTCCTCATCTACGCGATGACGTTCGCGCTGCCCGGCGACCCGATCAAGGCCCTCGGCGGCGAGCGCCCCCTGACCGACTCGGTCGTGCGGGCGCTGCGGGCGGAGTACCACCTGGACCAGCCGCTGTGGCTGCAGTACGTGCAGTACCTGGGCGGCCTGTTCCGGGGTGACTTCGGCACCGACTTCAACGGGCAGTCCGTCGGCGAGCAGATGGCCTCGCGCTGGCCGGTGACGATCACGCTGGCGCTCAGCGCGTGGGCGCTCGAGATCGTCCTGGGCATCGGACTCGGCGTGGTCTCGGCGCTCAAGCGCGGCACGGTGCTCGACAAGACGGTGCTCGTCGGCACCATCGTCGTCGGGGCGGTCCCCGTGTTCGTGCTCGGCGTGGCCCTGCAGCTGGTGTTCTCGGTGCGGCTGGACTGGTTCCCGGTCGCGGGCGTCACCGCCGGGTGGCCGACCGCGTACGTCCTGCCGGCGTTCGTGATCGCCCTGTTCGGCCTGGCCGCGGTGTCCCGGCTCACCCGGACGTCGATGATCGAGACGCTCGACGCCGACTACGTGCGGACGGCCCGCGCGAAGGGGCTCGCGCCGGGCCGGATCGTCGGTGTGCACGTGCTGCGGAACTCGCTCATCCCCACCGCCACCTACCTGGCGACCGACCTCGGGTACCTGATGGGCGGCACCGTCATCATCGAGGGCATCTTCAACCTGCCGGGCGTCGGGAACCTGCTGTTCCAGGGCATCCGCTCGCACGAGGGCGCCGTCGTCGTCGGCATCTCGACCGCCCTCATCCTGGTGTTCCTCGTCACGAGCGTGCTCGTCGACCTGCTGCACGCCGCCCTCGACCCGCGCGTCCGGACAGGAGCCTCCCGATGACCACCGAAGCCCTCGGCGCCACCGTCGAACCCGTCGTCGGGGTCCGGCGTCGGCCACTGCTCGCCGCCGCACGGACGCCGGGGTTCTGGGTGCCCGCGTCGGTGCTCGTGGTGGTCCTGCTCATCGCGGCGTTCCCGCAGCTGTTCGCCGGACTGTTCGGCCACGGCGACCCGCGGGTGTGCGACCTCGGCCGGAGCGGGGCGTCAGCGACCGCCGGGCACCCGTTCGGCTTCGACCTGCAGGGCTGCGACGTGTACGCGAACGTCATCTGGGGCACCCGGTCGTCGATCGCCGTCGCGGTGCTCACGACCCTGCTCGCCGGCATGGTCGCGGTCGTCGTCGGGACCGTCGCGGGCATGGTCGGCGGGTGGGTCGACGCCGTCCTCGCCCGGCTCACCGACGTGTTCCTCGGGTTCCCGTTCCTGCTCGGCGCCGTCGTCGTGCTGAACAGCGTGGGGGAGCGGTCGGTGCTCACCGTGTCGCTCGTGCTCGCCCTGTTCGGGTGGCCGACGATGGCGCGGCTCGTGCGGTCGAGCGTCCGCAGCGTCCGGGGCGCCGAGTTCGTGCTCGCCGCCCGGACGATGGGGCTGTCGACGTGGCGGATCACCACCCGGTACGTGCTGCCGTCGTCGATCTCGCCGCTGCTCGTGCTCGCCACCATCACCGTCGGCGGGGTCATCGTGTCCGAGTCGTCGCTGACCTACCTCGGCATCGGGCTGGAGCGTCCGGCGATCTCGTGGGGGCTGCAGCTGTCCGCGGCGACGTCGCAGTTCCTCCGGGCCCCGCACATGCTCATCGCGCCGGCGGCGTTCCTCGCCGTGACCGTGCTCGCCGTCATCGCGCTCGGCGACACGCTGCGCGCCGCGCTCGACCCACGTCGGCGCTGACGTGCGTCGCGGCGGACGCCGCAGCGATCGACGCGCCAGACTCGAACCACCGCCCCTCGAAAGGACCACCGTGACCGACACCCTCTCCGCCTACCGGAAGACCCTGCCCTACATCCGTGAGTGGGTGTCGTACAAGGTGTGGCAGCTGCGGGTGCCCGGCGTGCAGGTCGCCGTCGGCTTCGGCGGCGAGGTCCTGTTCGACGAGGCCTGGGGCTACGCCGACGTCGAGGCCGGGCGCCGCCTGACCACCACCGACCTGTTCCGCATCGCCTCGCACTCGAAGACGTTCACCGCGACGGCCGTGCTGCAGCTCGCCGAGCGCGGGTCGCTCCGCCTCGACGACGCCGTCGGCACGTACGTCCCGGCGCTGGTCGACGGTGGCTCCCCGCTCGCCGACGCCACCCTGCGCGAGCTGATGGAGATGGGGGCCGGCGTCATCCGCGACGGACACGACGGCGACTACTGGTCCCTGCTCCGCCCGTTCCCCGACGGGCAGGAACTCCTGGCGCTCGTGCTCGACCGGGGCCAGAAGGTACCGACCGGCTCGTCGTTCAACTACTCGAACCTCGGCTACTCCCTGCTCGGCCTCGTCATCGCCGCGGTGTCCGGGCAGTCGTACAACGACTTCGTGCGCGAGTCGATCACCGAACCCCTGGGCCTGCGGAACACCGGCCCCGACTGGGACCCCGCACGCGCCGACGACTTCGTGGTCGGGTACACCGGGTTCCACACCGCGCGGCACCGGCAGCGCATCGACCACGTCGACACCCGCGCGATGGCCGCCGCCACCGGGTTCCACGGCACCGCGTCCGACCTGGTCCGCTACTTCTCGCAGCACGTGATCGGGCAGGGCACCCTGCTCGACGACCACTCCAAGCGCCTCGCACAGCGGAAGGCCTGGAGCGCCACCGACGACCCCGCGGCCCGCGGCTACGGCGCCGGGTTCATCGTCGACCGGATCGGCGGACGCGAGATCCGCGGCCACTCCGGCGGGTTCCCCGGCCACATCACCCAGTCGATGTTCGACCCGGCGTCCGGGCTCGTCGTGTCCGTGCTGACCAGCGCCGCCGCCGGACCCGCGACGGTCATCGCCACCGCGGTCATCGCCATGCTCGACGCCGCGGCCGACACCGACGCCCCGGGGACCCCGGTGCCCGACGACGTCGACACCACCACGTTCACCGGACGCTTCGCGAACCCGTGGGGCGTCACCGACGTCGCCCGGATCGGTGACCGGCTCGTCGAGGTCGACCCGTCCGGCCCGGAGCCGATGGACACACCCACCCGGCTCGAGGTCGTCGACGCCGACACCCTGCGGATGACCCACGGCAACCGCTTCGGCTCCGTCGACGAGGACATCACCTACACCCGCGACGAGGACGGCACCGTACGGGCGATCCGTGGCGGTGGCGGCATGTCCCAGGAGCCGTGGTCGATCCCGGACGAGCGACCCGAGGTGGCCGCCGGGCTGGCCTCGTGACCGACGACCGGGGCCAGCCCGGCGGCACCGACGGCGCCGGCACCGACGCCGACGACGACCGGCTGCTCGGACCGGAGCGCCAGGCCTTCGTCGAGGAGTTCGCCCTGATGCTCAACGACGGCGCGGGCATGCCCCTCACCGACGCCCGGGTGCTCGGCTACCTGATGATGACCCGCGCACCGCACTCGTCGTCGTCCGACCTGCAGGCAGCGCTCGGTGCCAGCTCGGGGTCGGTGTCGATGGCCACCCGACGGCTCGTCGACTCCGGCTTCGTGAAGCGCCACATCGTCCCCGGCGAGCGCAGCCACTACTTCCGTGCCGAGGCCGACGTCTGGGGCTCCTGGCTCGCCAGCGAACGGAAGTACCTCGACCGGCAGCGCGACATCATCGGCCGCGGGCTCGCCGTCGTCGAGGGGGCCGGCCGCACCGGCACGGGCGACGTGGACGCCGAGGTCCGCGAACGTCTGCTCAACGGCCGCGACTACATGCAGTGGCTGCAGGGCTACCACCGCAAGATGCTCGAGGAGTGGGAGGCCTTCAAGGCCGCCCGCGACGACACCGACCCCCCGGAGACCCCATGAGCGGCACCACCGACGTCCTGACCGTCGAGCACCTCACCGTCACCTTCGACGTCGACGGCGAGGTCGTCCGTGCCGTCGACGACGCCTCGTTCACCGTCGCCCGGGGCGAGGTCGTCGCCGTCGTGGGGGAGTCCGGCTCCGGCAAGAGCATGACGGCGATGACCGCGATGGGCATCGCCCCCGACGGCGCCCGTGCCTCGGGGAGCATCCGGCTCGGCGACCTCGAGGTCATCGGCGCCGACGAGCGCACCCTCCGGTCGGTCCGGGGCCGCAGCGTGTCGATGGTCTTCCAGGACCCGTCCGCGGCCCTGAACCCGGTGTTCACCATCGGGTTCCAGCTCGCCGAGGCGGTCCGACGCACCCACGGCCCGCACGACCGCGCCGCCGTCCGGGAACGCTCGCTCGAGCTGCTCCGCGCCGTGGAGGTCCCCGAACCCGAACGCCGCCTGGGCCAGTACCCGCACGAACTCTCCGGCGGGCAGGCCCAGCGCGTGATGATCGCGATGGCGCTCGCCGCGGGCCCGGACCTGCTCATCGCGGACGAGCCGACGACCGCCCTCGACGTCACCGTGCAGGCCGAGGTGCTCGACGTCCTCCGCGCGCTGCGTGAACGCACCGGCACCGCGATCCTGCTCATCACCCACGACATGGGTGTCGTCGCGGACCTCGCCGACCGCGTGGTCGTGATGCGCCGCGGCCGCGTCGTCGAGACCGGCACCGCCGAGGCGGTCTTCGCCGCACCGTCCGCCGAGTACACGCGGGAACTCCTCGCTGCGGTCCCGCGCATGGGCACCGGGTCCGGTCTGGAGGCCCGGCTCGGCTCCGCCACGGAGCCCCCGGCCGCCGTCCTGGACGTCCGGCACCTCGTGGTCGAGTACGGCGGCGCCCTGCGGGGCCGGTTCCGTGCCGTCGACGACGTGTCGTTCACCGTCGGCCGTGGCGAGATCGTCGGCCTGGTGGGGGAGTCCGGCAGCGGCAAGACCACCATCGGCCGGGCCGCGGTCGGCCTCGCGCCGATCACCTCGGGCTCGGTGGTCATCGAGGGCACCGACGTCGCCGGCGCACGACGAGCCGCCCGACGGCAGATGCGCCAGCACGTCGGCGTGGTGTTCCAGAACCCGCTCCGGTCGCTCAACCCCCGGTACACCGTCGGGCAGACCGTCGCCGAGCCGCTCCGCCAGATCCTCCGGCTGCCGGCGGTGCAGGTCGAGGAACGGGTCGAGCGGCTCCTCGCCGACGTCGGTCTCGACGGCGTGTACGCCGAGCGCTACCCGCACGAACTCTCCGGCGGCCAACGGCAACGCGTCGCGATCGCCCGCGCGGTGGCGCTCGACCCCGCGCTCCTGATCGCCGACGAGCCGACGAGCGCACTCGACGTGTCGGTGCAGGCCCGCGTGCTCGACGTGTTCCGCGAGCTGCAGGAGCGCCTCGGGTTCGCGTGCCTGTTCGTCACCCACGACCTGGCCGTGGTCGACACGCTGTGCGACCGGGTCGTCGTGCTGCACGGGGGCCGGGTCGCCGAACAGGGAACGCGCGACGCCGTCCTGCGCTCGCCGCAGGACCCGTACACACGACGGCTCATCCAGGCTGCCCCGGTGCCGGACCCCGGGGAGCAGGCACGACGGCGTTCCGAGCGTCTGGCTGCCCGCGTGGGCTGAGGCGGGCGGGAGTCCGGGTCAGCGCACCTCGGCCGAGGCCCACAGCACGCCGACGCCGCGGCCCACCGGGCGCAGCAGCGGCACGGCGACGAGCACCGCGGCGGCCAGGTACGCGACGGTCTGCAGCAGGCCCGGGACCGCGAAGGCCACGCCGAGGGACTCCTGCGGGAGTGCCGTGAGGAGCACGGTGTTCGACAGCAGCGCGGTGACGAACCACGCCGCGGCCGCCACCGTGACGATCCAGCCGAAGGCCCGCTGCGCACCCGGTTCGCTCCGGACCGTGACGACGCCGAAGGCCACGAGCGCCGCCTGCGCGACGACGAGGAACACGTCGATCAACAGTCCGGGAACCAGCGACACGAGCGCGAACGCGAGCACGGACACCGCGAACGTGAGCGCCCGGCGGTCCCGAGCACGCACCGCGGCGACGAGCACGACGACGCCGGCGATGCCCCCGACGACCGTGGCGCCGAGGAGCAGCCCGCGGGGCAGGTCCCAGGGCGCCAACCAGACCGTCCCGACCAGTCCGGCCGCTCCGAACACCAGCGCCGCCACCACCGCGGCCGCCGACACCACCCGTACCCCCGTGCTGCTCTGCATGCCCGCACCCTATGCCCCGGGGCGGCGCCAGCGGAACACGTTCCCCGCGGTTCGGCGCCCCTTGCGACACGCCCGTCGGGCACCGGGTCGTCGTCCAGACGGCGCGGTCGACTTGACGGCTGTTCGAACACACGTTCGAATACCGTCGTGGGACGGCGTCGCGAGAACCGGTGGCAGCCCCCGGAACACCCGGAGGTCGAGCGTCCGCGCGCCTACTCCCTGTCCGAGGACGCCCGCGGCGACGACGTCTGCCACGCCGTCACCCCGAAGCCGGTCTGGGCGTGGATCCAGTTCCCGACCTTCCACGTTCGGGTGAAGGCCTTCGCGAAGAGCTGGACCCGCGACGCCGTGCTCGTGGAGTGGGCGCAGTTCGGGCAGCAGGCCGAGGCGTGGGTGTGGCGTTCCGCGGTGAAGCACCGCACGCTCCGTGCCGACCGGGACAGCGCGAACCGGAGTCCGCAGAACGCACTGCGTTGACTTCCGCCCACACCCCGAGGATGGTTTAGCGAACACGGGTTCAGCAAGTAACTCACTGATCGAGGCATTCGGTCCGGACCCGTGCTCACGAAGGAGGCACCATGAAGAACGCAGCGGTGCCGTCCTGGGTCGCCCACGTGCTCACCCCGCCCGAGGTCATCAGCGCCTACGTCGAGCGTCGGATCAACGATCCGGCCCTGCTGTCGGGTGAGCAGTCGGAACCCACGTACGCAGACTTCCTGCGCGACGAGTAGACGGACTTCTCAGGAGGCCCGGATCACGCACCGCCGTCGGCGGACGTGATCCGGGCCTCCTCTTCGTTCACCCCACCGGTCCGCCACGTCGGCGACGCGCCGACAGCGTCACGCCGACGCTCGCGGCGGTGACGCACGCCAGGGCGACCGTCTCGAGCACCGACAGCCCCTCGGCCAGCACCACCAGGCCGGCCAGGGCGGCGATCGCCGGGCCGAGGCTCTGCAGCACCCCGAAGACCCGTGTCGGCATCCGGCGGAGCGCGAGCATCTCGAGGGCGTACGGCAGCACGCTGGACAGCACGGCGACGGCACCGAAGACGAGCAGGAGCGCCGGTTCGCGCACGACACCGTCGACCGCGGACCGGAGCCCGAACGGCAACGACACGAGCATCGCGACCACCATCGACACGACGAGCCCGTCGACGCCGGGGATCGCGGCGCCGACGTGCCGGTTCATCACGATGTAGCCCGCCCAGCAGCCGGCCGCGAGGACCGCCCAGACGACCCCGCCCACCTCGGTCGCCGCGGTCGGGCCGACGCCGAGCAGCACGACCCCCGCGAGCGCCAGCACGGCCCACAGGGCATCACGCCAGCGCCGGGTGTGCACGAGCGACAGGGCGAGCGGCCCGAGGAACTCGATCGTCACGGCGACACCGATCGGGATGCTCGCGAACGACAGGTAGATGAAGACGTTCATGCCGCCGAGCGCCAGGCCGAGGCCGACCGCACCGAGCCACTGCGCCCGCGTCCAGTGCCGGACGCGTGGACGGACCACCAGGGCGAGGACGACGGCACCGATGACGAGCCGGAGCGTGGCGGCCCCGACCGCACCGACCTCGTCGAAGTGGGTCTTCGCGATCGCGGCGCCGAGTTGGACGGACACCATCGCGGTGAGGGCCAGCAGGGGCGCGGGGACCCGGTTCATCACAGGGCTCGGCTCATCCGAGGTAGGCGAGGACGGCGAGGACACGGCGGTGGTCCTCTCCGGTGTCCTCGAGCGCGAGCTTGCCGAAGATGCTCGACACGTGCTTCTCGACGGCGCCGGTGCCGATCACCAGGGCGCGGGCGATCGCGGCGTTCGTGCGGCCCTCGGCCATCAGCCCGAGCACGTCACGCT
The DNA here is from genome assembly GCF_001864905.1 of Curtobacterium sp. MCBA15_007. Lineage (NCBI taxonomy): Bacteria > Bacillati > Actinomycetota > Actinomycetes > Micrococcales > Microbacteriaceae > Curtobacterium > Curtobacterium sp. MCBA15_007. The sequence continues at coordinate 56,819 of NZ_MJGM01000087.1, forward strand.
CGCGCGGGGTGAGCGCGGCGAGCGGGTCGCGGCGGCGGCTCATCAGCTGCGTGACGACCTCGGGGTCGAGCACGGTGCCTCCGGCGGCGATGCGGCGGACGGCGTCGTCGATCTCCTCGAGCCGGGTGACACGGTCCTTGAGCAGGTAGCCGATGCCGGTCGCGCCGGCGGCCAGGACGTCCTCGGCGTAGGTGGCCTCGACGTACTGGGAGAGCAGGAGCACGCCCGTCCGTGGAGCGATCCGGCGGGTCTCGACGGCAGCGCGGACCCCTTCGTCGGTGAAGGTCGGCGGCATCCGCACGTCCATCACCACGACGTCCGGCGCACCGTCGGGCAGGGTCGCCAGGAAGGCCCGGGCGTCGGAGTACTGCCCGATGACGTCGATGCCGGCCTCGTCGAGCACGCGGGCCAGGCCCTCGCGCAGCAGGACGGCGTCGTCGACGACGACGGCCCGGATGCGTGCTGCATCCGGGCCGTCTGTCATGCCGACCAGCCTAGTGGGAGCGCGGGCGCCCCCGTGGGGTCACGACCGCTGGTTCGCCGCCGTCGGCACGCCGTTCAGGGCTCCGAGGGGGATCCGGGCGGTGGCCTCGGTCGGGCCGCCCTCGGGGCTCGAGACGACCAGGTCGCCGTCGAGGGCCCGCATGCGGCCGATCAGGCCCTCGATCCCGTGGCCCTGCTGCGGTCGTGCGCCACCCCGGCCGTCGTCGGTGACGCTGACCGTCAGGTACCAGAGACCCGAGGCGTCGACGACCAGGCCGAGGTACACCCCGGCGGTGGTGGCGCCGGCGTGCTTCATCGTGTTCGTCAGGAGTTCGCTCACCGTGAAGTACACGTTGCGCTGGATCTCCGTGGCGAGCTCCAGGCCCTCGGGCAGCCGGACGTCCAGGCCCACCGGGATCGGGGTGCGGGCGACCAGTGCCTCGAGCGCCGCGACGAGTCCGCGGTCGAGCAGGATCGGCGGGGCGAAGCCGCGGGACAGTGCGCGCAGTTCGTCGAGGGCGTCCTGGGCGTGCTCGGATGCCTCACCGATGAGCTGCTTGGCCTTCTCGGGGTCCTTCTCGAAGGCGCGCTCGGCGGCGGACAGGTCCATGCGGAGCCGCACCAGCCGCTGCTGTGGGCCGTCGTGCAGGTCGCGCTCGATCTGGCGGAGCGCCTGCCCCTCGGCGGTGACGGCACCGGCACGGGAGGCCTGCAGGCCGGCGACGCGCTGCTCGAGCTGCTCGGCCCGGAAGCCACCCAGCAGGCCGAAGTCGACCCAGTAGTGCGCGAGGACGGACCCGCGGGCCCAGAGCGGGAAGAGCACGACCGAAGCGGTCATCGACAGCAGGCCGAGGGCACCGACGCCGGTCACGAACCCGACGCTGTCCGTGAAGTAGCCGACCCGGACGTTGTTCGCGAAGTACAGTCCGCCCACGACGATCGGCCAGGCGAAGCCGACGAGCAGCAGTGCACCGGTCCCGACGGTCGCGACCGCGACGAGCGGGTAGACGACCGCGGCGTGCAGCAGGTAGAGCCAGTAGTGCGGGTTGGCCACTGCCGAGCCGGTGCGGGTCCACCAGTTCTGCTGCCAGCGGGGCGTCCAGTCCACCGGGCGGATCGGGCGTCGGTCGGCCCAGCTCATGCGGAGCTTCTCGAACTGTCCGAGCCACCGCGCCACGAACAGCGCGATGAAGAACATGAGCAGGACGAACGGGTTGAACAGGTCGCGGAAGCCGCCGCCGAAGACCGCCGCCGGGAACGCGAAGTACAGCGTGCAGAGCAGTACGGCGGTGAGTGCCATGTAGCCGAAGTCCCGCGGCAGGCGCCTCCACGCGTCGCGGTAGAACTGTCCAGCGGTCATGCCGGACCCACGACCCGAGCCGGGGTCGCCGACCGGGCCGGACCCGACGCGCGGGGTGGCGCTCCACGACGCCGGCGGGGACTGCCGGGCACCCTGAGTGTCCCCGGTGTCGTGCTGGTGCTGGCGCGGGTACTGGGGCATCGGCTTGGTGGCTCCAGGGGGCACGGACTCGCCCAGTGGGACGGTCTGGGCCTGGTCGGGCGAAGGCGTGACGTCGTCCAGCGGGACGGTTCGCGCCTGGTCGAGGCGGTCGGTGTCGGTCATGCATCCAGCCTCGCGATCGCGGAGCCGTTCCCCCATCCTGCCCTCTCCCCACCCCGGGTGGGGTTATCCCCCCTCTTCCACAGGTTGCCCGCTCCACGTCCGCGCGTCCTGCCCGTGGATCACGCTCGTCGGATGGGTGATGCGCTCCGAGCACTGATCGACGCCGTCGGGCTCCAGGTCGGGCCGGGCGCCGAGGTCCGCTCCGACGACGAGGCATGGACGCTCGACGTCGAACCGACGGGCACGCACGTCTGGGTGGCGACGCGGTCCCGCTCCGTCTGGATCCGGCGCGGAGACGACATCGCGATCGTCGACGCCAGCACCGCTGCCCTCGTCGAAGCGCACGCGACGATCACGATCAGCACGGGCCCTGAGCGCTCCGCCCCACCCCACGTCGCCGAGACGTCCGCGTTCCCGCACGAGGCGCTCTTCGCGCTCACCGGTGTCCTCGTCGGCACCGCAACGCTCGGCCCGCTCGCCGACGAGGTCCTCGCGCTCCCACCCGTCGCGACGACCGGCCCGCCCGGCGCTCCCTCGACCGACGTCGGCCTCGCGCTGCGCCACGTCGGGCACCTCGACGGCGGCAGGTGGCACGGCGCGCAGCAGCAGGCCCTCGCCCGGCTCGTCGTCACGACGGTGCTCCGCGACAACCCGCCCCCGATGCTCGGCGACAACGGTCTCGCGCGGATCCTCGACCGCCTGTTCGATCCGGCCGGTCCGTCATCTCCGCAGGCCCTCCTCGCCGACATCGACATGTCGGAGCGCACCCTCGAGCGCCGGTGCGTCGCAGCGACGGGATGCTCGCCCGCGCAGCTCGGCCGCTGGTACCGCAGTCTCGCCGTCCGGAGCGCACTCGCGCGGGGCGACCGCCCGTCCGACGTCGCGACCCGCTTCGGCTTCAGCACGACGTCGTCCATGCGGCGGGCACTCGAGCGGGTCCGGCCCCCGACGAACCGCCGGTGACCGTTGCCCGCGGGAGAAGGAGGTTCCGCTCCGCATCGATGTCGGTTCTGGTTCACGATCCTCGGGTTTCGTGAACCAGAACCGTCACGGCGCGGAGAAGACCACGTCGTCCCGCGTCGGCGCAGTGCAGTGCGGTGCGTGCGCGCCAGGTGCAGGCAGCCGCGCCGCGCTTCGGGAGCGGCGGCGGGCGCGGCGGCGGCGGGAGCGGGTCAGGTGGGGCGCGGCGGCGGGAGCGGGTCGTCGGCGCCGACGTCCGGTGCGGGTCAGGCGGGGGCGCGGCCGGTGGACTCGCGGACGCTCAGGGTGAGCGAGGGACCCGGGCGTGAGGGGAGCGGGGCGCTGGCGTCGATCTGCGCGCGCAGCAGGGTCGCCGCACGCTGTCCGAGCTCGACGGTGTCGCGGGTGAGCGAGGTGATCGCCGGGCGGACGAGCCGGATCATCGCCGAGTCGTCGAAGGACACGATCGAGACGTCCCCGGGCACCGCGACGCCCATCTCGCTCGCGACGCCCAGCCCGGCGACGGCGAGCACGTCGTTGTCGTAGACGATCGCGGTCGGTCGGACGCTCCGGGACAGCAGGGTGCGGGTGGCGCTCGCGCCGGCCTCGGCCGAGTAGTCGGTCGGTACGGACACCGTGTCGTCGAGCCCTTCGTCTGCGGCGAAGGCGCGCAGCCGGTCCATGCGCATCGCGGTGTGCTCGAACTCCGGCCGCCCGGCGACGTGGGCGATGCGCCGGTGCCCGAGCGCGTGCAGGTACCGCAGGACGGTGTCGGTGGCGTCCGAGTCGTCGATCCAGACCGTGGGGGCGGCGCCGTCGGGGGAAGGGTGCGAGCCGACGACGACGGTGGGCATGCCGAGGTCGGCGAGCAGGGCGAGCCGGGCATCGTCGCGACGGGGGTCGATCACGATCACGCCGTCGACACGGTGGCCCCGCCACCAGTCCCGGTAGGTCTCGAGTTCCTCCTCGGCGTCGCGCGCGACGAGCAGGTTCATGCCGACGTGGGTGCCGGCGAGGCCGAGTTGGATACCGGAGATCAGGTCGCCGAAGAACGACTCGGTGCCCAGGGTCCGGGCCGGGCGGTTCAGCACGAACCCGATGGAACCGGCCTTCGCGCCGCCGAGCGCCCGGGCCGCGGTGTGCGGTTGCCAGTCGAGCTCGCGGGCGATCTCGCGCACGCGGCGACGGGTCTCGTCGGAGACGCCGGGGCGGTCGTTCAACGCGAACGACACCGCGCTGATGGACACGCCGGCCCGCGCGGCGATGTCGGCGATCGTCGTTCGACGCTTGGTGGCCACGGGGTTGACTATAGCGCTTTAGTCATCCACAGTGGCTGCCACACACGGGTTCGGTGACTGCTGCTGAACCGGTTCAGTTATGACGAGGGAGTCAGACGCCATGAGGACCACCACACGCATGACGAGGGGCCGCGCCACCGCGCTGCTCGCGACGGCCGCCGCCACGGCGCTCGTCCTGACCGGCTGCTCGAGCGGCGGGAACGCGGCCGACAACGGCGGCGGCGAGATCAGCGGCACCATCACCCTGCAGACCTGGGCGCTCACGCCCACCTACACGGGGTACCTCAACGGGGTCATCAAGGACTTCGAGCAGGCTCACCCGGACGCGAAGGTCAAGCTGCAGGACCAGCCGGGCGACGGGTACGCCGACAAGGTGCTCAGCCAGGCCTCGTCGAACAGCCTGCCCGACGTGATCAACCTGCCGCCGGACATCGCCCTGCCGCTCGCGAAGCGCGGGTTCCTGCAGGACGTCGCGAAGGACGACTCGAAGCTCGCCAGCACGTACGTCGCCGGCGCGGTGGACTCGTACGAGTACAAGGGAGTGGACGGCACGTTCGGGTACCCCTGGTACCTCAACACCGACGTGAACTACTGGAACTCGACGATGTTCGCCAAGTGCGGCCTCGACGCGAAGAACCCGCCGAAGACCACCGACGAGCTGTTCACGCAGGCGAAGACCATGCACGACAACTGCCCGACCGACTACCTGATGAGCCGGAAGCCCGGCCTCGGCGACTTCACGCTCGCCGGCGTCAAGGTGCTCAACGCCGACGGCACGAAGTTCACCTTCGCCGACTCGTCGAAGGCCGCCGACCTGATCGACCGCTACAAGGACGCGTACCAGGACGGCTACATGCCCTCCAACGTGCTGAACAGCGACTACCTCGGCAACTCCACCCTGTTCACGCAGGCCAAGGTCGCCTGGACGACCGGTGGCGCCACCTCGCTCGCCGACTTCGAGAAGAACAATCCGTCGCTCAAGGGCAAGGTCACCGTCAGCCCCGCACTCGACACCCCGCCGCTCTACGTGCAGGGCCTGTCGGTGTCGAGCAAGTCGAAGCACCTCGCCACCGCCGAGGCCTTCGCGAAGTTCATGACGAACGCGAAGAACCAGGAGGCGTTCGCCCACAAGGTCAACATCTTCCCGTCCACCACGTCGTCGCAGTCCGACCCGTACTTCTCGAAGGACGACGGCACCGTGAACGGCGAGGCCCGGGTCCTGGCGAACGAGGCCCTGAAGTCGGCGAAGGTCATCAACCCGGTCGAGGCGAACTCCGCGATGACGGACTTCCTCGACCAGCAGATCGCGCTCGCGATGAAGGGGCAGGTGGCGCCGAAGCAGGCGCTCGAGACCGCCCAGACCAAGATGAACAGCCTGCTGGCCAACGGCTGATCCGGCCCCGACGAAGGAAGAGGGAGGATCGCCATGCGCGCCAACCGCTGGTACACACCCTGGTTGCTCGTCCTGCCGGCACTGATCTGGCTCGTCGCGTTCAGCCTGTGGCCATCGATCAACACGGTCCGGTTGTCGTTCACGAACGCCAGCCCGCTCGGCGGCGTCAGCCAGTGGGTGGGGGTCAAGAACTTCGAGACCCTGCTCGCCGACCCGCAGGTGTGGGAGGCGCTGCTCAACAGCGTCATCTACATGGCGGTGTGCCTGCCGCTGCTGACGGTCCTTCCGCTCCTCATCGCGGTGCTCGTGCAGCAGAAGCTGCCCGGGATCGCGTTCTTCCGCACCGCGTTCTACACGCCGGTCATCGCGTCCGCGGTGGTCGTCGGGCTCATCTGGACGTGGATCCTCGACGACCGCGGTGTCATCAACGAGATGGCGCAGGCCCTCGGCGTCGTGCAGGGCAGCGTCCCGTTCCTGACCGACCGGTGGCTGCTGCTCCTCAGCGCCATCAGCCTGACGGTGTGGAAGGGGCTCGGCTACTACATGATCATCTTCCTGGCTGCCCTCGGGAACGTCGGCAAGGACCTGCACGAGGCCGCCGCCCTCGACGGCGCCGGCGCGGTCCGACGTTTCTGGTCGGTCACGATGCCCGGGGTCCGCGGCACCATGACGCTCGTCGGGATCCTGGTGTGCGTCTCTGCGCTCCGGGTGTTCAGCGAGCTCTACATCCTCACCAACGGCACCGGCGGACCCGGCGGGCAGGACAACTCGCTCGTCATGCTCATCCAGCAGTACGCCCGCGGCTTCACCGGCAACCTCGGCTACGCGTCCGCACTGAGCCTCCTGCTCTTCGTCGTGACGCTCGTGCCGATGCTCGCCCTCGCCCGGATGAACAGCAAGGCGGACAAGTGACGAACACGACCAGCACGACCGAACCCGTCATCGGCGGCGCGCAGGGCGCCGCCAGCCCGACGCCGGACGTGACCGGCGCGACGGGCGCTGGACGGGCCTCCAGGCGGAACGGACGAGGCGGACGCGACGGACGCAAGCGGCGCCGCGCGGTCTGGGGCGTCATGTCCACCCGCGAGAAGGTCGTCCGCTACGTCCTGCTCATCGTGGTGCTCTTCATCACGATCGGCCCGTTCCTGTGGCAGCTGTCCACGTCGCTCAAGGGCGCCGGTGAGGACATCTACACGGCGAACCCGTCGTTCATCCCGTCCGAACCGACCATCGATAACTACCTGAAGGTCGCAGCCGCGATCCCGGTGTGGCGGTACATCGGCAACTCGCTGCTCGTCGCCGCGATCGACGTGCTCGGCAACATCGTGTTCGCGACCCTGGCCGGCTTCGCCCTCGCCCGTCTGCAGTGGCGGCACCGGAAGCTCGTGCTCGGCCTGTTCCTCGGCACCCTGGTGCTGCCCGGCGAAGCGACGATCATCTCGCAGTTCGTCACCGTGAAGGACCTCGGCCTCGCCGACAACCTGGTCGGCGTCGCCCTGCCCGGCATGATCGCGGCGCTCAACGTCCTGCTGATGTTCAACGCGTTCCGGCAGATCCCCGAGGAGATCGACCAGGCCGCGGTGATGGACGGTGCGAACGCCCTGCAGCGGCTGCGCTACATCTCGCTGCCCGCCGTGCAGGGGACGATCGCCGTCATCGCGATCTTCTCGTTCATCGGGGCGTGGGACGACTTCCTGTGGCCGCTCATCGTGCTGCAGTCGCCCGAGAACCTCACCCTGACCGTCGGGTTGCAGTACCTGCAGGGCACGTTCGCCACCGACCAGCGGATGATCGCGGCCGGCACCATGATCGCGTTCATCCCGATCGCCGTGATCTTCGCCGTCCTGCAGCGCTTCTTCTTCAAGGGCGTCGAAGAGGGCGGTGTGAAGGGCTGATGCGGTTCGGGGTCAACTACACGCCCGCGGTCGGCTGGTTCCACTCGTGGCTGGACTTCTCGCCGTCGGACACCGCCAGGGACCTCGAGGCCATCGCGTCGCTCGGCGCCGACCACGTGCGGATCTTCCCGCTCTGGCCGGTCGTCCAGCCCAACCGGACCCTCATCCGGCAGCAGGCCCTCGACGACGTCGCGACGGTCGTCGACCTCGCCGGCTCGTTCGGGCTCGACGTCAACGTGGACGCCCTGCAGGGGCACCTGTCGAGCTTCGACTTCGTGCCGTCGTGGCTGGACAGCTGGCACCGCCGCAACATGTTCACCGACCCGGACGTGGTCGCCTCGACCGCCGCGTACGTCCGGGCGCTCGCCGGAGCGGTCGCCGACAAGCCGAACCTGCTCGGCATCACCATCGGCAACGAGGTCAACCAGTTCGCGCACGCGCCGCACCCCGCCCCGCACGCCGTCACGGCGGAGCAGGGGCACGCGTGGGCGGCGGCGATGGTCGCGGCGGCGCGAGCGGGGCTGGCATCTGGTCTGGAGGCGCGGCTCGGCGCCGCCTCGTCGGTCCCGTCCGGCACCGGGTCGCGCCCTGGGCCGCTGGTCACCGTCGCGCAGTACGACGCGGCCTGGTACGACGACGCCCAGCCCTTCGGCCCCGAGCACGCGGCGGACCACGGCGACGCAACGGTCACGCACTCGTGGGTGTTCAACGGCTCGGCGGCCCTGCACGGCGCCCTCGGGCCCGGGTCGGTGCGGCACGGGGAGTACCTGCTCCAGCTCGCCGCGGCCTGGAACCGCGACGCCGCCCGGCCGAACTGGCTGCAGGAGGTCGGCGCCCCCACCAACGTCGTCGACCCCGCCGACGCCGCCGCGTTCACCGAGCAGACCATCCGGCACGTCCTCGACGCGCAGCACGTGCTCGGGGTGACGTGGTGGTGCTCCCACGACGTCGCGCGGTCCCTCGCCGACTTCCCCGAGCTCGAGTACGACCTCGGGCTGTTCACGAACGACGGACGCCTGAAGCCCGTCGGCGAGGCGTTCGCCGCCCTCGCCCGTGCCGAGCACACCCGCGACGCCCCCGCAGCACCGCCGGCCACCGCACTCGTCCTCGACGACGTGCTGACCGACGGCACCGACCACCACGGCACCCGCGCCGACTGCGCCCCCGGCGGGCGGTTCGCCGCCGCCTGGCTCGCGCTGGCCGAGGCCGCGCCGGACGGCCGCGGCCCCCAGGTCGTCCTGCGCTCCCGACTGTCCGACACGGCACTGCTGGCCGACCGTGGCATCGACCGCTGCGTCGACGTGCCGTCTGACCTCGACACCACCACCGTCCGCGTCGCCCACCCCGCGACCACGCCCTGACCCCGGAAGGCCCCATGCACGACGACATCCCCCTCACCACCGGACGAGCCCGACGGGTGCTCGACGAGCGGATCACCCCCGCGGTGCACGCCACGGCGACGCCGCTCGACGTCGCCTGGCACGAGCTCCCCGGTGAGCCGATCGCCCCCGCCGAGGGACCCGCGCTCACGTTCGAGCCCTACGAGGTCGGCACCCCGTGGGGCGCGGCCTGGGGCACGACGTGGTTCCGGCTGACCGGGACCGTGCCGACCGAGTGGGCCGGGCGCCGGGTGGAGGCCGTGATCGACCTCGGCTTCGACAAGAACATGCCCGGGTTCCAGTGCGAGGGGCTCGTGTACCTGGCCGACGGCACCCCCGTGAAGTCGATCAACCCGCGCAACCAGTGGGTCCTGGTCACCGAACGGGCCGAGGGTGGCGAGACCGTCGAACTGTTCGTCGAGGCCGCGTCGAACCCCGTCCTGCTCGACTACCACCCCTTCCTGCCGACGCAGGAGGGCGACGTGCAGACCTCGTCCTCGAAGCGCCTCTACGCCACCCGCCGGATCGAGCTCGCCGTCTTCGAGTCCGAGGTGCACGAACTCGCCCTCGACATCGACGTCCTGCTCGAACTGCAGGCCGAGCTGCCCGCCGGACCCCGACGCATGCGGATCCTGCAGGCCCTCGACGACGCCCTCGACGCGCTCGACCTGCAGCACATCCCGGAGACCGCGTCCGACGCCCGCGCGGCGCTCGCCGACGTGCTCGCCGCTCCCGCCGAGGCCTCGGCGCACACCATCTCCGCCGTCGGGCACGCCCACATCGACTCAGCCTGGCTCTGGCCCGTGCGCGAGACCATCCGCAAGGTCGCCCGCACCACGTCGACCATGACCGAGCTCATCGACCAGACCGACGACTTCCTGTACGGCATGTCGAGCGCGCAGCAGTACGCGTGGATCAAGGAGCACCGCCCCGAGGTCTACGCCCGCGTCAAGGCTGCGGTCGAGGCCGGCCGGTTCCTGCCGATCGGCGGCATGTGGGTCGAGTCCGACACCGTGATGCCGACCGGCGAGAGCATCGTCCGCCAGTTCTCGCAGGGCCAGCGGTTCTTCGAGCGCGAGTTCGGCATCCGACCCAAGGGCGTCTGGCTGCCGGACAGCTTCGGGTACTCGCCGGCGCTGCCGCAGCTCATGCGCCGCGCGGGCTTCGAGTGGTTCTTCACGCAGAAGATCTCGTGGAACCAGGTGAACAAGTTCCCGCACCACACGTTCCTGTGGGAGGGCATCGACGGGTCACGGGTGTTCTCGCACTTCCCGTCGATGGACACCTACAACTCGCGGCTGTCCGGCAGCGAGGTCGCGAAGGCCTCCCGCCAGTTCCGTGAGAACCGGCTCGCCACCGGCTCGATCGCCCCCGTCGGCTGGGGCGACGGCGGTGGTGGCACCACCCGCGAGATGACCGGCACCGCCGCACGGTTGGCCGACCTCGAGGGCAGCGCGAAGGTCCGCTGGGAGCACCCCGACACGTTCTTCGACCGGGCGAAGTCCGAGCTGCCCGACCCGCCCGTGTGGGTGGGGGAGTTGTACCTCGAGCTGCACCGCGCCACACTGACCAGCCAGCACGGCACGAAGCAGGGCAACCGCCGGTGCGAGCAGCTGCTCATCGAGGCCGAGCTCTGGGCCGCGACCGCAGCCGCCCGCACCGACTTCACCTACCCGTACGACGAACTCGATGCCCTGTGGCAGCAGGTCCTGCTCCAGCAGTTCCACGACATCCTGCCGGGCACCTCGATCGCATGGGTGCACCGCGAAGCGGTCGAGCGCTACGCCGAAACGGCCGCGGCGCTGACCGCGATCATCGACCGGGCGCTCTCGGCGCTCGCCGGCGCCGGGGACGCGGCCGTCGTCGTGAACCCGGCCCCGTTCCTCCAGGCCGGTGCGCCCGCGCAGGGCGCCGTCGTGGCGACCGACGTGGCGGCGGCGACCGCCGTGTCCCTGACCGAGCAGGACGGCGGGTACGTGCTGGTGAACGACCTGGTGCGGGTCGTCGTCGACGCGCAGGGGCTCGTGACGAGCGCCGTCGACCTGGCGAGCGGGCGCGAGGCGATCGCGGCCGGCCAGGCGGCGAACCTGCTGCAGCTGCACCAGGACTTCCCGAACATGTGGGACGCATGGGACGTCGACCGGTACTACCGCAACCGCGTCGAGGACCTCGTGTCGACCACCGGGCTGACCGCGTCGGTCGACGAGTCCGGGATCGCACGGGTCGTCGTGTCCCGGGCGTTCGGTGACTCGACGGTGACGCAGGAGATCGTCCTGGCGCCGGGGTCCCGCACCCTGGAGTTCGATCAGGTGACCGACTGGCACGAGACCGAGAAGTTCCTCAAGGTGGCGTTCCCGCTCGACGTCCGCGCCGAGCACACCGTCGCCGAGACGCAGTTCGGTGCGCAGAAGCGGGTGACGCACACGAACACCTCGTGGGAGGCCGCCAAGTTCGAGACCTCGATGCACCGCTACGTGCTCGTGTCCGAACCGGGCTTCGGGGTCGCGCTCGTGAACGACTCGATCCACGGCTTCGACACCACGCGCGACGCCGTCGACGGGCACGTCACCACCACCGTGCGGCTGTCGCTGCTGCGGGCACCCCGGTTCCCGGACCCCGAGACCGACCAGGGCGTGCAGACGCACCGCTACGGCATCGTCATCGGCACCGACCAGCTCGGCGCCACGTCGGCCGGCGTGCGGATGAACGCGGGCGCGCGGACGATCACCGGGGCGCACGGCTTCGACCCGCTGGTGCAGGTCTCCGGCGACGTCGTGCTGTCGAGCGTCAAGCTCGCCGACGACCGGTCCGGTGACCTGGTCGTGCGCGTCTACGAGCCGTCCGGGCAGCGGGGGACCGGGGGCATCGCGGTGTCCGAGGCCGACGGGGCTGCGTTCGGGCCGGCTGCCGAGGTGACGCTGCTCGAAGAGCCGCTTGCCTCGGGCGCGGCGGTCGACGCTTCCTCGTTCGCCGTCGACGCCTACGAGGTCCGCACCTTCCGGTTCCCGCGCACGCGCGCCTGAGACTCCGCCGCCGGGACTTCGGGTGTCCCGGCGGCGGCCCCCGGTCGGCGACCGCCGACCGGTTCGTCACTCGCTGAGGAGTGTCATGAAGCAGTCCACCAAGTTCAGCATCGCGACCGCACTGGTCGCCATGCTCGCGGCACCACTGGTGCCCGCCGCAGCATCCGCGGCGCCCTCCTCGTCCGGATCGAGCCACGGGCACGGCCACGGTGCGTCCCACGGCGGCGGCCACGGTCACGGTCACGGGCACCACACTGCGCCCACCAAGCCGGGGCCGACGAGCATCGCCTACGTCGAGGTGAACAACGACGAGCTCGCCAACGTCGGCCGGTACACGCTGGAGAACGGCGCGAACGCGTTCGACGTGGCGATCATCTTCGCCGCGAACATCAACTACGAGGACGGCAAGGCGGTCCTGTACAACAACGAGAACGTGCAGCGGACCCTCGACCAGGCCGCCACGCAGATCCGACCGCTGCAGGCCAAGGGCATCAAGGTCACGCTCTCGGTGCTCGGCAACCACCAGGGCGCCGGACTGGCGAACTTCCCGACGAAGGCCGCGGCACGGGACTTCGCAGCGCAGGTCTCGGCGACGGTGAAGAAGTACGGACTCGACGGCGTCGACCTGGACGACGAGTACTCGGACTACGGCGTGAACGGCACCCCGCAGCCGAACCAGCAGTCCATCGGCTGGCTCATCAGCGCCCTGCGTGCGGACATGCCGGGCAAGATCATCTCGTTCTACGACATCGGCCCGTCGTCCGACGCCCTGAAGACCGCGAGCCCGTCGATCGGCAAGCAGCTCGACTACGCCTGGAACCCGTACTACGGCACCTACACGGCGCCGACGATCCCGGGCCTGCCGAAGTCGAAGCTGTCCGCCGCCGCGGTCGACATCCAGAACACCCCGCAGGCCACCGCGGTGTCGCTCGCACAGCGCACGAAGGCCGACGGGTACGGCGTCTTCATGACGTACAACCTGCCGGGAGGCGACGAGTCCGCGTACGTCTCCTCCTTCACCAAGGTGCTCTACGGACAGGACGCGTCGTACCGCTGACGCGTCGTACCGCTGACGCGTCCGCCGTCCGGGTCCCGCTGTTCCGGGGGAGGCCCCAGTTCGTCCTCGCCCGTGACGGTTCCGGTTCGCTGACCTCGGGGATCGTGAACCGGAACCGTCATCCACCGAGAACGAACCCCGGCCCGGCGCGCTCGACGCCGCGGCCGTACGATGCTGTTCCCACGATGCCCACCCACGTGATGATCGGTACCCGACGACGGGTACGTGGCGCGCGCTGGCTTGTGGTCTGGCGGGTTCTGGATGGTGGCGAGATGCACGGTGCGCACGTGTCCACACCGTGCGGAGTTGATCGCTCGGTGCGCCGGAACGACATCGCACAGAACGACCCACCGCGCACGGGCCGAACAACACCGCACCGTGCGGCGACGGCAGGAAGGGGACGAAGAGAGGGGATGACGGGAATCGAACCCGCGTAGCCAGTTTGGAAGACTGGGGCTCTACCATTGAGCTACATCCCCGCGCCTGCGCACCAGGCGCAGCCCGACCATCGTAGCGGACGAACGAGCACCGACATGCCGACGCGCGTCATCCCGAAGCCGGACGCCGGCGCCGAACGCACGATCCGCCGGTCGCGGGTGGTCTCGTACGTGCTGGTGCTCCTCGCCGCCGCGGTCCTGTCCCTGCGCCCCGACCTGTTCGGCGACCCGCAGTCGCAGCCCGCGCACGCACTGCTGCACGTCTGGCGGATCGTCGTCGGGCTGCTGCTCGCGGTGGCCGCCCTGGGGGTCCAGGTGGTCGTCGGGATCCGGTGGCGGCGGGGTCTCCGACGCGCCGCGGAGGACGACTGAGCAACCCCCGGGAACAGTGCGCCGTCGGACCGCTAGACTCACCGGGGTCGCATGCGCCCCTCGGTGTGTGCGGCTGATCCCTGGCACGAACCAACGGGGCGTAGCTCAGCTTGGTAGAGCGCCCGCTTTGGGAGCGGGAGGTCGCAGGTTCAAATCCTGTCGCCCCGACCAGGTCCTCCGAGCACCACCGACCACACGAACGTCAACCAACAGGAGAACATCCCTTGGCCACCAGCACCGTCGACAAGGTGAGCGACACCCGCGTCAAGCTCACCGTGAACGTGACGCCGGACGATCTCAAGCCGAGCATCGACCACGCCTACAAGCACATCGCCGAGCAGATCAACATCCCCGGCTTCCGCAAGGGCAAGGTCCCGCCCGCGATCGTCGACCAGCGTGTCGGCCGCGGCGAGGTCCTGAACCACGCCGTCGGTGACGCCATCGACAACTTCTACCGCCAGGCGGTCGAAGAGCAGGAGCTGCGCATCCTCGGCCGTGCCGAGGCCGACGTCGCCGAGCTGCCGAACGTCGCGGACTTCACCGGCGACCTCGTCCTCACCTTCGAGGTCGACGTCCGCCCCGAGTTCGACCTGCCGGACTACTCCTCGTACGAGCTCACCGTCGACGCCGTCGAGGTGTCGGACGACGAGATCGAAGAGGAGCTGCAGAACCTGCGCACCCGCTTCGGCACGCTCGTGACGGTGGACCGTCCGGCGAAGACCGGCGACTTCGCGCAGATCGACCTCACCGCCAGCATCGGCGACGACGAGGTCGACTCGGCCACCGGCGTCTCCTACGAGATCGGCTCCGGCGACCTGCTCGAGGGCATCGACGAGGCGCTCGAGTCCCTGACCGCCGGCGAGTCGACGAACTTCGAGTCGAAGCTCGTCGGTGGCGACCGCGAGGGCGAGACCGCCCAGATCGCCGTCACCGTCACCGCCGTCAAGGAGCGCGAGCTCCCCGAGGCCGACGACGAGTTCGCCCAGATCGCCAGCCAGTTCGACACCATCGACGAGCTCAAGGCGGACCTGAAGGAGCAGATCGCGAAGTCCAAGACCTTCGGTCAGGGCGCCGCGGCTCGCGACAAGCTCGTCGAGAAGCTCACCGAGGACGTCAACATCCCGATCTCGGAGCAGCTCATCGCCGACGAGGTGCACCGTCACCTCGAGCAGGAGAACCGCCTCGAGGACGAGGAGCACCGCAAGGAGGTCTCCGAGTCCAGCGAGACCGCCTTCCGCTCGCAGATCCTCCTCGACGCGATCGCCGAGAAGGAAGAGATCCAGGTCTCGCAGGAGGAACTGACCCAGTACCTCATCCAGGCCGCCGCGCAGTACGGCATGGAGCCGGCCGAGTTCATCAAGGTCATCGACCAGAACGGCCAGATCCCCGGCATGGTCGGCGAGGTCGCCCGCTCGAAGGCGGTCGCGACCGTCCTGTCCAAGGTGACCGTCAAGGACACCAACGGCGACGCCGTCGACCTGTCCGCCTTCACGGCGGGCGTCGCGCAGGAGCCGGCAGGGGACGCCGAGTAACGATCTCGACGCCACCAGTACGACAGACGGGAGGCGCGGTGCCAGCTGGCACCGCGCCTCCCGTCCGTATTTCCGCACCACCGCATTGCTGTCGGCGAACAGACGAGAACTGGTGCGTTGCACCCGATAAGTTCGACAACAAGCGACAACTGAACGGGAGCTTTTCCATGGCCGAAGCAACACTGAACCCCAGTGTTTTTGACCGCCTTCTGAGAGACCGGATCGTGTGGCTCGGCTCCGAGGTCCGCGACGACAACTCGAACGAGATCGCAGCCAAGCTGCTGCTGCTCGCCGCCGAGGACCCTGAGAAGGACATCTACCTCTACATCAACTCGCCCGGTGGTTCGATCACCGCCGGCATGGCGATCTACGACACGATGCAGTTCGTCCCGAACGACATCGTCACCGTGGGCATCGGCCTCGCCGCGTCGATGGGACAGTTCCTGCTGTCCTCCGGCACGCCCGGCAAGCGCTACATCACGCCGAACGCGCGCGTGCTGCTCCACCAGCCGTCCGGCGGCTTCGGCGGCACCGCTGCCGACATCCAGACGCAGGCCAAGGTCATCCTCGACATGAAGCAGCGCATGGCGGAGCTCACGGCCGAGCAGACCGGCAAGTCGGTCGAGCAGATCCTCAAGGACAACGACCGCGACAACTGGTTCACGGCCCAGGAAGCGCTCGAGTACGGCTTCGTCGACCACCTCCGCGCCTCGAGCGCCGAGGTCATCGGCGGTGGTGGCACCGTCGGCGACGGCGAGACGCCCACCAGCGCAGCCGAGCCCGACGCCCAGTCCTGATCACCACCGAAGAAAAGGAAACGAGAATGCATCTCCCCATGCTCGGTGGCGCGCAGAACGTCCCGGCTCCGTCCAATCGGTACATCCTGCCGAGCTTCGAAGAGCGCACGGCCTACGGCTACAAGCGCCAGGACCCGTACGCCAAGCTCTTCGAGGACCGCATCGTGTTCCTCGGCGTGCAGGTCGACGACGCGTCGGCTGACGACGTCATGGCCCAGCTGCTCGTGCTCGAGTCGATGGACCCCGACCGCGACATCGTGATGTACATCAACTCGCCCGGTGGCTCGTTCACCGCGATGACGGCGATCTACGACACGATGCAGTACATCCGTCCGCAGATCCAGACGGTCTGCCTCGGCCAGGCTGCCTCGGCTGCGTCGGTGCTGCTCGCCGGTGGCACCCCCGGCAAGCGCCTCGCGCTGCCGAACGCCCGTGTGCTGATCCACCAGCCCGCGACCCAGCAGGGTGGCGGTCAGGCGTCCGACATCGAGATCCAGGCGGCGGAGATCCTCCGCATGCGCACCTGGCTCGAGGAGACGCTGTCGAAGCACTCCAACAAGACGCCGGCGGAGATCAACCACGACATCGAGCGCGACAAGATCATGTCCGCGCAGGAAGCCGTGGAGTACGGCCTGATCGACCAGGTCCTCACCAGCCGCAAGAACCTGCCGGCGCTCGTCAAGTAGCTCCAGCAGGAACGACGAAGGCCCCGCACCGATCGGAGCGGGGCCTTCGTCGTGCGACGGGGCTGGTCGTTGCGTCGTGTCTAGTCGTCGGTGTCGTCGGACTCCGGGGCCGGCTTGCGGCGCAGGAGCAGCAACACCGCGACGACCACGCCGACGAGCACGATGCCACCGGCGCCGATCCAGATCGCGTCGGACGCCGCCGAGTCGCTCGACCCCGAGGCCGTACCGGTCGTGGTGTCCGATCCGCCGTCGTCGTCACCCGCGGTGGCGCAGGTCGGGGGTTTCGCCGCGCCCGGTGCCGGGGTGAAGCCCGACGGTGCCTTCCACGTGAAGGGGTACTCGTCGGACACGGTGTGGCCGTCGGCGGAGACGATCTGCCACTCGACGGTGTACTTGCCGGAGTCGCCGAGTGCGGCGGCCGTGGTCATCGACGGCCCCTCGACGTCGACGCAGCCGTCCTCGTAGTACCGGCCGTCGGGCCCGACGATGCGGAACGCGAAGCCCGACCCCGATCCGCCGATGTCGAGCAGCTTGTCGTTCGTCGTGATGTCGAAGTCCTCGGGCAGCTCGGTGAGCGTGCCGCGGACCTCCGGGTCGGACGAGATCAGGTAGTTGTGCGCGCTGGCGGGACCGGCGAGCCCGAGGACCGCACCACCGGCGATCGCGACGGCCGCGGCGGTCCCGGCCACGAGCCTCCGGGCAGAGGACCGCTGGCGGGACCGACGCGGGCCGCGCTGCGTCACTTGGTGGAGCTCCGACGACGCGTGCCGGCGACGGCGACGACCAGGGCGACGGCGCCGAGCACCAGGCCGCCGAGGCCGAGGAAGCGACCGATCAGGTCGGGGTCGCTCGAGGCGGTCGTGCTGGCAGCCTCGGTCGTCGGGGTCGCGGCGATCGGGTCGCCGTCGTCGTCCGTCGGCTCGGCGGCGGTCAGGGTGATCGAGGGCGCCGGGTGCTCGGGCTCGGCTTCGCCGGCCTGCTGCTCCTGGTTCCACTCGACGCTGCCCTTCTCGCAGGTCTGGATCGCGGGGAACTCGACCAGGTCGCCGGCCTTGCCGTCCGGCAGCGAGAACGAGAGCGCGAAGGTGTCGCGCTCGTCGGCGGGCAGCGGGGTCTTCGCGGTGTACGTGACGCTCGTGACGCGCTCGGCGGCCGTCTCGGCGTGGTCCTCGTCGGAGGCCGAAGCCGAGGCCGACGGGTCGGTGTAGGGCTCGGTCGCCTTCGTGATCTTCCAGTTCGGGTTCACGGTGGGCGTGACCTCGATGACGGACTCCGGCACCTGGAACTCGATCTTCGTGGTGGGGGAGCCGTCGCAGCCGTGCGGGACCGAGAAGGTCGCCGTGGTGTACGAGTCCGCGGCGGTCGACGTCGCCGTCGCGGACACGTGCGCGCTGGCCGCCGTGGCACTGCCGAGGACGATGACGGCTGCGACGCCGAGGGTGACGGCGCCGCCGGCGGCGAGACGCTTCTGCATGGGGTTCCTTCCGGGGTGGTTCTGCGCGTGTTGTTCTACAAGTTGTAGAGAAGTCCGGATCACCGTAGCAGGCTCGCACGCCCTGGGCGAACGCGCTGCGCGATTGCGGAGGGGCATCGCGGTCGGTGTCACCGGTTGCGGTTAGGCTCGTGTCCACGACGAGGTGCCCACCAGCAGCGGTGCACCAGCGGTGGTGCGACAGCGCGGCCGGCATGTCCAATCAGGGAGGCACGGGAATGGCACGCATCGGAGAGAGCGGCGATCTCCTCAAGTGCTCGTTCTGCGGCAAGAGCCAGAAGCAGGTCCAGCAGCTCATCGCCGGACCGGGCGTCTACATCTGCGACGAGTGCGTCGAGCTCTGCAACGAGATCATCGAGGAACGTCTGGCCGAAGCCGGCGAGGACACCTCGAGCGGGGACTTCGAACTGCCCAAGCCGCGGGAGATCTTCGACTTCCTGCAGGAGTACGTCATCGGACAGGACCCGGCGAAGCGCGCCCTCGCCGTGGCCGTCTACAACCACTACAAGCGCATCCGCGCGCAGGGACAGATCACCGCCGCCGAAGACCGCGACGACATCGAGATCGCCAAGTCGAACATCCTGCTCATCGGCCCGACCGGCTGTGGCAAGACGTACCTGGCGCAGACCCTGGCCAAGCGCCTCAACGTGCCGTTCGCCGTCGCCGACGCCACCGCCCTGACCGAGGCCGGCTACGTCGGTGAAGACGTCGAGAACATCCTCCTCAAGCTGATCCAGGCCGCCGACTACGACGTGAAGCGTGCCGAGACCGGCATCATCTACATCGACGAGGTCGACAAGATCGCCCGCAAGGCCGAGAACCCGTCGATCACCCGCGACGTCTCCGGCGAAGGCGTGCAGCAGGCGCTGCTCAAGATCCTCGAGGGGACGGTCGCCTCGGTCCCGCCGCAGGGCGGTCGCAAGCACCCGCACCAGGAGTTCATCCAGATCGACACGACGAACGTGCTGTTCATCGTGGCCGGTGCCTTCGCCGGGCTCGAGGACATCGTGTCCTCGCGCGTCGGCAAGCGCGGGATCGGCTTCGGAGCGCCCCTGCACAGTGCGACCGACCACCAGGACCTGTACTCCGAGGTCCTGCCGGAAGACCTGCACAAGTTCGGCCTGATCCCCGAGTTCATCGGTCGTCTTCCCGTCGTCACCACGGTGTCGCAGCTCGACCAGGCGGCGCTCATGCAGATCCTGACCGAGCCGAAGAACGCGCTGGTCAAGCAGTACCAGCGGATGTTCCAGATCGACGGCGTCGAGCTCGAGTTCGACCAGGGCGCGCTCGAGGCCATCGCGGACCTCGCGGTGCTGCGCCAGACGGGTGCTCGCGGGCTCCGCGCGATCCTCGAAGAGGTCCTCGGCCCGGTGATGTTCGACGTCCCGTCCGACGACGACGTCGCCCGCGTGGTCATCACCCGCGAGTCCGTGCTCGAGAACGCCGCCCCGACGATCGTGCCGCGGCCCCGGGCCAAGCGCGTCGAGAAGTCGGCGTAGCGCTCCGTTCGCAACGAAGCCCCGCACCGGATCGGTGCGGGGCTTCGTCGTGGTCTGCCGGTCGGCGCGGCCCGCGGATCGACGTCTGGTGCTTCCCATGACGGCTGCGACGGAAAGCGAGATCGGGCGTACCTGGTCGGGAGTTCCGACCGGGTACGCCCGATTCGTCGCGGTACGCCCGGAAGCGCCCGGTCCCGCAGCGCCCTACTCGAGCCCGCGGCGCCGCAGCAGCGGGCCGACCTCGGCGTCGCGGCCGCGGAAGTCCCGGTACGCCTCGAGCGGGTCCTTCGCGCCGCCGACCCCGAGCAGTCGTTCCGCGAAGCGTCGACCGGCCGCACGGTCCAGCCCGCCGTTGTCGCGGAACCACTCCACCGTGTCGGCGTCGAGCACCTCGGACCAGATGTACCCGTAGTAGCCGGCGTCGTACCCACCCGAGAACGTGTGGGCGAAGTACGTCGAGGAGTACCGCGGTGGCACGGCCTCGACGGCGATGCCGGCGGCTGCCAAGGCGTCCCGCTCGAACGCCTCGACGTCCGTCACCGCGGCCGCCTCGGCAGCCGACAGTCGGTGCCACGCCTGGTCGAGCAGTGCGGCGGCCAGGTACTCGGTCGTGCCGAATCCCTCGTTGAACCCCTCGGACTCGCTGAGCCCCAGGACCAGCTCGGGCGGCAGGGGAGCCCCGGTCTCGTGGTGCTTCGCGTAGTTCGCCAGCACCGACGGCCACGACACCCACATCTCGTTCACCTGGCTCGGGAACTCGACGAAGTCCCGCTCGACGTTGGTGCCGGAGAACCGCGGGTAGGTGGTGCGGGCGATGAGGCCGTGCAGGGCGTGCCCGAACTCGTGGAAGAGCGTCTGCACCTCGTCCTGGATGAGCAGCGTGGGGGAGCCGGCAGCGGGCTTCGCGACGTTGAGGTTGTTCACCACGACGGGCAGGGTGCCGAGGAGCTCGGACTGCTCGACGACCGGGTTCATCCACGCGCCGCCGCGCTTGCCATCGCGTGTGTACAGGTCGAGCAGGTACAGGCCGACGGGCTCGTCGTCGTCGCCGGTGACCTCGAAGACCCGGACCTCGTCGTTGTAGCCGTGCAGGTCCGGGCGCTCCGTGAAGGTCAGGCCGTACAGGGCGCCGGCGGCGTGGAAGACGCCGTCGTGCAGGACCCGGTCCGCCTCGAAGTACGGGCGGAGTGCGGTGCTGTCCGCGGCGAACTGCTCCCCGCGCAGGATCTCGGTCGCGTACGCCCAGTCCCACGACTCGACGTCGAAGCCGACCGTGCGGGAACGGACGGCCCGTTCGTCGTCGGCGTTCCGGGCGGCGGCACCGACGAGCGAGGACAGCAGGCCGTCGACGGCCTCGGGGGTCTTGGCGGTCTCGTCGGCGGTGACGACGGCGGCGTGGTTCGGGAACCCGAGCAGCTCGGCGCGTTCGGCACGGAGCCGGACGATCCGGAGCAGCACGTCGCGGTTGTCGTACTGGTTGCCCCGACGACCGCGGGCGAGTGAGGCCCGCATGATCCGCTCGCGCAGGGCACGGTTCGCCAGCGACGACAGCCACGGGTGTCCGGTGTACAGCGGCAGCGTGATGAGCCAGCCGTCCAGGCCACGGTCGGCGGCGGCTCCGGCAGCGGCGGACTTCGCGCCGTCGTCGAGCCCCTCGAGCTCGTCCTCGCTCGTCACGTGCACGGCGGAGTCGTTGGTGTCCTCGAGCAGGTTCCGCTCGAAGGTCGTCGTGAGGGTTGAGAGTTCCTGGTTGATCGCGGTCAGACGCTCCTTGCCCGCGTCGTCGAGCCCGGCGCCCGCCAGGGTCATCTCGGCGTGGGTCCGCTCGACCAGGCGGAGCGCTTCGCCCTCCAGACCCGCGGCGGAAGCGCCGTCGAGCACCTCCTGCACCCGGGCGTACAGGCGTGCGTCGAGCGTGATCGCGTCGCGGTGGGCGGCGAGGAGCGGTGAGATCTCGGCCTCGAGGTCGTGCAGCTCCGGGGTCGAGTCGGCCGACGACAGCGTGAAGAACACGTGGCTGACGCGGGCCAGCAGCTGCCCGGACCGCTCGAGTGCGATCAGGGTGTTCTCGACCGTCGGGGCGTGGGGGTCGGTGGCGATGGCCTCGACCTCGGCGCGCTGCTCGGCCATGCCGGCTTCGAACGCCGGTCGGTAGTGCTCGAGTCGCACGTCGCCGAAGGGCGGCAGGGCGTAGGGGAGGGTGCTCGGGACGTCGAACGGGGTTGCCATGGCAACCACCCTACGGACGTCGCGCCGCAACGGGGCGGACGGGAGGCCCGTGGCGGGCTGGCCCCGTGCCTCCCGTCCGCCGTGTCGGTGCGGTCGCGTGTCAGCGCATCGCGGCGTCGATCAGGGTCACCGCGGCGCGGCGCGCGTGCGCGGCGGGCACCGTGGTGCCCGCGATGGCGGCGGTGGTCTGCGCGCCCTCGGCGAGCAGCGCGAGCTGGGCGGCGAGTTCCTCGGCGTGCTCGGGGTCGGCGACGACCTCGGTGGTGAGCTGCTGCACGAACCGCTGGAACGAGTCCTTGTGCTCGCGCGCGATCTCGGCGACCGCGGGCGAGGTCGCGCCGAGTTCACCGAAGGCGTTGATGAACCCGCAGCCGCGGAAGGTGTCGTCGCCGAACCACGACTCCAGGAAGTCGTAGACCGCGAGCAGCTTGTCGCGCGGGCTGGCGGCGGCCTCGACCGCACCGTGCACGCCCTGCTCCCACATGTCGTGCCGACCGGCGAGCACCGCGGCGATGAGCTGCTCCTTGCCGGGGAACGCCGCGTAGAGCTTCTTCAGCGAGACGCCTGCGCCCGTGCGGATCTCGTCCATCCCCACCGACTGGATCCCGCGCGTGTAGAACAGCTCGTCGGCGACCTCGACGATGTGCGCTCGGACGTCCGGTTCGACGGCGCTGGCGGCCATGTGTACCCCATTCCCTGAGTGTTCACCGTTCTCGAGTTGCGGCGGGAACGGGCGTTCTCTACTGTAGTCCACATCGGCAGAGAACGATCGTTCTCTGCGAAGTTCAGGGAAGGAACGACCATGGGTGCCATCACCGTCGGAACCGAGAACAGCGTCGACATCGAGCTCCACTACGAGGACAAGGGCCAGGGGCAGCCGATCGTGCTGATCCACGGCTTCCCCCTCGACGGCAACTCGTGGGAGGGGCAGGTCCCGATGCTCCTCGAGGCCGGCTACCGCGTCATCACGTACGACCGCCGTGGCTTCGGCCAGTCCTCGCAGCCGTCCACCGGCTACGACTACGACACCTTCGCCGACGACCTGCACACCGTCCTCGAGACCCTCGACCTGCGCGACGTGATCCTGGTCGGCTTCTCGATGGGCACCGGCGAGATCGCCCGCTACATCGGCCGACACGGTGAGGACCGGATCGCCAAGGTCGCGTTCCTCGCCTCGCTCGAGCCGTTCCTCGCCATCACCGACGACAACCCCGACGGCGCCGGCCCGATGTCGTTCTTCGAGGGCATCGCCGCCGACGTGACGAAGGACCGCTACGCCTACTTCACGAACTTCTACCAGGACTTCTTCAACCTGTCGGAGAACCTCGGCACCCGCATCTCCGAGGAGCAGGTGCGGAACGCCTGGAACGTCGCGGCCGGTTCCGGTTCGATCGCGTCCGCGGCGGCACCCCTGACCTGGCCGACCGACTTCCGCCAGGACATCCCGAAGGTCACCGTCCCCGCCCTGATCGTGCACGGCACGTCGGACAACATCCTCCCGATCGACGCCACCGGCCGACGCTTCACGAAGGCCCTGCCCGCTGCGGAGTACGTCGAGATCGAGGGCGCCCCGCACGGCCTGCTCACCACGCACACCGCCGAGGTGAACGAGGTCCTCGCCACCTGGCTCGCCGAGTCCTGATCCCTCGGCGATCACGCGGGCGCTCCCCGGTGGGGGCGCCCGCATCGTGAGCAGAAATGGTCGGGTCCCCGGTGGGGACCCGACCATTTCCGCTCACCAAGCGAACCGCGGGCCGCGCAGCACGCGGCCGCGCTAGTCCTCTTCGCCCGCGTCGTCGGGGTTCGTGACCTGGGCGTGCCCGGCGTCGTCGAGGTGGATCGAGGTGCCGTCGTCGAGCTCGACGATCGGCTTGCCCTCCAGGAACGTCAGGGTCCACCCCCACGTCGCCGTGTCGACGGACTCCGCCGCCAGCTCGTCCTCGACGCCCCGCACGGCGACGACCATCGCCTCGGGCAGTCGCGCAGGCGGCTCCCCACCCACGTTCCAGCGTGTGCCCAACTGCATCCGTGCTCCTGTCCGGTGGTGGACGGGCCGGGTCGCCGAGGCGACCCGACCCGGATGACCGACGTTACGCCTGCTGCTCCGCGAGCTCGATCTCGGTGACGGCGAGCTCGTCGCCGTCGACGAACGACAGGTTCTCGATGCGGCCGACGGCCGCCAGGTCGACCGCCGCGCGCTCGATGAGCATCCGCGTCTCGGCCGGTGCCGCGACGACGGCACGCGTCACGGGCGTCTTCTGGGACGCCTTCGCTGCCGTCTTCGCACCGCGGATCCCGATGAGCGCCTGTCCGACGGCCGCGAGCAGCCCGGTGGGGGCCGCGTCGGTGGGCAGGTCGGCAGCGGTCGGCCAGGAGGCCCGGTGCACGCTGGTGTCGTGGGTCCAGGCCCACACCTCTTCCGTCGCGTACGGCAGGAACGGTGCCAGCAGTCGGAGCAGCACGTCGATGGCGCCGCGCAGCGCCAGCACCGCGCTCGCCTGCGTCTCGTGCGTCGCGTCGGACGCGGTGCCGTAGGCGCGCTCCTTCACGAGCTCGAGGTAGTCGTCGCAGAACGTCCAGAAGAAGCGCTCGGTGATCTCGAGGGCACGGGCGTGGTCGAACCCGTCGAACGCGGCGGTGGCCTGCTCGACGACCGCGCCGAGCTCGGCGAGCATGTCGACGTCGAGGGCCTCGGTGACGCTCGTGGCGCCCTCGGGCAGCGGGAAGCCGTAGACGAACTTCGCCGCGTTGAGCACCTTGATCGCCAGACGACGACCGACCTTGATCTGCTTCGGGTTCTGCGGGTCGAACGCCGCGTCGGTGCCGAGCTTGGACGAGGCCGCCCAGTAGCGGACCGCGTCGGCACCGTGCTGCTCGAGGATGGACAGCGGCGTGACGACGTTGCCCTTCGACTTCGACATCTTCTTGCGGTCGGGGTCGACGATGAAGCCGGAGATGCTGGCGTGCTTCCACGGCACCACGTCGGCCTCGAGCTGGCTGCGGAGCACGGTCGTGAACAGCCACGTCCGGATGATGTCCTGCGCCTGCGGGCGGACGTCGTACGGGTACACCAGGTCGTAGAGCGCCGGGTCGGTCTCCCACTTGCCCGCGAGCTGCGGGGTCAGCGACGAGGTCGCCCAGGTGTCCATGACGTCGAGCTCACCCTGGAACCCGCCGGCGACGCCGCGCTGGTCCTCGGTGAAGCCGGGGGCGGGCTCGGAGGCCGGGTCGACGGGCAGCTGCGCCTCGGTCGGCACGATCGGCTGGTCGAACACCGGGTTCCCGTCGGCGTCGAGCGGGTACCAGACCGGCAGCGGCACGCCGAAGAAGCGCTGGCGCGAGATGAGCCAGTCACCGGACAGGCCACCGACCCAGTTGTCGTAGCGGACGCGCATGAAGTCCGGGTGGAACGCGATCTCCTCGCCGCGCTGGCGGAGCGTGCTCTTCAGCTGCTCGTCGCGCGCACCGTTGACGATGTACCACTGGCGGGTCGACACGATCTCGAGGGGCTTGTCGCCCTTCTCGAAGAACTTCACCGGGTGCTGGATGGTCTTGACGTCACCGATCAGCTCGCCCGACTCGGTGAGCGCGTCGACGACGACCTTCTTGGCCGAGAACACGGTCTTGCCGGCCATCTCGGCGTAGAGCTCCTGGCCCTTCGCGGACTCGATCCAGGCGGGCTCGTCGGAGCGCACGCGGCCGTCGAAGCCGATGATCGCGCGGTTCGGCAGCTGCAGCTCGCGCCACCACACGACGTCGGTGGTGTCACCGAAGGTGCAGACCATCGCGATGCCGGCGCCCTTGTCCTTCTGCGCCAGGTGGTGTGCGAGCACCGGGACCTCGACGTCGAACAGGGGGGAGCGGACCGTGGTGCCGAAGAGGTCCTGGAACCGCTCGTCGTCCGGGTGTGCCACCAGGGCGACGCAGGCCGGCAGGAGCTCCGGGCGGGTGGTCTGGATGACGACGTCGTCCCCACCGTCGGTGCGGTGGAAGGCGATGCCGTGGTACGCGCCGGGCATCTCCTTGTCCTCGAGCTCGGCCTGCGCGACCGCGGTGCGGAACGTGACGTCCCACAGGGTCGGGGCGTCGGCCTGGTAGGCCTCGCCGCGCTCGAGGTTGCGCAGGAAGGCGCGCTGGGCGCTCGCTCGTGAGGTGTCGTCGATGGTGCGGTACGACTGGGTCCAGTCGACCGACAGGCCGAGCGTGCGGAAGAGCTCCTCGAACTGCTGCTCGTCCTGCACGGTCAAGCGGTCGCACAGCTCGATGAAGTTGCGGCGCGACACGGGCAGCTGGTCGGCGGCCTTCGAGGACTTGCCGTCACCGCCCTCGAACGGCGGCGTGAAGTCGGGGTCGTACGGCAGGGTCGGGTCGCAGCGGACGCCGTAGTAGTTCTGCACGCGACGCTCGGTCGGCAGGCCGTTGTCGTCCCAGCCCATCGGGTAGAAGACGTGCTTGCCGCGCATCCGCTCGAACCGGGCCTTGAGGTCGGTGTGCGTGTACGAGAACACGTGCCCGATGTGCAGCGAACCGGAGGCGGTCGGCGGCGGGGTGTCGATCGACCAGACGGCGTCGCGGTGACCGGCGGCGTCGCGGTCGAAGCGGTACGTGCCGTCCTGCTCCCAGACGGGCCCCCAGACCTGCTCCAGTCCGTCGACGCTGGGCTTCTCGGGCATGGGTTTGGTCATGGTGCGCCTTCCGTCCGTGTGTGCGGCACCGAGTCCGTGATGAGGTGCCTGAGTGTTGCGCGCCTGACGCGCGGTGCCCCAATCGTAGCGGCCGCGCACGCGTCCTGAGCCGGGCAGCGGGGCGTCCGCGGCCCGCTGCCGACCGGGACTTACCACACCGACCTGTCGGACACGCCAAGAGCCTGCTAGTCTGTCGGAGTTTGTCCGGCGAACGCAGGGTTCGCAGGAGCTGCAACGTCGCCGTCCGCCGGACGCCCGAAGGAAGCACCGCACCCCGGAGGAACGACTTGGCACCGAACAACGCACCCCAACCGCACGGCGATCGGCCGTTGCGCACGAAGGGCGCCGTGAAGCGCGCTCGTCGCGATCTCACGAAGGACGACGTCACCGTCGTCGAGGAGTCGCTGCTCAAGCGTGCCGTCGCGGCTGCCGCGCTCGGCAACGCCATGGAGTGGTTCGACTTCGGCATCTTCGCGTACCTGACGGTCACCATCTCGCAGGTGTTCCTGCCGCAGGGCGACCCGGCCGCGAACATCGTCGCCACGTTCGGCTTCTTCGCCGCCGCGTTCATCGTGCGCCCGATCGGCGGTGCCGTGTTCGGCCCGATCGGCGACAAGATCGGCCGACAGAAGGTCCTCGCGCTGACGATGATCCTGATGGCCGCCGGCACGCTCATGATCGGCCTGATCCCGTCGTACGACACGATCGGCTTCTGGGCTCCCGTCCTGCTGCTCGTCGCCCGCTTCGTGCAGGGCTTCTCGACCGGTGGTGAGTACGGCGGCGCCGCGACCTTCATCGCCGAGTACTCGCCCGACAAGCGCCGCGGGTTCATGGGCTCGTGGCTCGAGTTCGGCACGCTCGCCGGCTACGTGCTCGGCGCCTCGATCGTCACCGGCCTGCAGTTCGGCCTGTCCGAGGACGCCCTGCTCAGCTGGGGCTGGCGCATCCCGTTCATCGTCGCGGGCCCGCTCGGCCTGATCGGTCTCTACCTGCGCCTCAAGCTGGAAGAGACCCCGGCGTTCCAGAAGCAGCAGGAGCAGGCCGCCGAGCGCGAGGGGCAGAAGACCCCGTTCCTCAAGCTCTTCGCCGAGAACTGGCGCTCGCTCATCATCTGCATCGGCCTGGTCCTGGTCTTCAACGTGACCGACTACATGCTGCTCTCGTACATGCCGACCTACCTCGAGCAGAACCTCGGCCAGAACGCCACGTTCGGCCTGATCCTCATCGTCATCGTCATGCTGCTCATGATGGTCGTCATCACCTTCGGCGGTCGCCTGTCCGACAAGTTCGGGCGCCGTCCGGTGCTCGCCGCCGGCTGCATCGGCTTCATCCTGCTGTCCTGGCCGGCCCTGAAACTCGTCCAGACCGGCACCGGCGTCGGCGTGTTCGCCGGCCTGCTGATCCTCGGCGTCGTGCTCGTCACGTTCACCTCGACCATGCCGTCGACGCTGCCCGCGCTGTTCCCGACGATCATCCGCTACGGCGCCCTGGCGATCGCGTTCAACGTGTCGGTGTCGCTCTTCGGTGGGACCACCCCGCTCGCGACCGCCGCGCTCATCAACGCCGCGAAGGACGCCGGGTACGGCTGGGCCGAGGACATCCCCGCGTTCTACCTGATGCTCGCCGCCGTCATCGGCCTGATCGCGGTGTACTTCACCAAGGAGACCGCCGCGAGCCCGCTGATGGGCTCCGGTCCGACGGTCGGGTCCGAGGACGAGGTCGCCGGCGTGATCGAGGACTACAACGACCCGACGTCGGAGCTCGCGCAGTCCGACTGGGCGAAGGAGTTCTCGACGAGCGAGATCCCGATCATCTCGGCCGAGGCCGCATCGAAGGAGCCCTCCGGCTCCTGAGGACCCAGCCGCCCCGCGGCAACCCGGCCAGGAGGCCCGGCGCACGTTCCGTCTCGGAACGCGCGCCGGGCCTCCTGGCCGTTCCGAGCCGTTGGCGACGTCACGCGCGCAGTGACAGTCCGCGGGCGCGGCACCGTGTGGACCGTCGCTCAGCCCGTGGAGTCGGCCGCGGTCCCCGTGGCTGGATCCGCGGCGGGACCCGCTGCCAGCCGCTCCGCGGCGTGCAGCAGCCGCGCGGTCACCGGGTGGGCGGGGCGCGCGAAGACCTCGGCGGCGGGGCCGTGCTCGACGACCGCGCCGGCGTGCACCACGAGCACGTCGTCCGCCATCCGCCGGACCGCCCGCAGGTCGTGCGACACGAACACCATCGCCACCCCGGTCTCGTCGCGGAGCCGTTCGAGCAACCGGAGCACGGCGTGCTGCACCGTGGCGTCGAGGGCGGTCACCGGCTCGTCGAGCACGATCACCTCGGGGCTGGTCGCCAGCGCGCGGGCGATCGCGAGCCGCTGCCGTTGCCCGCCGGACAGGGTGCGGGGGGAGCGGGACCGCAGCACGGGGTCGAGGTCGACCTGTCGCAGTGCTGCGTCGACCCGTTCGCCGAGCACTCCGCGCGCCCGCCGTTCGTCACCGCGTGAGAACGCGTCCGCGAGGACCCGTTCGACGTTCCACCGTTCGTCGAACGTCGCGCCGGGGTCCTGCACGACGGCCGCGAGCCGGTGCCGTCGGGGGCGTCGCTCTCGCTCGGGCAGCGGGACCCAGGGTTCGCCGTCGAGCGTGACCGTGCCGGCGTCGGGCGTCTCGAGGCCGAGGAGCATCCGCGCCAGCGTCGTCTTGCCCGAGCCCGAGGCGCCGATCACCCCGAGCACCCGGCCCCGCTCGAGCCCGAACGACACGTCATCCACCGCGAGCAGCCCGCCGTACCCCCGCGAGAGCCCCTGCGCCGCGAGCACGTCCCTCGCACCGTGCGAGGATTCGCGCTCGGTGTCGCGGTTGCCGATCGGCGCACGGTGCGGAGTCGTGCGGTCGGTGCGAGGTCGGCCGCTCGGTGCATCGTCAGAGGACTGCACGGAGCCATCGACCTCGCACCGCCCGGCAAGATCGGCACCGTGCGGTGGCGCCGGCTCCGCCGCGGCAGCACCGGCAGCACCGGCAGCGCGCACCAGCGCCCGTGTCGCGGGGTGCTGCGGCGCCGCGAAGACCCCGGTGACCGCACCCTGCTCGACGATCCGGCCCTCGTGCACGACGGCGACCCGGTCGGCCCACCCCGCGACGAGCCCCAGGTCGTGCGTGATGACGAGCAGTCCGGCGCCCCGCCTCTGCGCTGCCCGCAACTGCTCCATCACGGTGACGGCGACCCCGGCGTCGAGCGCCGTCGTCGGTTCGTCGGCGACCAGCAGCCCGGGGGACCCGACGGTGGCCGCGGCGATGAGGGCACGCTGTCGCATCCCACCGGACAGTGTCCCGGCGAGCCGGCCGTCGGTCGCGGTGTCCGGGTCGAGGCCCACCGCGGCCAGGGCAGCACGCACGGCGTCGACGCGCTCGGCCGCACGCATCTCGGTGTGCAGGCGGAGGCTGTCGGCGACCTCGCGCCCGACGGGACGCAGCGGGTCCAACGCGCCCAGCGCCTCCTGGCCGACGTAGCCGATGCGCGATCCCCGCAGCCGGCGCCACCGCCGGTCCGTGTACCCGCCGACGTCGACACCGTCGACCGTGAACGTTTCGGCGTGCACGGCGGCGCCGGGCGCGGACAGGCCGAGCACGGCGCGTGCGGTGACGGTCTTGCCCGAGCCGGAGGCGCCGACCAGGGCGACGCACTCACCGGCGTCGACGCGCAGGTCGACACCGTGCACGATCGGGGTGCCGCCGATCGCGACGGTGAGTCCGCGGACGTCGAGGACGGCGCTCACCGCGCGGCCCCGCTCCGTCGGATCGCCCGGCCGAGCACGGTGACGGCCGTCGCGAGCACGACGATCGCGAGTCCGGGGAAGGTGCTCATCCACGGCGCGGTCTGCAGGTAGGTGCGACCGTCGGCGAGCATCGCGCCCCACTCCGGCGCGGGTGGGGGCGTGCCGACACCGAGGTAGCTCAGCGCCGATGCCCACACGACCGCCTGCCCGACCCCGAGCGTGGCGACGGCGACGACGGGCCAGAGCGCCGTCGGCAGCACGTGCCGGACGACGGTGCGCGCGGGGGAGCGGCCGAGCAGCACGGCGGTCTCGACCACCTGCGAACCGCGGGCCGTCCGGACCAGGCCCCGCACGATCCGGGCGTAGCCCGGAGCGGTCGCGAACCCGACGGCGAGCACCGCCGGCACCGGACCCGGACCGGTCACGGCGATGACGACCAGCGCGACGAGCAGCAGCGGCAGGGCGAACGCGACCTCGGTGACACGGCCGATGACGGCGTCGAGCAGACGGCCGAGCCGTCCGGCCCCGGCGCCGAGCCCGGCGACGACACCGAGCAGGACGCCCGCTCCGCCGCCGATCAGGGTGGCGACGACGCCGACGACGAGCGAGGCGCGGGTCCCCGCGACCACCCGTGCCAGGACGTCGCGGCCGGACTCGTCGGTGCCGAACGGGTGTGCGCCGCTCGGGGCGGTCAGTGCCTGGGTCGGGTGCACCGCGAGCGGATCGCCGCCGCCCAGCAGCGCTGGCGAGGCCGCCGCGACGACGGCGACCAGGACGACCACCGCCGCGGCGGTGCCGCCGACGCCGAGCGTCCCCCCACGGACGCGCTCGGTGCCGACGGCGGTCTGGTGGGCGGACGCACCGGTCTGGAGGCCCGGGTCGGCGATCCCGCTCACCGCGCGCCCGCCGGACGGCCGGGCCCACGGCGTCGCGCGGTGCCGGGGCGCGCGGTCGCGTTTCGTGCGGTGCTGCGCGGGTCGACCACACGCTCGACCAGATCGGCGACGGCCAGCACGACCACGTACGCGGCCGCCGAGACCATCGCGATGCCGGCGACGAGGGGCATGTCCCGCTGGGTGACGGCGGTGACCAGCGCGCGGCCGATGCCGGGCAGGGCGAACACGGACTCGACGACCACGGCCCCGGAGACGAGCGATCCGAAGGCCCACGCGGACAGTGCGATCCCGGGCAGGGCGGCGTGCCGGAGCAGATGCCGTCCGAACAGTCCGAGGCGGGTCTCGCCCCGGCCCCGGGCGGCGAGCGCGAAGGCCGAGCGCTGCGCGTCCACCACGCCGTCGCGCACGGTCTCGGCCAGGTACCCGGCGACCGGCACGGCCACGGTCAGCACCGGCAGCACCCAGCCGCGTGCGGTGCCGTCACTGACCGCCGGCACCCACCCCAGGGACGAGGCGAACACCACGATGAGCACGCTGCCGAGCCAGAAGTGCGGCATCACGCTCGCGGTGACGCTGAGGGCGCTGGTGAGCCCGGCGGCGATGCGGCCGCGCTGCGTCGAGGCCCACGCGGCGGCGATCGCCAGCACCCAGGCGACGACGAGCCCGGCGACCGCGAGCGTCAGCGTGACGGGCAGCTGCTGGCCGAGGAGCGTCGCGACCGGGGTGCGGAACGCGTAGGAGTCACCGAGCTGCCCGGTCGCGAGGCGGCCGAGGAACACCGCGTACTGCACCAGGACCGGCTGGTCGAGGCCGTACTCGTGGCGGACCTGGGCGACGGCCTCGGCCGAGGCCTGCGATCCCGGGCCACCGAGGATCGCGAGCGCCGGGTCACCGGGGATGAGCCGGATCGCGACGAAGACGATCGTCGCGACGGCCCAGAGCACGCCGATGCCCCCGGCGAGCCGCCGGACGGCCCACCAGACCCACCGCATCCGTGTCAGCGGTCGATCCAGGCGGTGCCGAACCAGGGCGTCGAGACCGGGGTGGTCCGGATGCCGTGCACGGCCGAGCGCACCAGGAAGTGGTTCTGCTGGTCGTACAGGGGGAGCACGGTGTCGCTCGCCAGGATCGCCTTCTGCGCCTGCTCGTACAGGTCGGCGCGCTCGTCGGCGTCCGAGGTGCGGGCGGCCTGCTCGAGCAGCCGGTCGAGCGCGGGGTCGTCGAGCTGGGCCAGGTTCGCGAAGTAGCCCGACGGTGCCGGTTCGATGCTCGCGCTGTCGTACAGGATCCGCAGGACGTCGGGGCCGACCTTCGTGTACGGGGCGCTCACGACGTCGTACTCGTTCGCGGCCAGGGCGGCGTACCAGCTGGACAGGTCGAGCTCGTCGAGCACGACCTTGAACCCGACGGCCTTCTCGGACGCCTGGATCTGCTGGAACAGGCTGCGCTCGGCCGGCACCGACTGGTTCGTCGAGACGGGGAACGTCACGGTGAGCTGCTGGCCGTCCTTCTCGCGGATGCCGTCCGAGCCGACCTTCCACCCGGCGTCGTCGAGCAGCTGCTTCGCCTTCGACGGCGAGTAGTCGAAGCGGCTCTTGTCGGAGTACGCGAGCGGCTCAGCGCTCGAGAGCACCGAGTACGAGCGCTTCGCGGTGCCGAGGAACAGCGACTGCAGGCCCGGGTCGATCTCGGCGCCGGCGATGAAGGCCTGGCGGACTGCCTGGTCGCGGAACACGCCGTGCCCGGAGTTCAGTTCGA
Organism: Curtobacterium sp. MCBA15_007; assembly: GCF_001864905.1. Taxonomy (NCBI): domain Bacteria; kingdom Bacillati; phylum Actinomycetota; class Actinomycetes; order Micrococcales; family Microbacteriaceae; genus Curtobacterium; species Curtobacterium sp. MCBA15_007. Next base: position 90,074 of record NZ_MJGM01000087.1, read on the forward strand.
GCCGGTTCGAGGCGCCGGGGCGGGGGGCGTCGAGGTCGCGGATCGCGCCCTTCGCCGACGCGGCCTTGAGCTGGTCGGGCTGGGCGTTGTCGATCACGTCGACCTGGCCGGACTGCAGCGCGGCGTAGCGCGAGGTCGAGTCCGGCAGGAACCGCCACGTGATGCCCGACAGGCGCGGCTTCGTCTTGCCCCAGTAGTCGGTGTTCTTCGTCAGAGTGACGCGGTCGCCGTGCTTCCAGCCGGTGACCCGGAACGGGCCGGTGCCGACGGGGGACTCACAGTTCGTCGCCTGCTTCCGTTCGAGCGCCTTCGGGGACTCCATACCGACCCAGGGCTGCGAGAGGGACTCGAGCAGCGCACTGTCCGGCCGGCTCAGCGAGAGCGTCACGGTGTGGTCGTCGGTGGCGGTCGCCTTCGTGATGGACTGCAGCGCCAGGTACCCGGTGCTCGAGGCGGTGGCCGGGTCCTGCACGTGCTCGATGTTCGCCACGACGGCGGCGGCGTCGAACGGGGTGCCGTCGGTGAAGGTGACGTCGTCGCGCAGGGTGAGCGTCAGGGTCTTCCCGTCGTCACCCGTGGTCCACTTCGTCGCGAGTTCCGGCGTCGGCTTGCCGTCCTCGAGCCCGACGAGCTCCTCGATGTACTGCGTCGCCAGGAGCGCCTGCGGGTAGTTGCCGCCGACGTGCGGGTCGAGGCAGGTCGGTTCGGCGTCACCGGAGGCGTAGGTGAGCGTGCCGCCCGCGACCGGGGTGCTGCTCCCGGTGCTCGTGCCCGGTCCGCTGCAGGCAGCCAGGACGAGCAGGACCGCCGAGGCGCCCGCGACTGCGGTGAGGGTTTTCTGTACTGAGTCCAAGATCATGGCGGACCGAGTCTAACGGTTTACTGGGGCCCATGGACGAACCGATCCGCCGCGGTGGCCGCCCCCGACGCTCGAGCGCCGAGGTCCTCGCGGACGCCGCTGCCGAGCTGTTCCTCGAGCAGGGGTACGGGCGCACCACGGTCGACCAGATCGCCGCCCGCGCCGGGGTCAGCCGCGCGACGTTCTTCAACTACTTCCCGGCGAAGGCCGACGTGATGTGGCTCGAACTCGACGCCGCCGTCGCCGGGCTGCCCGGGTACCTCGCAGCGTCCACCGAGTCGAGTGCCGTACGGGCCGTCGAACAGGCGCTCCTCGACGCCGCTCGCGCCCACGACCCCGAGCGGGTGCCGTGGGCGGTCGCGCAGGCCGAGGTCATGGGCATCGGGCCCGAGCTGGTGGCCGGCGTCGCGGTCCGGGTGACGGCGCAGCACGAGGCCGTCGCCGCCTTCGTCGCGGGCCGCACGGGGGAGCAGCCGCGAGCGCTCTGGCCGCAGACGGTGTCCGGTGCGATGCTCGGGGCCGCCGCCGCCGCGTTCGGGGTGTGGGTCACCGACGGGGTCGGGCGACGAGCGCTCGTCGAGTACGTCGCGGCGGCGCTCACACCGGTGGTCGCGGGCCTCGACGCTCGCTGACACGCCGGCGTCTTCCGCCCCCGGACACGCCGTCGTCTTCGTGCGACGCCGCCTCGTCGCCGAGACGCCGCCGATTCCGGCGGCGTCTCGAGCACATGGCGGCGTCTTGCTGACACACCGGCGTCTTCCCCCCGCGTGTGCGGCGGTGCACGCGACGGCAAGACGGACGGGAGGCCCGTGGCGGCCCGGCACCGCGCCTCCCGTCCGCCGCGCGGTCGCTCACGGAACACGCCGTCGTCTTTCTACGACGCCGCCTCACCGGCGAGACGCCGCCGAATCCGGCGGCGTCTCGAGCACATGGCGGCGTCTTGCCGACACACCGGCGTCTCGCGACCCGAGCCCTGCCGCCACGCCGCCCCGCGACCGCGCTGACGCTCACTCCGTGCGCAGGGTCCCCGCGCCACCGGCCGCCACGTCCGACGCGGTGCCGTCCCGCACGACCTCGGGGACAGCGCCGTCGGTCGGCACCAGGGACTCGTCGCCCGGGTAGCTCAGGGTGAGGACGGCCTCCTCGATGTACTGGCTGTCCTCGAGTGACTGCTCGACGTCGCGCAACCGCACCGCGACGTGCTCCTCGGTCTCGTTGCCGGTCAGGTCGACGGCCGCGACGAGGTACACCCGCGACGGCCCCACGAACTCCAGGTGCAGGTAGGTGACGCGCTCGACCTGCGACCGGCCCAGCAGCTCGACGAGCACCGCGTTCTCGAGCTCCGGCGACGTGCTCTCGCCGAGCAGGAACCGGCGGTTGCGGTCGATCAGGACGATCGCCACGACACCGAGCAGCACACCGATCGCGATGGAGCCGAGTGCGTCGAAGACCGCCAGCCCGGTGACCTGGTGCAGGAACACCCCGAGGAACGCCACGACCAGGCCGATCAGCGCCGCCGCGTCCTCGGCGAACACCGCACGGAGCGTCGGGTTCGACGACTGCAGCACGTGCCGCAGCACCGGGACCTTCCGCTTCGTCGCGGCACCGTGCGCCTGTCGGTACGCCTGCAGGAAGCTCGTGCCCTCGAGCACGAACGCGAGCCCGAGCACGACGTAGTTGAGGACGACGTCCTCGGCCGGCCCGGTCTCCCCGAACTCCGAGATGCCGTGGTAGATCGAGACGATCGCACCGGCCGTGAACAGGCCGAACGCGGCGAACATCGACCAGATGTACGTCTCGCGTCCGTACCCGAGCGGGTGCGCGGTGTCCCGCTTCTTGCCGCCCCGGCGTTCGGCGACGAGCAGGAACACCTCGTTGCCGGTGTCCGCCCACGAGTGCGCCGCCTCGGCCACCATCGACGCCGAACCCGACACGAGCGAGGCGATCGTCTTCGCGATCGCGACGAGCAGGTTCGCCCCGAACGCGATCAGGACGGTGACGAGTGACTCGGGGCGATCTTCTGCGGGCATCGCTCAAGCATGCTCCCGTCCGGTAAAGTCGTGTTCCACGAGCATCGATCCGGCCATCACCGGGGAGCTTCCGGAAGAACACGGGGCGCACCAGCGCCTCCGTCAGTAGAACCGGGCGGGTTCGGGACCGTCACCATCCCCGACACAGAGTGGTCGCACAGCGGACGTTGGGCGGCAAACGAGGTGGTACCGCGGAGCCTGGCTCCGTCCTCGTGGAGATCGAGCGAACCCACAAGGAGTCCCGGTGCCGTACCCGTTGAACGCCGATGCCGATGGCGTCGTCCCCTCGCCGAGCTTCCCCGCCGTCGAGCGGGGCATCCTCGCCTTCTGGAAGCGTGACGACACGTTCCAGGCGTCCATCGACGCGCGCCAGGGCTGCCCGGAGTGGACCTTCTACGACGGCCCGCCCTTCGCCAACGGCCTGCCGCACTACGGGCACCTGCTGACCGGGTACGCCAAGGACGTCTTCCCGCGCTACCAGACCATGCGCGGCAAGCAGGTGCACCGCCGCTTCGGCTGGGACACCCACGGCCTGCCCGCCGAGCTCGAGGCGATGCGCCAGCTCGGCATCACCGAGAAGCACGAGATCGACGCCATGGGCATCGACGTCTTCAACGCCGCCGCCAAGAAGTCGGTGCTGCAGTACACCGACGAGTGGCAGGAGTACGTCACCCGCCAGGCGCGCTGGGTCGACTTCGAGGACGACTACAAGACCCTCGACGTCACCTTCATGGAGAGCGTGCTCTGGGCGTGGAAGCAGCTCTGGGACAAGGGCCTGGCGTACGAGGGCTTCCGGGTCCTGCCGTACTGCTGGAACGACCAGACGCCGCTGTCCAACCACGAGCTGCGCATGGACGACGACGTCTACAAGATGCGCCAGGACCAGTCCGTCACCGTCTCGTTCCCGCTGCACGGCGACCGCGCTTCCGCGCTCGACCTGACCGGTGTGCGGGCGCTCGCCTGGACGACGACCCCCTGGACCCTCCCGACGAACGCCGCCCTGGCGGTCGGTCCGGAGATCGCGTACGCGGTCGTCCCGGCCGGGCCTGGAGGCGCGGCTGACGGTGCCGACGCCGGTTCCGTCTCCTACCTGCTCGCGTCCGACACCGTGGCCGCGCACGCGAAGGAGCTCGGCTACGCCTCGGGTGACGAGGCGCTCGCCGCCGTCGCGCGCACGCTGACGGGCGCCGAGCTCGACGGCGTCGAGTACGAGCGGCTGTTCGACCACCTGGCCGATGCCGAGGGCTACGAGAACGCGTGGCGCATCCTGGTCGCCGAGTACGTCGAGACCGGTGAGGGCACCGGCATCGTGCACCAGGCACCGGCCTACGGTGCCGACGACCAAGAGGTCTGCGCCGCCGCCGGCATCCCCGTCGTGCTGTCCCTCGACGAGGGCGGCGTCTTCACGTCGCAGTTCGGCGAGGTCGCCGGCATGCTCTGGTCGGACGCGAACAAGCCGCTGACCAAGGCCGTCCGCGACGCCGGGCGACTGCTCCGCCAGGCGTCCTACGAGCACAGCTACCCGCACTGCTGGCGGTGCCGGAAGCCCCTCATCTACAAGGCCGTCTCGTCGTGGTTCGTCCGCGTCACCGAGCTCCGCGACCGCATGGGCCAGCTCAACCAGGACATCAACTGGGTGCCGGACAACGTCAAGGACGGCCAGTTCGGCAAGTGGGTCGGCAACGCCATCGACTGGTCGGTCTCGCGCAACCGCTACTTCGGCACGCCGATCCCGGTGTGGCAGTCCGACGACCCCGAGTACCCGCGCACCGACGTGTACGGCTCGCTCGCCGACATCGAGCGCGACTTCGGTCGCCTGCCGGTGAACGCCGAGGGCGAAGTCGACCTGCACCGCCCGTTCATCGACGACCTGACGCGGCCGAACCCCGACGACCCCACGGGCACCTCGACGATGCGCCGGATCACCGACGTGTTCGACGTGTGGTTCGACTCCGGGTCGATGCCGTACGCCCAGGTGCACTACCCGTTCGAGAACCGTGAGTGGTTCGAGTCGCACAGCCCGGCCGACTTCATCGTCGAGTACATCGGGCAGACGCGCGGCTGGTTCTACGTCATGCACGTGCTCTCCACCGCGCTGTTCGACCGACCCGCCTTCCAGAACGTCATCAGCCACGGCATCGTCCTCGGCTCGGACGGCCAGAAGATGTCGAAGTCGCTCCGGAACTACCCGGACGTCTCCGAGGTCTTCGACCGCGACGGCGCCGACGCCATGCGCTGGTTCCTGATGTCCTCGTCGGTGATCCGCGGCGGCAACCTCGTCGTCACCGAAGAGGGGATCCGGCAGGGCGTCCGCGAGTTCATGCTGCCGCTGTGGTCGACCTACTACTTCTTCACCCTGTACGCGAACGCCTCCGGGGAGTCGGGCTACCAGGCCACCCGGAGCACCGCGAGCACCGACGTGCTCGACCGGTACCTGCTCGCGAAGACCCGGGTGCTCGTCACCGACGTCACCGCGCACCTCGACGCGCTCGACACCCCGCTGGCGGCCCAGGCCGTCCGTGACTTCGCCGACGTGCTCACGAACTGGTACGTCCGTCGCTCGCGCGACAAGTTCTGGACCGGGGCCGACGCGGCCGCCGGCGCCGAGACCCGCGCGGCGTTCGACACGCTGTACACCGTGCTCGAGACCCTGACCCGGGTCGCCGCCCCGCTCGCGCCGCTCGTCACCGAGGAGATCTGGAAGGGCCTGACCGGCGGGCGCAGCGTCCACCTGACGGACTTCCCGGACCCCGACGAGTTCCCCGCCGACGACGCCCTGGTCGATGCGATGGACCGCGTGCGCGACGTCGCCTCGAAGGGCCTGGCGCTCCGCAAGGCCACGGGCAAGCGCGTCCGCCTGCCCCTCGCCACGCTGACCCTGGTGGTGCCGGACCCGGCTGCGGTCGAACCGTTCGCCGACATCCTGCGTGACGAGCTCAACGTCAAGCGCGTGGTGCTCGAGGCGCAGGCCGAGGAGTCCCTGGCACAGTACGGCATCGAGCGGAAGCTCACCGTGAACGCCCGCGTCGCCGGCCCCCGCATCGGCAAGCAGGTGCAGCAGGTCATCCCGGCCGCCAAGAAGGGCGACTGGACCGCCACCGACTCCGGCGTGACCGTCGGCGGCATCGACCTGATCGAGGGCGAGTACTCGCTCGACCTCACCGTCGCCGACACCTCGGTGGCCGTGGCGTTCCTCGACGAGGGTGGCTTCGTGGTGCTCGACACCGTGACCACGCCCGAGCTCGAGGCCGAGGGGCTCGCCCGCGACGTCGTCCGCGCCGTCCAGCAGGCCCGCCGCGACGCCGACTTCGACGTCAGCGACCGCATCGCCCTGACCCTGCGGGTGGACGACACCGCCGACGGCGCGGTCCGTGCACACCAGGACCTCATCGCCGGTGAGACCCTGGCGACGAGCGTCGAGATCGTGCCCCTCGGGGCGAGTGACACCACCACCGACGTCGGTGACGGTGCGAAGGTTTCCGTGGAGGTGGCACGCGCATGAGCGACGACGACCAGTACGACGACCACGAGGCGAACGAGGAGTTCGTCGGACACGACGAGTTCGACGGCCGCGACGAAGACGGCATCCGGATCCCGGTCGGCCCGGCCGGTGACGGCCCTGCCGACGCCGTGCCCTACGGGGGTGACGACGACGAGGTCCGCCGTGTCGAGGCCGCCCTGTACGCCCGGATCGGTGAACAGGCCCCCGAGCGACGGCTGACCGCAACGCGCCGTGCCGTCGAGCTGCTCGGCGACCCGCACCTGGCGTACCCCGTGATCCACGTGACCGGGACGAACGGCAAGACGTCGACGGCGCGCACCATCGAGAGCATCGTCCGTGCCCACGGTCTGCGCACCGGCCTGATGACGAGCCCGCACCTGGTGTCCATCCGGGAGCGCATCGTGATCGACGGCCAGCCGATCGCAGCGGACCGGTTCACCTCGAACTGGGACGACATCGCCCCGGTGCTCGAGATCACCGACCGGGAGCTCGCCGACAAGGGCGAACTCCCGCTGACCTTCTTCGAGGCGCTCACCGTGCTCGCCCTGGCGTGCTTCGCCGAGGCGCCGGTGGACGTCGCCGTGATCGAGGTCGGCATGGGCGGCGAGTGGGACTCCACCAACGTCGTGCAGAGCCAGGTGTCGGTGTTCACGCCGATCGCCATCGACCACGCGAAGCAGCTCGGCGCCACCGTCGCCGAGATCGCCCGCACCAAGTCGGGCATCGTCAAGCCGTCGTCCGCCGTGGTGTCGAGCCGGCAGGTCCCCGAGGCCCTCGCCGAACTCGAGCGCGCCGCCGAGCTCACCGAGTCCACCCTGGCCGTCGAGGGCACGGGCCCCTTCGAGCCGGTCACTGACCGTCGCGGAGCGGCGGGCAGTCCGAGCTTGCAGGGAGGGTTCCGCGTCGTCGACGTCACCCCGGCCGTGGGCGGACAGCTCATCACCGTGCAGGGCATCGCCGGTCGCTACGACGACCTGTTCCTGCCGCTGTTCGGCCGGCACCAGGCCGAGAACGCCGCCGTGGCGATCGCGGCGGTCGAGTCGTTCCTCGGCCGTGGGGCCCAGGCCCTCGACGAGGACGTCCTGTCCGAGGGCATCGCCGGCACGACCAGCCCCGGTCGACTGCAGCCGATCGCCACGGACCCGACCGTCGTCGTCGACGCCGCGCACAACCCGCACGGTGCGAAGGCCCTGGCCGAGGCACTGCCGGTCGCGTTCCCGTCGGAGCACGTCGTCGGCGTCGTCGGGATCCTCGGCGACAAGGACGCCCGCGGGTTCGTCCGCGCGCTCAAGGACACCGTCGCCACCTTCGTGGTCACGCAGCCGCCGGGGGAGCGTGCGCTCGACGCCGATGCCTTCGCCAAGGTGGTCGTGGACGAGATCGGCGCGGACCGCGTCGTCGTCGAGCCGTCCCTGGCGTCCGCCCTGCAGCAGGCACGCGACCTGGCCGACGAGGCGGACGCCGAGGACGCCCTCGTGCTCGTCGCGGGCTCCATCGTGATGGTGGGCGCGGTCATGGACCTCGTGCACCGCGAAGGCGAGACGAAGTGACGGACGCACCAGGGGCCTCCCGGCCGGGCCGCGCACCGCGCACCCGGAAGCCGCGCCGCGAACGCGGAGCGCAGGAGAGCCTGCTCTCGATCACGCTCCTGCTCGAGGCGATCATGTTCTTCTTCCCCACGCTCGTCGTGTTCGGCAAGGGCACGCTGCCGCCCGCAGCGGCCTTCGGCGGCGGCGTCGGCGCGATCATCGTCCTCGCAGCTGCCTCACGTCTGACGGGCAAGCGGGCCGGTGTATGGTTCGGGTGGCTGCTGCAGGCGGCCATCCTCGCCACCGGGTTCATCGAACCGTTCATGTTCGCGGTCGCCGTGGTGTTCCTGGCGCTGTGGGTCTTCTGCTTCGTCAAGGGCGGTCAGCTGGACCGTCAGAACGCCGCGCGCCGAGCGGCCATGGGCGAGGACTGACCACCACATTCGACCCCGAACACAGGGAGTACTGCGTGTCCGACTTCGAAGAGACCCTCGTCCTCGTCAAGCCCGACGGTGTGGCCCGCCAGCTCACCGGTGAGATCCTCCGCCGGATCGAGGCGAAGGGCTACGAGCTCGTCGACCTGAAGATGCTCACGGCGCCGCGCGACCTGCTCGACGCACACTACGAGGAGCACCAGGGCAAGCCGTTCTTCGAGCCGCTCGTCGAGTTCATGCAGTCTGGTCCGGTCGTCGCCGTGCGCGTCGCCGGCAACGGTGCGATCGCGGGCTTCCGCTCGCTCGCCGGCACCACCGACCCCACGTCGGCTGCGCCCGGCACCATCCGTGGTGACCTGGGCCGTGACTGGGGCCTCAAGGTGCAGCAGAACCTGGTCCACGGTTCGGACAGCCCCGAGTCGGCCGCGCGCGAGCTCGCGCTCTGGTTCGCCTGAGCGGCGGGGACGACATGACGAACAACGACCGACCCACCAAGAACGAGCGGCGTCAGCACGCGCGCGAGGTCGCACGCCAGCGTGCCGACGCCGAGAAGCGCCGCAAGCGCCGCAACAAGTGGTTCCTGCAGGGCGGCATCGGCCTGGGAATCGTGGCGATCGCCGCGATCATCACCATCGTCGTGGTGAACGTGAACAACGCACCGGTGCTGTCCGCCGCCGGGCCGAAGAACATGGCCACCGGCGCGATCCAGTTCACCGGCAAGGACGGCAAGGTCACCCCCGTGACCACGCCGGCCGTGGCCGCGACGGGTTCGGCGTCGCCGGCCCCCACGGCGAACAGTGACGGTGCCGTCGCGGTCACCGAGTACGTCGACTGGGCCTGCCCCGTCTGCAAGCAGTTCGAGGGCGCCTACGCCGACCAGATCCTCGACAAGGTGAAATCGGGCGACGCGACGCTGGCGATCCAGCCGGTGTCGATCCTCGACCGCAGCTACCCGGGCTCCCGGTACGCCAGCCGTGCTGCGAACGCCGCCATGTGCGTGGCGAACTACGACCCGGACAAGTTCCTCGACGTGCAGACGCAGTTCTTCGACAACCAGCCGGCCGAGGGCACGAAGGGCCTGACCAACTCCGAGATCGCGAAGCTCGTCAAGGCGGGCGGCGCGACGGGTTCGGACCTGTCCCAGTGCCTGTCGACCGAGCGGTTCAAGGGCTGGGTGACGAAGTCGACGCAGGCCGTCACCTCGAACGAGGCACTCGCGGGTCCGCAGGGGTTCGGCACGCCGACGGTCGTGGTCGACGGCAAGCGCCTCGACGACCTGAGCACGGTCATCACCGCGATCGACGCCGCGGCGAAGTAACACCTCGGCACGACGAACGGCCCCCGCTCCCGATGGGAAGCGGGGGCCGTTCCACGTTGCTCCTCGGGCTCGGACGCGCGGTCGTGCCGCCGGACGAACGACGCGAACGCCTCGGGGTCAGCGAGGGACGTCGAGCCGTCCGGGTCGTACTGCTCGCCGTCGACGAGGATCGTGGGCGTGCTCGTGATCCCGTCGAGCGTCGAGTTCGGCACCGGGTCCTGCACCGCCCGGTTCGTGGCGTCGGCGACCCACCCGGCGAAGCGCTGCCCGGTGATGCACGAGGCGACCTCGGGGGCCCTCGCCCCGGCTCCGCGGGCGAGGGACGCCAACTCGTCGTTGGTCAGCCCGCGGGTGTTCTCGGACGGCTGGTGCCCGGAGAGCGACGCGTTGTAGGCCAGGAACGCGTCCGGGTCGTGGTCGGCGACGCAGGCAGCAGCCGCCGCAGAGCGGGTGGAGTACCGCGAGCCGAGCGACAGCCGGTCGAGCAGCCCGAGCGGGTGCAGCTCGAGGGTGGCGGTCCCGTCCTCGACCCACTGCCGGATCTGGGGCATCTGGGCCGTCTCGAACTGGTTGCAGTACGGGCACATGTAGTCCGCGTAGACCACGATGGCGGTCTTCGAGCCGTCCTGGTCGGTCGGTGTCGGCGTCCCGCCGGCGGGGACCGCGCGCGTCTCGACGGGCACGATCCTGCCGTGCACACCGGTCAGCAGGACACCGTCGCTCGCCGCGTTGCGTGGGCCGGGACCCGCGGGCTGCACCGATCCCGCCACCAGGACGACGACCACCGCGACGACCGCGAGCCCACCGATGACGGCTCCGCTGATGCCCAGCGTGCGGAGGCGACGGCGGCGCGACTGCTCCTTCGCCCGTGTCGCCCGCGCGCGTTCCCGTACGGCGTCCCGACGCGCCCTGCTGGTCTCCTGCTCGCTCATCGATCCCGAGCGTAGAGGCAGTCCGGACGGCTCAGAAGACGGTCAGGACCGCCGGGAACATGATGATGATCGTGACGATGATGACCAGGTAGTTGGCCAGCGGGAACGTCCAGCAGAAGGGCAGGAGCGTGCGCCCGACGCGCTGTGCTCCGGCGCCGAAGCGTCCCTGCGCCATGTTCCAGATCGTGAAGACCCAGAACATCGGGATCGTCATCGACCAGACGAGCATGCACCACGGGCACAGGGCGCCGATGACGAAGACGGTCTGCGTGAACAGCCAGGTCACGAACACCCACGCCAGGAACACGCCGGCGTTGAACGCGATCCAGAACCAGCGCGAGCCGTTCCGGAACCCGGCCAGCATCAGCACCGCGACGGCGATCGGGGCGACGAACCCCATGACGCCGAGCAGCGGGTTCGGGAACCCGAACAGGTGGCCCTGCCAGCTGGCCATCACGTCGGAGCAGTTGATGAACGGATTGACGTCACAGCTCAGGACGGCCTTGGGGTTCTCGTACTTCGCGAACTCGTCGAGGACGAGCCGGAACGCTGCGTACAGGCCGACGAGCCCGGTCACGAGCAGGAAGACCGCCATCGCGATCGGACGACGGGGGGCAGGTGCAGACGCGGTCACGCGGTCATCATCGCACGCGGGTTCCGGTGCTTTCCGGGTGTGGCATGCGATAATGCCTGGAGGTCGTGCGGCCAACCGCACACCGAAGAGAGCTTTCCGAGCGACGCCCCACCGGGCAGACCTCGGACGATCAGGTGCGGTGAGAGCGCACTGTGGTCGGGCAGCGTCACTCCGACGACGAGCCGACCCGGGCCGGGTGCCCGGACCGGAACGGGCGCGGACGCAACGAGAAGTTGACGCGGACCGGTCACGAGACAGCGAGCGCGGGGGCGTCGACGCCGCCCGCCACGACACAGAATTCCCGCCACCCGAAAGGGTGCGAGTGGGGCCGAGGAGTGCACCAGTCCATGGTGGAGCAGAACAACGACAACACGACCAACGACGAGAACGCGCCGAAGCGCCGGAGCCGCCTGTTCGGCGGTCGCCGCGCCCGGTCGTCCGGCCAGGAGGCCCGTGGGAGCGCCGAGCAGGCACCCCACGCCGACGAGACCCTCGCGCTGACGGGCGGCGCTGACGCCCGTCCCGCGGCCAGCGTCGCGTCGCCCGGTTCGCCGGACTCTCCCGATTCGCCGGACTCGCCCGACTCCCCGGCATCGCCGGCGTCGCCCGTCGAGCCGACCGACACCGGGGCGGTCTCCGTCGCGGTCGAGGCCGTCGCCGACAGCGGTGCCGAGCCGCACGACGTGAGCACGCTGACCGGTGACCTGCCGGTCGTGACGGGCGACCAGTCGGGCACCGTGACCGACGGGGCGGACGCGGACCGCGCCTCCCGTCCGACCGAGGCCGAGGCGAGCGACGACGCGGCACCAGCCGACGAGCCGTTCGTGCCGAAGGCCACGAGCACGCTCAGCCTGATCTTCCACGCCCCGGTGCTGCCGGAACTGCCGCAGCGCGCGCCCCGGTTCGAGCGCGATCGTGACCGCGATCGCGATCGCGATCGTGACCGCGACCGCGACGAGGACGACCGCTACGACCGCGAAGACCGCTTCGACCGCGATCGCGACCGTGACGACCGCGACGACCAGGGCGGTTCCCGCCGTCGCTCGCGTCGCCGTGGCTCGAGCGCCGACCGCGAGGCCCGCGAGCCGCGCGACCACCAGGAGCCGCGCCGTCGTGAGCCGGAGCTCATCACCGAGCCGCAGCGCATCAAGGGTTCGACCCGTCTCGAGGCGAAGAAGCAGCGTCGTCGCGACGGTCGCGACGCCGGACGCCGCCGCCAGGTGGTCAGCGAGGACGAGTTCCTCGCCCGCCGCGAGAGCGTCGACCGCCAGATGATCGTCCGCTCCAGCTCGTCGACGATCGAGATCGGTGTGCTCGAGGACGGCATCCTCGCCGAGCACTACATCACCAAGTCCGAGAACGTGTCGCTCATCGGCAACGTCTACCTCGGCAAGGTGCAGAACGTCCTGCCCTCGATGGAGGCCGCGTTCGTCGACATCGGCCGCGGCCGGAACGCCGTGCTCTACGCCGGCGAGGTCGACTGGAACTCGGTCGACACCAGCCACGGTCGCCGCATCGAGGCAGCCCTCAAGCCGGGCGACAAGGTCCTGGTGCAGGTCACGAAGGACCCGGTCGGCCACAAGGGCGCCCGTCTGACCAGCCAGGTCTCGCTGCCCGGTCGCTACCTGGTCTACGTGCCGAACGGCTCGATGAACGGGATCTCACGCAAGCTGCCGGACACCGAGCGTGCCCGCCTGAAGAAGATCCTGAAGGAGGTCCTGCCGGAGCACGCGGGCGTCATCGTGCGCACCGCTGCCGAGGGAGCGACCGAGGAGCAGCTCACCCGCGACGTGCAGCGCCTGACCAGCCAGTGGGAGGCCATCCAGAAGAAGGTCGCCGGTGGCCAGGCCCCGGTGATGCTGCACTCGGAGCCCGACCTGCTCATCAAGATCGTCCGCGACGTCTTCAACGAGGACTTCACGAAGCTGATCATCGACGGCGAGGCCGCCGGCGGCACCATCGACGAGTACCTGACGGCCGTCGCCCCGGACCTGAAGGACCGCGTCGTCCGCTACGACGGCCCCGACTCCTTCGAGGAGTTCCGCCTCAACGAGCAGATCGACAAGGCGCTCGACCGCAAGGTCTGGCTGCCCTCCGGTGGTTCGCTCGTCATCGACCGCACCGAGGCCATGACGGTCGTCGACGTCAACACCGGCAAGTTCGTCGGTTCCGGCGGCAACCTCGAAGAGACGGTCACGAAGAACAACCTCGAGGCCGCCGAGGAGATCGTCCGGCAGCTGCGCCTGCGTGACATCGGCGGCATCATCGTCGTCGACTTCATCGACATGGTGCTCGAGGAGAACCGCGACCTCGTGCTCCGCCGTCTGGTCGAGTGCCTGAGCCGCGACCGCACGAAGCACCAGGTCGCCGAGATCACCTCGCTCGGCCTGGTGCAGATGACCCGCAAGAAGATCGGTGTCGGTCTGCGCGAGTCGCTCGACGAGGTCAACGCCAAGATCAACGACAACAACGCCGACCCGGGTCCGAGCAAGGGCCGTCGCAAGGGTCGTGGCGGGAACGGCAACGAGAACGGCCGCTCCGGCAACGGCGGCAACGGCACCGGGAACTCCGGTTCGTCGGGGTCCTCGTCGAACGGTGGGTCGAGCCAGGCGCACCAGATCACCGACGACGTGAAGAACGCGTTGTCCCGGATCGCCGCCTCGACCCTGTCGCACGACGAGCAGGAGGCCGCGGCCGCCGCGACCGAAGCCGAGGCGCCGTCCTCGGCGGACGCATCGACCAGCACGGACAGTGCGGGCGGCGAGCAGCCCACCGGTTCGAAGCGCCGTCGTCGGGGCCGTGGTGGGCGCGGGGGAGACCAGCAGACCGCTGCCGCCCCGGAGACCCCGGAGACCCCGGAGGCCCCCGAGGCCACCGAGGCGCCGGAGGCGCCCGCCGCCGAGCCCGTCGTCGAACCCGAGGCGCGCGCGCCGAAGGCCAGTGCGACGAAGGGCAGCGCCCCGAAGGCCGCCGCGCCGTCCGTCACCGAGCCCGAGGTCGCGAGCGCACCGAAGGCGAAGGCCCCGGCCCGTCGTCGCGTGAGCTCGAGTGCCACGGTGACCCCGACCGACAACTCGGTGGCGATCCTGGACATCCCGATCGCCGCAGCGCCCAAGCGCGAGCCCCGCGCGGTCGCCCCGGACGCCGAGTCCCTGCTCGACTCGGTGCTCCAGGCCCTCCCTGAGCCGAAGCAGCCCGGACAGGGGCGCTCGCGTTCCCGCCGGGTCTCGTCGCCGAGCATCAGTGCGCCGGCCACGCCGACGGAGGAGCCGGTCGACGACGCCGACGGCTCCGACGGCGCTGTGATCCTGGGGAGCTGACGTGACGAACCCGGGCGACCCGCAGCAGCAGCGTGGGTACTACGGTGCGGGCTGGTCCCAGCCCGCACCGCCCGGCCCGGGTGGTCAGCAGCCGGGTGGGCAGCAGCCGCGTGGTCCGGTGCCGCAGTACGGTCGCCAGCCCGGTGCGGGTGCGCCGTACGCCCCGCCGCGACCGCCCCGTGCCCCTGCCGACCCGCGGCGGGCCTTCGCGCCCGGTGCCTCGGTGACGAACACGGCCGGGGCGCTCATCGCGGTCGTCGCCCTGGTGCTCGTCGAGTTCGTGTCCGGGCTCTTCGGTCTGCTCGGCACCTCGCTCGTGGTCAGCCCGTTCCAGCACTACGGCGCGGGGACGAACCTGCTCGGCAGCTTCACGACCAGTGTGTTCGTGGCGCCGTTCCCGTACTACGCCGGGGCGTTCCTGGCCCTGGCCTTCCTGACGCCGATCGACCGCCGCAGCCCGCTGCCGAGGCTCCTGCTCCGCGTCGTGCTCGCCGGCGCCGCGGGCACGGTGGCCCTGATGCTGGTCGGCGTCTTCACCGGGTCCTTCGGCGCGGCCACCGCCGGCGGCTCCAAGCTCGTCATCGACGTGCTCACGCGTCCGCTGCAGAACGGGCTGCCGTTCACCGTGATGCTCCTGGCGACCGCCACGGCCGCCTGGCTCTGGCTCGGTCGCCCGCGCCGCGGCCCTGGCTCGTCGACGACCCCGGGCAGGCCGGGCACCGTCCGACCCGCCGACGCGGTCCCACCGTCGACGATCCAGCAGCAGCCACAGCAGCAGCCGCCCGCACCCTACGGGCAGGGACGCGTCCAGCCCGACCCGCACGGCCAGTACGGCGGGCAGTACGGCGCCGGACCGCGCTCCGACCAGCAGCAGCCCCCGGCGAACCCCTGGGGCGGCCCAGCGCCCCGCTGAGCCCGCTCGCGGGCCCTGTGAGCCGGCTGCGCACCGTGCGAGGTGCGGGCCGGGCAGACCCGCACCGCGCCTCCCGGCGGGCGCTCAGAGGCCGCGCTTGTCCCGCTGCGCCACGCGCAGCCCACTGCGGATCAACCGCAGCACGAGCTCGCGACCGGTGACGGCCGAGGCGCCGGCGGCCACCAGTTCGTCGTACCGCGAGAGCGGGACGTCGTAGTGGTCGTGGTCGAACGCGCGGGGCGGCACGCCGGCCCGCGCAGCGAACGCGTGGAGTTCCGCGTAGGATTCATCACTGACGAGGTGCGACCACAGTGTGTCGTGGGCGGGCCACGTCGGTGGGTCGATCAACACGGTCACCGTGCAATCGTACGGGTGTCGCCGTTTGACCGGACCCAGGGTGATCGAGTATTCTCGGTCCCTGGTGTCAGCGGGCCGTTCTGCCTGCGTCGCCGATCGGGCCCGGCCTTCCGGGAGCCGCTCGTGCAGAAGTGGGCACCCGAGACTTCCCTCAAGCAGAGTTACGTAAGGATTTCCACGTGGTTTACGCAGTAGTGCGCGCCGGCGGCCGTCAGGAGAAGGTCGAGGTCGGCACCATCCTGACCATCGACCGTGCCAAGGCGGACGACAAGGGCAACATCGACCTCGCCCCCGTGCTCCTCGTGGACGGTGACAAGATCACGTCGGCGGCTTCCGAGCTCGCGAACGTGACCGTCACCGCCGAGGTGCTCGACGACCTCCGTGGTCCCAAGGTCATCATCCAGAAGTTCAAGAACAAGACCGGGTACAAGAAGCGCCAGGGTTTCCGCGCTGAGCTGACCCGCGTCAAGATCACCAAGATCGCGTAAGGGAGTCAACTCATGGCACACAAGAAGGGTGCGAGTTCTACTCGCAACGGTCGTGACTCGAACGCACAGCGCCTCGGCGTGAAGCGCTTCGGTGGCGAGGTCGTCAACGCCGGCGAGATCATCGTCCGCCAGCGCGGCACCCACTTCCACCCCGGCGCCAACGTCGGCCGTGGTGGCGACGACACGCTGTTCGCCCTCTCGTCCGGTTCGGTCGAGTTCGGCACCAAGGGTGGCCGCAAGGTCATCAACATCGTCAACGCGTAGTCGTTCGAACGACTGCAGCTGGAGGGGCGGGCCGAGTGCCCGCCCCTCCTTCGCTTTTCCCGCCGACGATCCCGTCGGCACAACGAAACACCTGGAGTGGACCCATGGCGACCTTCGTCGACCGCGTGACCCTGCACCTCAGCGCGGGGCACGGCGGCAACGGCTGCGTGTCGGTCCGCCGTGAGAAGTTCAAGCCCCTGGCCGGGCCCGACGGCGGCAACGGCGGTGACGGCGGCGACATCGTGCTCGTGGCTGACCCGCAGGTGACGACGCTGCTCGGCTACCACCGTTCCCCGCACCGCTCGTCGAAGAACGGCCAGCCCGGCATGGGCGATCACCGCAGCGGTGTCAGCGGCGAGGTCCTCGAGCTCCCGATGCCCGTCGGCACCGTGGTGTACGACGAGTCCGGCGAAGTGATCGCCGACCTCACCGAGCCCGGCATGCGCGTCGTCGTGGCCCCCGGCGGGCAGGGTGGCCTCGGCAACGCGGCGCTCTCCACCACCAAGCGCAAGGCCCCCGGCTTCGCGCTGCTCGGCACCGAGGGCTGGGCGGGGGACATCAGCCTCGAGCTGAAGACCATCGCCGACGTCGCCCTCGTCGGGTTCCCGAGCGCCGGCAAGTCCTCGCTGATCGCGGCGGTCTCGGCCGCCAAGCCGAAGATCGCGGACTACCCGTTCACCACCCTCACCCCGAACCTGGGCGTCGTCGAATCCGGCGACACCCGCTTCACCGTCGCCGACGTCCCCGGTCTGATCGAGGGCGCGTCCGAGGGCAAAGGCCTCGGCCTGGAGTTCCTGCGGCACGTCGAGCGGTGCGAGGCGCTGCTCCACGTGATCGACTGCGCCACGCTCGACCCGGGCCGCGACCCGATCAGCGACCTCGACGTCATCCTCGGCGAACTCGAGCGCTACCCGGTCCCCGAGGGCCAGGTGCCGCTGCTCGAGCGCCCGCAGCTCATCGCCCTGAACAAGATCGACGTGCCCGAGGCGCAGGAGCTCGCCGAGTTCGTCACCGCCGAGCTCGAGGGCCGCGGCTACCGCGTCTTCCCGATCTCCACGGCGTCCCGCAAGGGCCTCCGCGAGCTGACGTTCGCCCTGGCAGACGTGGTCGAGCAGGCCCGCGCCGCCCGTGCGGCCGAGCCGGTGCCGGAGCGCATCGTCCTGCGCCCCCGCTCGGTCAACGAGAAGCCCTTCACCGTGCGCGCCGAGGGCGGCGAGGAGCACCGCTTCTACCGTGTCCGCGGCGCCAAGCCGGAGCGCTGGGTCCAGCAGACCGACTTCACCAACGAAGAGGCGATCGGCTACCTGGCCGACCGGCTCGCGAAGCTCGGCGTCGAGGACGGTCTGTTCAAGGCCGGAGCCGTCGCCGGGTCGACGGTCGTCATCGGTGGCGACGGCGGCATGGTGTTCGACTGGGAGCCCACGCTCACATCGACCGCGGAGCTCATCACGAGTGCCCGTGGCACCGACGCCCGCATCGGTGCGACCTCGCGTCCGACCCGCAACGAGCGGCGCGAGGAGTACTTCGAGCGGATGGACGCCAAGGCCGCCGCCCGTGCCGAGCTCGAGCAGGAGCGCGTCTCCGGGCTCTGGGTGGACGACGACGTCGTGACCAGTGACCAGCTCGGCACCGGCGACCACTTCGACGGCGACCAGGTCGAGACCAGCGACCAGAAGGACTGACCGCGGCATGACCGACACGACCGCCCGCACCGACCTCGGACCCGTCACCCGGCGCGAGGACATCCCGCGTGCGCGGCGGATCGTGGTCAAGGTCGGCTCGTCGTCGGTCAGCGGTGACGCCGCCGGGCAGATCGGCCCGCTGGTGGACGCCCTGGCGGCGGCCTACGGGCGGGGCACCGAGGTGGTGCTCGTGTCGTCCGGTGCGATCGCGACCGGGTTCCCGTTCCTCGGGCTCCAGGGGCGGCCGGACGACCTGGCCACGCAGCAGGCGGCGGCGGCCACCGGGCAGAACGTCCTGATGTTCCGGTACCAGAAGGAACTCGACCGGCACGGTGTCGTCGCGGCGCAGATCCTGCTCACGGCGGGCGACCTGCAGAACCCCACGCACCGGGTGAACGCCCAGCGCGCCATCGACCGGTTGCTCGCGCTGCGAGTGCTGCCGATCGTGAACGAGAACGACACCGTCGCTACCCACGAGATCCGCTTCGGCGACAACGACCGGCTCGCGGCCCTGGTGGCTCGGCTGCTCGGTGCCGATGCCCTGGTGCTGCTCTCCGATGTCGAGGCGCTCTACACGGCACCCCCGGAGCAGCCCGGTGCGACCCGCATCGACGAGGTGCCGTTCGGCGACGAGCTGGCCGGGGTCACCTTCGGGTCGATCGGCACGGCCGGCGTCGGTACCGGGGGAGCGGGGACCAAGGTCGCCGCTGCGCGGCTCGCGGCCGAGGCGGGCACCGCGGTGCTCGTGACCGACACAGCGCTGGTGGACCGCGCCCTCGCGGGCGAACACGTCGGCACCTGGTTCCACGCCGCGCCGCGCCCCTGAGGCCGGGCCGGGCCGCGCGACTGGCAGGGACTGGTCACGACTCCCCGTTGTGACGTCGTCGACTGGTCGGGGACCGTCGGCGCGGGCGTCGCGGAGCGACGGTCTGCGACCGCTCGGCGGGCGGGGGACGACGTGTCGTGACCGGCGGGTCCAGGCAGTCGACGGGGTGGACGCGACCGCCTGGAGGGCCGGTGCGGGTGTCGGGACCGGTGGCGGGCCTCCGGGCGGTCACGACTCCCCGTCGGGTCACCGGCGCGTGGTCGGGAGCCGTCGTTGCGGTCACCGCTGGGCGACGGTCTGTGACCACTCGGAGGGCGGGGGACGACGTGTCGTGACCGGTCGGCGGGGTGGACGCGACCGCCTGGAGGGCCGGTGCGGGTGTCGGGACCGGTGGCGGTCCTCCAGGCGGTCACGGCTCCCCGTCGGGACGGCGCCGACTGGTCGGGGACCGTCGGCGCGGGCGTCGCGGAGCGACGTTCTGCGACCGCTCGGCGGGCGGGGGACGACGTGTCGTGACCGGCGGGTCCAGGCAGTCGGCGGGGTGGACGCGACCGCCTGGAGGGCCGGTGCGGGTGTCGGGACCGGTGGCGGGCCTCCGGGCGGTCACGACTCCCCGTCGGGTCACCGGCGTGTGGTCGGGAACCGTCGTTGCGGTCGCCGCTGGGCGACGGTCTGCGACCGCTCGGCGAACGGGGGACGACGTGTCGTGACCGACCGGAACGGCGGACCGGGCCTGGAGGCGCGGTGAGCGTCCGGCAGGCCCGTCACGACCCCGGTGGCGGACCTACAATCGGTCCATGTCGTCGATCGCGCCCGCCCCGACCCTGACCGACAAGCTCGTGGCGGCACGCGCCGCCTCGTCGGCGCTCGCGACCGCCACGACCGCGGTCAAGGACGCGGCCCTCGCGGCGATCGCCTCGGCGGTGCGTGCAGCGACGGACGAGATCGTCGCCGCCAACCACGACGACCTCGTCGCGGGTGAGGACGGCGGCCTGTCGTCGGGGCTGCTCGACCGGCTGCGGCTCGACCCGGTCCGGATCGAGGCCCTGGCTGCCGCGGTCGAGCACGTCGTCGGGCTCACCGACCCCGTGGGGGAGCACGTGCGCGGGTCGCAGCTGCCGAACGGGCTCCAGCTCACCCAGGTGCGTGTGCCGTTCGGTGTCGTCGGGGCCATCTACGAGGCACGCCCGAACGTCACCGTCGACATCGCTTCGCTCGCACTCAAGTCGGGCAACGCCGTCGTGCTCCGCGGTGGATCGGCGGCCCAGCACACGAACGCCGTGCTCGTCGCCCGGATCCAGGACGCGGTCGAGTCGGTCGGACTGCCCCGCGACCTGGTGCAGACCATCGACGAGTTCGGCCGCGCCGGCGCCACCGAGCTCATGCGTGCCCGCGGGCTGGTCGACGTGCTGATCCCACGGGGGAGCGCCGCGCTCATCCAGACCGTCGTCACCGAGTCGCAGGTGCCCGTCATCGAGACCGGGGCAGGCGTCGTGCACGTGTTCCTCGACGCGTCCGCGCCGGAGCAGCGTGCGGTCGACATCGTGCTGAACAGCAAGGTGCAGCGACCGAGCGTGTGCAACGCCCTCGAGACCCTGCTGGTGCACGAGGCGGCGGCCGAGCGACTCCTGCCGGTGCTGGCCGACCGGCTGCGGGCATCCGGCGTCACGCTGCGCGGCGACGACGCCACCCGGGCGATCGTGCCCGGGGTGCTCCGAGCCACCGATGCCGACTGGGCGACCGAGTCGATGGACCTCGACCTGTCGATCCGCGTCGTGCCCCACGTCGACGCGGCGATGGCGCACATCGCCCGGTGGTCCACGCACCACACGGAGTCGATCGTCACGAACGACGTCGACACCGCCGAGCGGTTCCTGGCGAGCGTCGACTCGGCGGTGGTGATGGTGAACGCCTCCACTCGGTTCACCGACGGCGGTGCGTTCGGCTTCGGGGCCGAGGTCGGCATCTCGACGCAGAAGCTGCACGCGCGCGGTCCGATGGGGCTGCCGGAGCTCACGAGCACGAAGTGGATCGTGCGCGGCTCCGGGCAGATCCGCGGCTAGACTGAACGGCGTCTTTCCCCGACCGAACGGAGCACGAACGATGACCCTCCTCGCAGAAGCTGCTGAGCACGCCTCCGGGGCGCCCGCGTTCGTGTTCCCCATGGTCGGCGCCCTCTTCTTCATCTTCCTCGGCTTCGTGACCTGGAGCTTCCGCGACGTGGCGTACCGTCACTCCCAGAAGTTCGAGGCCACCCGCCACAACGAGTCGGGTGTCGACGAGTTCGGTCACACCAAGATCTGACCGACCACTCGATGCTCGAGACCACCGGACGGCCACGCATCGGCGTGATGGGTGGCACGTTCGACCCCATCCACCACGGGCACCTGGTCGCGGCGTCCGAGGTGGCGCGGGCGTTCGACCTCGACGAGGTCGTCTTCGTCCCCACCGGGCAGCCGTACATGAAGTCCGACGTCACCGACGCCGAGCACCGGTACCTGATGACCGTCATCGCCACCGCGTCGAACCCGATGTTCACCGTCAGCCGCGTGGACATCGACCGTCCGGGGCCGACGTACACCGTCGACACGCTGCAGGACCTGCACGAACAACGACCGGATGCCCAGCTCGTCTTCATCTCGGGCGCAGACGCCGTTCAGCAGATCGTCGACTGGAAAGACCATGATGGACTCTGGGACCTGGCACACTTCGTCGCCGTGACGCGTCCGGGACACGCCTTGAGCATCACCGGATTGCCCGAGCGGGACGTAAGCTTGCTCGAGGTCCCTGCACTGGCCATATCGTCGACGGATTGCCGTGACCGGGTTCGACGGGGTTCCCCCGTCTGGTACTTGGTTCCCGACGGTGTCGTCCAGTACATCTCCAAGCACCATCTGTATCGGAGCGTTGCATGAGTTCGTCCGACGCGCAGCCGCCCCTGTCGCGGCGCCAGGCGCGCGAGCGGGAGCGTGCCGCCGCGGCCGGTTCGCAGCCCGCGACGCCGCCCCCGACCGTCGCCACGCCCGCGGCCGAGACCCCCGAGTCCCGTCGTCGCCCCGGGTCGCACGTTGCCCCCGCACCAGGCGGCCCTGCCCAGTCGTCCACGCCGGGTTCGGCGCAGGATGCCCCGGGCTCCGCGCCGTCCGTCCCGGTGTCGGCGCCCGCGGCCGGTGTGCCGCCGTTCCCGCCGGCGTCCGCGACCGAGATCGTCCCCGGCAGCGGTGGACTCACCCGTCGGCAGATCCGGCAGCTCCGCGCCGCCGAGCGCCAGGCGGTCCTGCCGGTCCCGCTGCAGAACCCCACGCCGCAGTCCTCCGACCGCACCGTCGAGGACGTCATCGGCTCGGTCGACACGATCGACCCCGCCGCGGCGCAGCAGAGCACTCCGGATGCCGAGGCCGAGCGCGACGAGCAGTCCGTTGCGCCGACGGTCCTCGACCAGGCCGCGGTCGCGCAAGCCACCGAGGCCGACGGGTCCCCGGACGCGATCGAGGCCCTCGACGAGGCCGCTGCGCATGCCGAGGAGCCCCGCCGCCACCGCTCGACGTGGTCGCCGCCCGCCGACTCCGACTCGGACGGCACCCACTCGGACGGCACCGAATCGGACGCCACCGACTCGGACGCCACCGACCCGGACGCCACCGCACCCGAGGCGTCGGTCCTCGACGCCCCGGCGGACGACGCGACCGACGATGCCCAGGCCGACGAGACGCCCGCCGACGCTCCGGCCGGGTCGGCCGACACCGCGCCCGGGTCGCGGCCCGCCGTCACGCCCGTCCCGATCCCGACGAACGCCGCAGCAGCGACCCCCGCGGTGTTCCCGCTCTCGCTCGACGCCGAGGACGACGACACGAACGAGGTCCCGCTGCCCGGCGCCGTGACCGAGGCCCCGAAGGCCCCCGCCGCGTTCCAGCGGCCCACCGAGCCGAAGCCGGTGACCACGGCCTTCGCGCCGCCCGCCGGCCACTGGTCGCAGCAGGCGCACGACTCGAACGACTCCGAGGTGCACGACGCCGAGACCGGCACCCGCCGCGTCGCCGTGACGAACACCAACGCGATCATCCTGCCGAACTCGGCCCTGGCCGACCCGACGGGTGCCCTCAACGCGACGGGCGAGGTGATCCTCACCGGATCGATCGACCTGCCGGCGTCGCTGTCGTCGACCGGGTCGCACCGTCCGATCGACGGGGCCGAGGTCGACCGCCTGCTCGAGCAGCAGGACGAGCAGCCCGAGACCGACGCCAGTCCGGTGCGGGCGAGCCGTGCGGTGTCCAGTCACACCTCGACCCGTCAGGTCGTGCTCGCCGCCGCCAAGCCGAAGGAGTCGCGAACGCCGCTCATCCTCGGTGTCGCGCTCGGCTCGGTCGGCATCGCCGCAGCGGCGGTCATCGTCGTCGCCCTCGTCACCACCCATGCGTTCGGCGGCTGACCGCTGCCGTCCCCGACGACCGTTCTCCACCACCCCGCCGACCCCGGCCTGGCCGCTGTCGGCGGGGTGGCTTATGATCGTGACCCATCAAGCGAACCGGCTGTCCGTCGGTTCGACGACCGGAAGGAATCCGTGACCGCCTCCACTCGCGCACTGGAACTCGCGCAGGCCGCAGCACTCGCGGCTGACGCCAAGCAGGCCGAGGACCTCGTCGCTCTCGACGTGACCGGGCCGTTGCAGCTCACGGACGTGTTCCTGCTCGCAACCGGTCGGAACGAGCGCAACGTGCAGTCCATCGCCGATGCCGTCGAGGAGCGCCTCCTCGAGCTCGGTGCCAAGACGCTCCGCCGCGAAGGCCGTGCCGAGGGCCGCTGGGTCCTCATCGACTTCGGCGACGTCATCGTGCACGTCTTCCACGACGAAGACCGCCAGTACTACTCGCTCGAGCGTCTCTGGGCCGACTGCCCGACCATCCCGCTCGAGCTCCCGGTGGACCACACCGCCTGATCAGCGACGCGCCCGGGTGGCGGCTTCGATTTCGTTGCCCGGCGTTCGCATGGTGTACGCTTCTATGGTGCCTCCGGGGAACCGGTTGGTGCAGAAGCAACACGATCTGGGTCTGTGGCGCAGCTGGTAGCGCACCTGCATGGCATGCAGGGGGTCAGGGGTTCGAGTCCCCTCAGATCCACCCGAAACCCCCGTCGTTCCTCGGAACGGCGGGGGTTTTCTCGTGCGCCGATCGCCACCCGGTGGCCCGATACGCTGAGCGCATGAGCAACGACGCGCCGCTGTCCGGGTCCCCACTGACGATCGCCTCCGCCGGCTACACGGCCGACATCGCCACGGTCGGAGCGACGCTGCGGACCCTGCGGCACGAGGGTCGTGACCTGGTCGTGCCGTTCGACGCCGACCAGGTCCGTCCGGTCTTCCGCGGCGCCGTCCTGGCTCCGTGGCCGAACCGGATCGTCGACGGCGAGTACTCCTTCGGCGGCGTCGACCACGAGCTGGCCCTCACCGAGCCGGCACGGCACCACGCCCTGCACGGACTCGTCGCGTGGACCGACTTCCGGGTGCAGGAGCAGGCGGACGACCGGGTCGTGCTCGCCACGACCGTGCAGGCGCAGGAAGGCTACCCGTACCGCGTCGAGGTCACCGTGGAGTACCGGCTCGACGCCGAGGGGCTGCACACGACGATCACCGGGACGAACACCGGGGCCCAGGCCGCGCCGTGGGGCACCGGCCCGCACCCGTACCTCGTGGCGGGTGCCGGCACCGTCGACGACTGGACCCTGACGCTCCCCGCCGCCCAGGTGCTCGAGGTGACGCCGGACCGGCTCATCCCGACCGACCTGGTCCCCGTCCACGACGAGTTCGACCTGCGCACGCCCACGCTGATCGGCGACCGGTTCATCGACCACGCCTTCACCGGGTTCGACCGCGACGCCGGCGGACTCGCCACGATCGCCGTCACGGCGGCGGACGGTCACGGGGTCCGTGCGACCTTCGGGCCGGAGTGCGGATGGGCCCAGGTGCACACCGCTGACCACGTCGTGCCCGAGTACCACCGCGCGGGTCTCGCCGTCGAGCCGATGACGTGCGCGCCCGACGCCTTCAACGACGGCGAGGACCGCGGCCTCGTGGTGCTCGCCCCCGGTGCCTCGCACGCCGCCGCATGGACGATCGCCGCGGTCTGACCGACCCCGACCCCGGCGTCCGCGTCGAGGTCCGCCGACTCGACCCCGTCCCCGACCTGGCGGCCCTGGCGGCGCGGGTCTCGGGGGACCTGGTGTGGCTCGACTCCGGGCTGCCGGACGGTGCCCCCGCCACGGCCCGGCCCCGGGCGCGCTGGTCCGTGCTGGCCTGGACGGACGGGCCGTTCGCCGCTCGGTTCCGACACCAGGACCGCCGTGCGCACCTGACGGTCGCCGCGCCGGCCGAGGGGTGGTTCGGGCGGGTTCGTTCCGAGGGCCGTCCGGCCTTCGCGGTGCTCGCGGACCTGCTCGGCCGCACGCCCCGTCTGTCCGAGCCGCTCGACGGGTGCGGGTTCGCGCTCGGGTGGGTCGGGTTCCTCGGGTACGAGCTCGGCCGCGAGTCCGACGGCCCGGACCGCACCGCCGACGGGCACGCCGACGCTGACCTGCGGTTCGTCGACCGTGCCCTCGTCGTCGACCACACCGGTGACGCGTGGGCGCTGGCGCTCGTCGCCGACGCCGAACCGGAGGCCAGTGCGCACAACCGTGCGTGGCTCGAAGACGTGACCGCCCGCATGCCGTCGGCCGACGTCGGCGACGCGGCCACGGGCCTCCCGGCCGGGGTGTCCGCGGCGACCGGACGCGTGTCGCGCGCCGCCTACGAGCAAGCGGTCGACGTGTGCCGTGCGGAGATCCGCGAGGGGAACGCGTTCCAGGTCTGCCTCACCACCGCCTTCGCGGTCGGCCAGGAGGCCCGTGGCGGCCCCGGTACGGACCCGCACCTGGACGAGTACCTGCGGATGCGGGCGTCGGACCCCGTGCCGTTCGGCGCGTACCTGCGGCTCGGCCCGCTGCGCGTGGCGAGCCGGTCGCCGGAACGGTTCCTGCGGATCGACGCGGCCGGAGCGGTGCTCGCGGAGCCGATCAAGGGCACCCGACGGCGACTCGCCGACGCGGCGGCGGACGCGGCTGCGCGGGACGACCTGGCGACGAGCCCGAAGGACCGCGCCGAGAACGTGATGATCGTCGACCTGCTGCGGAACGACCTGCTGCGGACGGCGGTGCCCGGGTCGGTGCACGTCGAGCGGTTGTGCGAGGTCGAGACGTACGCCAGCGTGCACCAGCTGGTGTCGACGATCGGGGCGGTGCTGCCGCCGGGGGCGTCACGGGCCGACGTGGTGCACGCGGCGTTCCCACCGGGGTCGATGACGGGTGCGCCGAAGCGCAGCGCCACGGCGATCGCGGACCGGCTCGAGGGGGCTCCGCGCGGGGTGTACTCCGGCGCGATCGGGTACTTCTCGGCGAGCGGGGCGGTCGACCTGTCGGTGGCGATCCGTAGCCTCGTGACCGTGCTCGACGCGTCGGGGGCGGTGTGTTCCCGGACGCTGGGAGCCGGGGGAGCGGTGACGTGGTCCTCGGTGGCAGCGGACGAGGCGGACGAGGTCGAGACGAAGACGCGGTCGGTGCTCGGTGCAGTGGGGGCGGCCGTCGGCTGGTGACCTGCCGCGTTTCGAACACGTGTTCGACACGGACTGTCCACAGATGTCGGACGCGATTGACATCATCGAACACATGTTCGAATATGAGGGCATGCAGACGGCGGCGGCACTCCGGTCGCCCACCCCGGACCGGGGCGGGCGGAGCGGTGCTGCACGTGGCGGCAGCGGTGCGGCCGGTGGCGGTGTGCGTCGCGGGTCCGATCACCTGGGCGACGCGCGGGCCGCGCTCGACCGCATCACGTCCCTGCGGTCCCGGGTGGCCGACATGGAGTCCACCCGGGTCGACACCGCCGGGCTCCCCACCGCCCCGGCGCTCGAACCCCTGCTGCCCGGCGGCGCGATCCGGGTCGGTGGCACCTACGCCGTCCCCGAGTCGGTGCTGCTCGCGATCACGATGCTGCAGGCGGCCTCGGCGGCCGGCGCGTGGTGCGCGGTCGTCGGGGTGCCGTCCTTCGGGATCGAAGCCGCCGCAGCCGCGGGGATCGACCTGGAGCGGCTCGTGCTCGTCCCCGATCCGGGCGACCAGTGGCTCGCCGTGACGGCGGCGATGGCCGACGTCGCGCAGATCGTCCTCACCCGACCGCTCGGCCGGGTCGTGCCGGGCGACGTGGCACGGCTCTCGGCCCGACTGCGACAGCGTGGTGGGGCGCTCGTCGCGCTCGGGTCCTGGCCCGGAGCGGACGTCACGCTGCGGGTCACGTCGTCGACGTGGAGCGGCATCGGACAGGGCCACGGCCACCTGACGGAGCGCCGGGCCACCGTGACCGCGACCGGGCGTGCCGGT
Organism: Curtobacterium sp. MCBA15_007; assembly: GCF_001864905.1. Lineage (NCBI taxonomy): Bacteria > Bacillati > Actinomycetota > Actinomycetes > Micrococcales > Microbacteriaceae > Curtobacterium > Curtobacterium sp. MCBA15_007. The sequence continues at coordinate 117,565 of NZ_MJGM01000087.1, forward strand.
GCGGTGCGTCCGGCGACCGCAGAGCTCCTCCTGCCCGCGGCCGACGGCGCGGTCCGGGCCGCGACGCCCGTGCCGACGGTGGGCTCCGGGGACACCCGTGTGCTGCGGCCCGTGGCGGTGGCGTCGTGATCGCCCCGGGGCGCGTCCGGACCGACGCGATCACCCGTGGGGCAGCACTGCCCGAACCACCCCCGACCCGGACCATCGTGCTCTGGTGCCCGGACTGGCCGGTCATCGCGGCTGCTCGGGCCGGTGGGACCCCGCCGGAGCAGCCCCTCGCCCTGACCGCGAAGGGGCTCGTGTTCGCGAGTTCGGCGTCCGCGCGAGAACAGGGCGTCGTGCGGGGACTCCGCGTGCGGGAGGCGCAGGCGCGGTGCCCCGAGCTCCTCGTGCAGCCCTACGACGACGCCCTCGACCACCGCGCGTTCGAGCCCGTCATCCGTGCGGTCGAGGCAGCGGTCCCCGGGGTGGAGGTGCTGCGGCCGGGCACCCTCGCGCTCCGCGCCCGCGGGCCGGCCCGGTACTACGGCGGTGAGCGAGCGGCGGCGGCGACCCTGGCCGGCATCGCGGCCGACCACGGCGCCCCCGCGGTGCGGGCCGGGGTGGCCGACACCCCGTTCGCGGCGGACCAGGCAGCCCGGGCGCGCCCGGTGCGTCCCGGTGAACGCGTGCGGCTCGTGCCCGTCGGGGGATCGGCGGACTTCCTCGCGCACCTGCCGCTCGGCGTGCTCGGCGACCCCGACCTCGCGACGGTGCTCGACCGGCTCGGCATCACCACGCTCGGCGACTTCGCGGCACTCGGCGACGAGCAGGTCCGCGACCGCTTCGGTGTGGCCGGAGCGTTCCTGCACCGGTTGGCCGCGGGCCGAGACCCGCGCGAGATCGCGGCGCGGGAGATCCCACCGGAACTCCGGGTCGAGGCGTCGTTCGAACCCCCGCTTGACCGTGCCGACCAGATCGCGTTCGCGTTCCGACGCTCCGCCGACGACTTCGCCGAGCGACTCCGGGCCGCGGGGCTCGTGGCGACGACCATCCGGGTGGGGATCGTCGACGAGCGTGACATCCTGCTCGAACGGACCTGGGCACACCCGCGCTGGTTCGACGCCGCCGACGTGGTCGACCGGGTGCGGTGGCAGCTCGCCGGCGGGGTGGACCCCAGCGGGCTCGAGGCACCGGTCACCTCGGTCGTGCTCGAGCCGGTCGCCGTCGACGACATGGCGAACCACGAGCGCGGGCTGTGGGGCTCCGGCCCGGACGAACGCGTGCACCACGGCCTCGCCCGGATCCAGGGCATGGTCGGCCACGACGGTGTGGTGAGTCCGCGCGTCGGCGGTGGCCGCACCCTGTCCGAGCGCGTGGTGCTCGTGCCGTGGGGCGACGCACCCGCGGGTGGTGAGCGCGCCCTGGCGACCGTCCGCGACCGTCCGTGGCCCGGCAAGCTCCCCGGTCCGCCGCCCGCCACCGTGCTCGAGCGCCCCCGACCGGTCGACGTGGTCGCTGCCGGTGGTGCGAGCGTCGACGTCGACGAGCGCGGCGTGCTGTCCGGCGCTCCCGAACGGTTCCGTGCCGAGGGCGACCGGGGCGGCGGCTTCTCTGCCGTGACGGCCTGGGCGGGTCCGTGGCCACTCGTCGTCCGGTGGTGGGAGTCCGGCGGCCGACGCCTGCACCGGCTGCAGCTCGTCGACGCCGAGGGGCGTGCCTGGTACCTGGTGCTCGCGGACCACCGCTGGTGGGCGGAGGCGATCGCGACGTGACCCCGACCCCCACCACCACCAACAGGAGCGTGTCCTGATGGGCTACAGCAACCCACCCGTCCCGTGGTCGCAGTTCGAGCGCGCGCTGTCCGACAAACGGAGCCCGGGCACCGCGCACGACGGCGACGGCGGCGACAGCCCGGCGTGGTCGCGGAAGCGCGAGCCGTACGTCCCGTCGCCGATCGACACCGACGGCGGCCCGGTCGTGCCGTACGCCGAACTGCACGCGCACTCGGCCTTCAGCTTCCTCGACGGCGCCAGTCAGCCCGAGCACCTGTTCGAAGAAGCCGCCCGGCTCCGGCTGCACGCCCTCGCGCTCACCGACCACGACGGCTTCTACGGGGCAGCCCGGATGGCCGAGGTCGCCGAGTCCTACCCGCAGGTGGGCACCGTCTTCGGCACCGAGCTGTCCCTGGGGCTGACCGAACCGCAGAACGGTGTGCCCGACCCCGAGGGCTCGCACCTGCTCCTGCTCGCCGACGGGCAGGACGGCTACCACCGCTTGGCCGGCGCGGTCACGAGCGCGCACCTGGCCGCCGGATCCGAGAAGGGCAGCCCGCAGTACGACCTCGACGACCTCGCCGCACGCGCGGACGGCCATTGGCGTGTCCTGACCGGGTGCCGGAAGGGCACCGTGCGGCAGGCCCTCGAGCAGGGTGGGGAATCCGCCGCCGACACCGCGCTCCGGGTGCTGCTCGACCGGTTCGGCAGCCGCAACGTCGTGGTGGAGCTGCTCGACCACGGCGACCCGCTCGACAGCGCCCGCAACGACGCCCTGGCCGCCCTGGCCACGAAGCACGCACTGCCCCTGGTCGCCACCGGCAACGTGCACTACGCCACCCCGGACCGGTTCCCGGTGGCCACCGCGCTCGCGGCGGTCCGTGCTCGCCGCAGCCTCGACGAGATCGACGGCTGGCTGCCCGCAGCCGACACCGCCCACCTGCGCTCCGGCGCCGAGATGGCCAGACGGTTCGGGCGCTACCCCGGCGCGGTCGAACGGACCGTGGAGCTCGCCGACGAACTCGGGTTCCGGCTGAAGACGGTCAAGCCCGGGCTGCCCGACCTCGACGTCCCGGATGGACACACCGCGATGTCGTGGCTGCGCGAACTCACCTGGACCGGTGCCCGGCGGTTCTACCCGGGCAGCGCCGACGGCGTCGAGCCCCGCAAGCGGGAGCGCATCGAACGCGAACTGTCCGTGATCGAGGAGAAGAACTTCCCCGGGTACTTCCTGATCGTGCGCGACATGGTGCAGTACGCCCGCGGCCGGGGCATCCTCTGTCAGGGGCGGGGTTCGGCGGCGAACTCGGCGGTCTGCTACCTGCTCGAGATCACCGCGGTGGACTCGATCCGCTACGGGCTGCCGTTCGAGCGGTTCCTGTCGGCGATGCGCGACGAGGAGCCCGACATCGACGTCGACTTCGACTCGGACCGCCGCGAAGAGGTGATCCAGTACGTCTACGCCAAGTACGGCCGGCACAACGCCGCCCAGGTCGCGAACGTGATCACCTACCGGCCCAAGGGCGCGGTGCGCGACATGGCGAAGGCGCTCGGCCACAGCCCCGGACAGCAGGACGCCTGGTCGAAGCAGGTCGAACGGTGGGGTTCGGTGACCGAGAGCCAGGACCACGACATCCCACCGGCGGTCGTCGGACTCGCGAGCGACGTCCTCGGGTTCCCGCGGCACCTCGGCATCCACTCCGGCGGCATGGTGCTGACCGACCGCCCGGTGGGCGAGGTCGTGCCGATCGAACACGCCCGGATGGACGGCCGCACCGTGCTCCAGTGGGACAAGGACGACTGCGCCTACATGGGACTCGTGAAGTTCGACATGCTCGGGCTCGGCATGCTCGCCGCGTTGCAGTACTCGTTCGACCTGGCGGCAGAGCACTGCGGTGAGCGCTGGGAGATGCACTCCATCCCGAAGGAGGAACAGGGTGTCTACGACCAGCTCTGCCGCGCGGACACGATCGGGGTGTTCCAGGTGGAGTCCCGCGCGCAGATGGGCACCCTGCCCCGACTGCTCCCACGGCGGTTCTACGACCTGGTGATCGAGGTCGCACTCGTCCGCCCCGGGCCGATCCAGGGCGGCGCAGTGCACCCGTACATCCGACGGCGCACCGGCGAGGAACCGATCACCTACATGCACCCGGCGCTCGAACCCGTGCTCGAACGCACCCTCGGGGTCCCGCTGTTCCAGGAACAACTCATGCAGATGGCGATCGCGGTCGGCAACTGCTCCGGGGACGACGCCGACCTGCTGCGGCGGGCGATGGGGTCGAAGCGCGGACACGAGAAGATCGACCGGCTGCGGGACAAGCTCTACGCGGGGATGGCGGACAACGGCATCCACGGCGCCGACGCCGACGCGATCTACGCGAAGATCCAGGCCTTCGCGAACTTCGGCTTCGCGGAGAGCCACTCGATCAGCTTCGCCCTCATCGTCTACGCGAGCGCGTGGATGCGGCTGCACTACCCGGGGGCGTTCCTGGCAGCGCTGCTCCGGGCGCAGCCGATGGGGTTCTACTCACCGCAGACCCTGGTCGCCGACGCCCGGCGGCACGGTGTCCGCGTGCTGCGACCGGACATCCTGCGGTCCGGGGTGGACGCCACGCTCGAACCGCTGCCGGACGGGGACGCCCCGGTCGGTGCCGACGCCTGCCTGGCTGCCGAGCAGCCCCCGGTACTGCCGTTCGACAAGGCGCTCCCCGACGACACAGCGAGCCACCGTCGCGACGGTGCCTTCGCCGTGCGGCTCGGGCTCGCCGAGGTCGCGTCGCTCAGCCGGAAGAGCGCCGAGAAGATCGTCGCCGAGCGGGACACCAATGGCCCCTTCCGCGACATGTCGGACCTGGCCCGCCGGGTCGGACTCACGACGCCGCAGCTCGAGGCCCTCGCTGCCGCCGACGCCTTCGCCCCGTTCGACATCGACCGCCGCGGTGCGATGTGGTCGGCTGCGCAGGCCGCGGCCGAGCGTCCGGACCAGCTGCCGGACACGCAGGTGTTCGTGCAGCCGCCGTTGTTCGGTCAGATGACGAGCGGGGACGTGCTCATCGCGGACATGTGGTCGACGGGCATGACGACCGACGACCACCCCGTCCGGCACGTGCGCGACCGGCTCGCAGCCCGCCGGGTGCTCAGCGTGCAGGACACCGCGACCGCCGAGACCGGACGACGGGTCGAGGTCGGCGGGATCGTGACGCACCGGCAGCGTCCGGCGACCGCGTCCGGCATCACGTTCCTGAACGTCGAGGACGAGACCGGGCTGGTCAACGTCATCTGCAGCGTCGGGGTGTGGGGGCGCTACCGCCGGGTGGCGCGGGAGTCCCCGGCGGTGATCGTCCGGGGCATCCTCGAGCGGTCACCCGACGGCGTGGTCAACCTGGTGGCGGACCGCATCGAGCACCTGTCGCTGTCCGTCCGCACCCGGTCGCGCGACTTCCAGTGAGCGGTCCTGCGCCGGTGATCGGTCGTGCTCGGGTGAGCGGTCCTGCTCGGGTGAGCGGTACTGCTCGGGTGAGCGGTCGAGCTCAGCGCACCTCGGGCAGGGTGATCGTGACCTCGAGCCCACCGGCGGGCACGTTGCGGAGCGACGCCGTGCCCCCGGCGCGTTCCGCCACCGCGCGGACGATCGCGAGTCCCAGACCGGAGCCGCCCGGCAGGGCGCCGGCGCCCGTGGAGGGGTCGGGGTTCGGGCGGGACGTCCGTGCCTCGTCCGGACGCGTGAACCGGTCGAAGGCCACGGGGATGAACGACTCGGGTACACCGGGGCCGTCGTCGGTGATCTGCAGCACGCCCTGGCCGCCGGTGCTCCGCCAGGACACGAAGATGCCGCCACCGCGGGGGAGTGCGGCCACGGCGTTGCCCGCGATGTTCGTGACGAGCTGGGCCATCCCACCCGTGTCGATCCGGTAGCGCGGTTCCACGGTGCCGCCGCCGATGCCCGGGCCGGACCCGCCGACGGCGACCGGCGGCTCCAGGTCGAAGTCGACGGTGACGTCCTTCGCCGACGCGATGAGCCGGACGCGGTCGACCGCTGCCATCACCTCGTCGCCGAGGTCCGACCAGGCGGTCTCCGGCCGTCGGTCGCCGTCCTGTTCACGTTGCTCAGACTCCTCGATCCGCGACAGTGCGAGCAGGTCGTTGGCGAGCCGGGACAACCGCGCGACGCTGTGCTTGGCGCGTTCGATGTGGGCGGCGAGGGCGGCGGCGTCGTTGCCGTCGAGCGAGGCGAGGTCGAGCTGGGTCGTCAGGATGGCCAGGGGCGTCCGGAGCTCGTGGCTGGCGTCCGACACCATCTGGCGTTCACGCTCGGTCGCCTGCCGGGTCCGGGCCAGGAAGGCGTTAAGCGTCGTCGCCAGGGATGCCAGCTCGTCCCGGGCGGGGCCCACCGGCAGTTCGGCGCGCTCCGGGGCGACGGAGAGCCGTTCGGCCTCGCGGCGCATCCGGTTCACCGGACGCAACGCGGTGGTCGCGAGCACCCAGGACGCCACGCCGAAGGCGAGCAGGATCGCCAGGCCGGTCAACGACAGGGTCGTCGTGAGGTCGTCGACGACGATGGCCTCGGCCTGCGAGTTACGGGCGGCGACGACCGTCCACCGGCCGGCCTCGTTGACGGGGTGCTCCACGACGACGCGGTACTCCGAGCCGGATGCCGTGATGATCGAGGTGCCGGCAGGGGTGGACCGCAGACTGCCGAGCGCCTGCTCGACGCGGTCCGGCATCGTCGAGAGCACGATCTCGCCGGACGGGGACACGACGGCGACGAGCTGCGCGTTGCCCGGTGACGACAGGTCGGGATCGCTGTCGACCTCGAGCGTGGCGACGTAGGGGTCGGCATCGGCGTCGAGCAGCGTGCGGGTCGCACTCGCGACGACGCTCACCACCTGGAACCGCATCACCAGGACGAGCAGCAGGATCACGATCGCCGCGATCGCCGTCGAACCGATCGTGATCCGGGCACGCAGCGACAGCAGACGCAGCGGCCGGATCGGACCACCGCGTCGGTGGTCCGATCGTGGGGCGTCGTCGGCCCCGCTCACGCCCCGAGCAGATCCAGGCGGTACCCGCGACCGCGGACCGTGGCGATGGCGACGGTGGCCTCGTGCGCGGTGAGCTTCTTGCGGAGGTACGAGATGTACTGCTCGACCACGTTCGGGTCGACGTGCTGCGAACCGTCCCAGACCTCTTCGAGGATCTTCGGGCGGTCGACGACACTGCCGGCGGACCGGGCGAGCAGGCGGAGCAGGGCGAACTCCGTGGGGCTCACGGCGACGCGCTGGCCCTTGATCGAGATGCGGCGTGCCTCGGAGTCGATGGAGACGTCGCCGACCTCGATCGTGCGGGGAGCCCCGGCGGACTCACGACGGCCGAGCGCACGCAGCCGGGCGGTGAGCTCGGCGAAGGCGAAGGGCTTGGTGAGGTAGTCGTCCGCACCGGCGTCGAGCCCGAACACACGGTCGTCCACGGCGTCGCGCGCCGTCACGAGCAGGATCCGCACGGGGTCCTCGCGCTCACGGATCCGCCGGGCGAGCTCGAAGCCGGACATGCCGGGCATCATCACGTCCACGACCGCAAGGTCGAACGCCTGCTCGCCGAGCGCGATGAGCGCCTCGACACCGTTCTCGACCGCCGTCACGCGGTACCCCTCGGCCGCGAGTCCGCGCTCCATCAGGGCCCGCATCTCGTCGTCGTCCTCGACCACCAACAGCCGCATAGTGGACCTCCTCGGACCCATCGTGGCATCGAACCGTCGCCGAGGGCCGTTCTCAGGCCGAACTCGCTGAATCTCGTCACAGGACAGGGCGGAACGGTCTGTCCCACGTTCTAGGGACGTGAGCGTCGCTTGCTTCGTTGCTAGGCTCCGGCAGCGGACAGCGCGACCCGATGCGCCGCCCGCACTGGGGGATCATGAACGACTCGATCGACCACCCGGCAATCGTGCGCCTGCGCGCCGAACTGGACGCCGCGTGGAAGGGGATCGGCGCGCTCGCACAGCTGGAGGACGTACCGCGCGACCGCGTGGTCGCAGAGCTGCGGACGGCGGTGCCGGACGTGGCGAGCCGTGCCGCACGCGAGGTCGGCATCGAGGCCGTCGTCGCCGAGATCAACCGGTACGCCGACACCGGGGTCCCCGGTGCGACCGACGTCGTGCCGACCGAGGTGATCTGGTCCGACGTGGTGCGGACGGCGTCGGAGGCGGCTTGCGCGGCACGCTGAGGTGGACCCGGCACAACGCCTGCGCGGCACGCTGAGGTGGACCCAGCACCGCGCGAACGCGACGCGCCTAGTCGTCCTCGCCGAGCAGTTCCCCGCGCACCCGTCGGATGTCCTCGAGCAGCGCCCCGATGAGCACCCAGTGCCGGGAGTTCGGACGCACCACCTCGAGCGGCGCGGTGAGTGCCGGCTCCGAGGCCTCCGCCCACGGCTCGGCGTCCGGTCCGGGCGCAGCAGCGTCCGCCCCACCGGCCCCGGGTGCCGGGTCGAGCCGCGTCGACTCGACCCGCGCACTGAGCGCCCGCACGTCCGCCCCGATCCGCGCCACCTCGGTCGCGATGCCGTGCACCACCGGATCGTCCCGCAGGTCCGGGGCGGTGTTGTCGCGGATCGCCCGGGTCATGCCGGTGACCCGGGTCACCAGGATGCGCAGGTGGTCGGTGACCACCACGTCGCGGTCGAGGATCGTCCGGTGCCGGCCGCTGCGCGGGTTCATCGTCAGGGACTCGCGGGCCGACCCCAGGGACGCCTCGGCCTTGGCGTGCTGCTGCCGGAGGGCCCGGGCCGCGACGAGGGCCTCGTCCCAGCGTGCGCGGTCCCACCCCTCGGTCAGGCCGATCGCGATCCGCTCGAACGCCACCGCGGTGTCGCGGGCGAGCCGGGCGACGGCGAGGTGCGCCGGCTCGAGCAGGACGGGCGGCACGATGAGCGCGTTCACGACCAGGGCGACGATCGCACCGATCACGGTCTCGAGGATCCGGTCGGCGGAGTAGTTCGGCGTCACGACCCCGGCGGTGAGCACGAGCATCCCGCTGATCCCCACCTGGGTGGCCGACGTCGGGGTGAGCCGGAGCGCCCACGCGATCAGGATCGCGAGCACGATGACGAGCAGCACCACGAACACGCCGTCGCCGAGCAGCAGGTGGAACCCGGTGGCCAGCACGACGCCGATGACGACGCCCGCGCTCCGCTCGAGCCCCTTCACGAACGACTGGTTGATGCTCGGCTGCACCACGAGCAGGGCCGCGATGGCCGCGAAGGTGGGGAACGGCCCCTGGATCACCAGACGGCAGAGGAGCACGGCCGCCACCACCGCGACGGCGGTCTTCACGACCTGCAGGAACGGCGTGCGACTGGAGCTGCGGAGACGCGCGACCGGGTTCACACCGACCACGGTAGCCACCGGCCGCGCGCCGAGCCGTGCACGAACGCGACGAAACCCGTGCGACGCGGTTGACTGATGTCGTGTGGCCCAACCATGAGCGCGTCATCCCGCAGGCCTTCGCCGGCTCCGGGACCTCCGTGGTGGCCGCGCGGGCGCACTCCGTCGAACCGTCGGGCAACGGCTACCTGTACGGCTACGAGGTCGACACACTGGACCGCAACGGCCAACGCGCCACGGTCCTGACCTACGTCGACACCGGCGGCACCCACGACCAGAACAGCGCCATCGTCACGGACCCGGCGACGGGCGAACCGGTGTCGGTCTGGGCGTACCCGAACGATCCAGGCCTGCCGGTGCTGCCGCAGGTCACCTACCGCGACGCCGTCGCCGAGCTGCTGACCACCCTCGGCATGCCCGTCACCGACCCGGTGCTCACCGTCGCCGCGTACCGGCCCGGCAAACGTGCGGTGGTGCGCGTCGACGCCCCCGAGCGCACCCTGTTCCTGAAGATCGTCCGTCCGCACCGGGTCGCGCCGATCGTGCAGTCGCACGAGCAGTTCGTCGCGGCCGGCCTGCCGGTGCCGCGCGTGCTGTCCAGCCGTGGCGACGGCCTGCTCGTGCTCGAGCGCATCCGCGGCGTGCCGGCCGGCAGCCGCATCCGCGACATCGCCGACGACCCGCGCTTCGTGGCGTCGCTCGCGGCGTTGAGCGGCCGCGTCGCCACCGTGCCGATGACCCAGCAGGCCCGTGCCGACGCGATGGACCACGCCGACTGGCACCGTCGCACGCTCATCGCCGCCCTGCCGCGCGACGCCGAGGAGATCGACCACCTGTACGACGCCATCGGCCGCCGTTCCATCGGTTGGTCGAGCTCGACCAAGCAGGTCGTGCACGGCGACCTGCACCTGGAGCAGGTGTTCGTCGACGAGGACGAGCCGTGGCGCATCTCGGGCCTGCTCGACATCGACACCGCGGGCTGGGGGTTCCCGGTCCGTGACGTCGGAGCCGTCGTCGCCCACCTCGTGGTGACCGGGCTGTGGCACCGGTCCCGAGGCGACGCGGAGCGCGGCGCCGCCGCCGAGCGCCTCGCCGACGCGATCGCCCGCGACTGGGTCGCGCGCAACCCGCGCGAGACCGACCGCATCGGGCCCGCCATCGGCGCGCAGCTGCTCGCCCACGCCGGCGGCCAGGCAACCACCGGTTCCGCCAACGGGATCCAGACCGCCCAGCAGCTCCTCGCAGCGACGCAGGCCGCCCTGGCGGACGCGGCCCCGAGCCTCCCGACCGGCGCGTCGACCCGCCCGCGGTCCGCACCGCAGGCCTGACGGCTCGCGGCCCCGTCGCCAAAGCGACAGATCTGCGTGGAAGGTTGGCGGGAACTGTCGCTTTCGCGGGGTGGTCGGCGTGGGGGCCCGGGATCGGACGGGAGGCGCGGGTCGGGCCCGCAACGGGCCTCCCGTCCGCCGTCGCGACGCGCGCGGGCAACGCGGCGGTCGCCTCCGTCGGTGGTCCGGGAGTAAACTGAGCGCGCACGCACCGTGTTCCCGCGTGCCGCGTCGATTCCGGACGCAGCCGTCGATCACTTGATCGACGCGGGGACCGGGCCGTGAGCGCCCCGAGGGGGCACCACGTGCGTGTGACGACGCCGGATCCCGGCGCGGACCGTCCGAACCTGCTCCCGGCAGGTGCTCGTGTGGAACGGCTCGCGGGAGTCCACCGGACGTCCCGATGCGGGGACCGGCGATGCGGTGGGCCACGGTGGCCCGCGGCCGAACCGGAGCCGCGCCAGGCCCCGGTGCAGGACTTCCCGCCCCACGGGCGGATCGCCCCGACGTGTGGGCGGAACAGGAGGAGCGTTGGCTCGATCAGGCACCCGGCGTGCTGCCGGCGGGACGCGGACCGCGTCACGTCGCACCAGGCCGCTGGACAACGACGGCGTCATCCCCGTCCTCGCCCGCGCTGTGCGCGAGGTCGAGGCCGCGGCGCAGCGCGGACCACTCAAGGCGTCGAACCGGACGAAGTTCCAGGCGGTCGCCCTGCTGATGCGCGAAGAGCGCGCGCGGGTGAAGGCCGACACGGAGCTCACCGACGCGCAGCGCGCCGAACAGCTCAAGCGGCTCGACGGCGTGGCCACGATCCTGGCGAAGACGGCGGCGCGGGACACCAGCGTCATCCAGCTCCTCGCCGAAGAGGTGCAGGTGCCCGAGGCGACGCGCGCGGTCAAGCGCGACATGATGATCGCCGGTGGCGTCGAGCTGCAGCCGGAGGACCTCGTCATCGCGTCCGAGCCCGCCGCGGTGGTCGAGACCCCGGTGCGTGCCGTCGTGCCGCAGTCCGTCGTCCAGCGCCAGCTCGCGAACCCGTTCATGCCTCCGGACTTCGCCCTCGCCGACCAGCCCGTCGCGCACCCGCGCCGCCTGGCGAACTGGGAACTGTTCGGACCGCTGTTCAAGTCGTTCGAGTACGGCGCGGGCGGGGGAGCGGCGACGATGCCGCTGCCGGAGCCCCCGACGCTGCACTCGCGCTCGGGCACCACGCTCATGAAGCACCAGGCGGAGCTCATCACCGCCGCAGCGCAGGGGCACCGTACCTTCCTGCTCGCCGACGAGCCCGGCCTCGGCAAGACCGCGCAGTCGCTGCTCGCCGCCGACGCCGCGAACGCGTTCCCGCTGCTCGTCGTCGTGCCGAACGTCGTCAAGACGAACTGGGCACGTGAGGCTGAGCGCTGGGTGCCGAACCGCCGCGCCACGGTGATCCACGGGGACGGCAACGACCTCGACGGGTTCGCCGACATCGTCATCGTGAACTACGAGATCCTCGACCGGCACGCCGGGTGGCTCGGCAACTTCGGGTTCAAGGGGATGGTCGTCGACGAGGCGCACTTCATCAAGAACAAGGACTCGCAGCGCGCCCGGTTCGTGCTGCAGATCGCCGAGCGCATCCGGCAGCGCACCGCCACCCCGCTGCTCATGGCGCTGACCGGTACCCCGCTCATCAACTCGGTCGAGGACTTCCGTACCATCTGGGAGTACCTCGGCTGGATCGACGACAAGAAGCCGCGCGCCAAGCTCATGAACGAGCTCGAGGAGATCGGCCTGACCCCGGCCGACCCCGGGTTCTTCGTCGAGGCCCGCCGCGCCGTCATCGACCAGGGCATCGTCCGACGCCGCAAGGTCGACGTCGCCGCGGACATCCCCGCACGCCGGATCGCCGACATCCCCGTCGAGCTCGACGGCGACGAGGGCCGCTCCATCCGCGACGCCGAGCGCGAGCTCACCGCGAAGCTCGTCCGCCGGTACCACCAGGCGCTCGACGCCCGCACCGGGCAGGACCCGGTCGTCGGCATCGACCACAAGCTGGTCCGCCAGGTCGCGCGCTGGGAGCTCGAGGACCAGGACGCCTCGTCGACCGGCGAGAACGTGTTCTCGATGGTCCGCCGCATCGGCCGGGCCAAGGCCCAGCTCGCGGCCGACTACGCCGCGCAGCTCGCCTCGAACGTCGGCAAGGTCGTGTTCTTCGCGAAGCACCTCGACGTGATGGACCAGGCGGAAGAGGTGTTCGCCCGTCGTGGGCTGCGCACCGCCACGATCCGCGGCGACCAGACCCCCACGCAGCGCACGGCCGAGATCGACTCGTTCGTGAACGACCCCGACGTCGCCGTCATCGTCTGCTCGCTGACCGCGGCCGGCGTCGGCCTGAACCTGCAGGTGTCGTCGAACGTCGTGCTCGCCGAGCTGTCGTGGACGAGCGCCGAGCAGACCCAGGCGATCGACCGTGTGCACCGCATCGGGCAGGAAGAGCCCGTCACCGCGTGGCGCATCATCGCCGCGCAGACGATCGACACCAAGATCGCCGAGCTCATCGACTCGAAGGCGTCCCTGGCCGCCCGTGCGCTCGACGGTTCGGACGAAGCGGTCGTCGACTCCGGCGACATCCAGCTCGACGCGATGGCCGCGCTGCTGACCGAGGCGCTCGGCGGCTAGCGCAGGCGCGTCCGGACAGCAAAACACCGGTGTTTGCACTCTGAACCGCGTCATGCGCGTGTTCGGAGCGTGAACACCGGTGTTTTGCGAAGCGCCGCCGCTCAGATGCGGGACTGCACCTCGGCCAGGGACGGGTTCGTCGCCGTCGTCCCGTCGGGGAACACCAGCGTCGGCACCGTCTGGTTGCCGCCGTTGACCTCGGCGACGAGTTCCGCGGTACCGGGGGTCTGCTCGATGTCGACCTCGGTGAAGGGGACCCCGGCCTTCGACATCTGGTTCTTCAGCCGGGCGCAGTAGCCGCACCACGTGGTGGTGAACATCGTGACGCCGCCGGCTTCGGGCGTGAACTGCTCGCGGGTGATCGTGTCGCTCATCCCTGCAGGCTAACCCCGGGTGCGGGGAATCCGCGCAGTGCCTGGTAGACAAGACCGTGTGAGCCACACGCACCTCGAGATCGAGCGCACCTACGACCTGCCCGAGGGCGGTGCCCTGCCCGACCTCGTCGGCGCGGGCGGCATCCTCCGCACCGAGCACCAGGAGCCGTTCGAACTGGACGCGACCTACTGGGACACCGAGCGGTACGACCTGGTGGCCGCGCGGGTGACGGTCCGCCGTCGCACCGGTGGCCCCGACGCCGGTTGGCACATCAAGCGCTCCGAGTCGGACACGGTCCGCCACGAGCAGCAGTTCCCCCTGGCCGACGACGCCGACACGGTGCCCGACGAGGTCCTCGCCGCACTCTTCACCGAGCGTCGCGGCCGCGGGCTGCGTCCGGTCGTCCGGATCACCACCACCCGGACCGTCACTCGACTGCTCGACGAGGACGGCGACCAGATCGCCGAGCTCGCCGACGACCAGGTCACCGCCCAGCGCCTCGACGACGACGCCCCGGAGACCCCGCGCACCTGGCGTGAGGTCGAGGTCGAGACCGTCGACGGCGTCGACCCGCAGATCGCCCACGAGCTGTTCGCGGCCCTCGACGGACGCTTCGCGGCCGTCGGCGCCGGCCCCGCCGCAGTCGCGTCCAAGCTGGCACGCGGGCTGGCAGGAGCACCGGCACCGCGCCTCCAGACCGAGGAGAAGCCGGCCAAGGGCACGACCGCACGCATCCTGGCGAAGCGGGTGCGCAAGCTGCGCATCGCGCTGCTCGGCCAGGAGGCCCGGCTCCGCTCCGGCGACACGGCCGACCTCCGGCAAGCGGCCGACACCACCCTCGAGATCGCCGCGATCCTGGGCGCCTACCGCCCGGCGTTCCGCGACGGCGAGGCCGTCGACCGCGCCGCCGAGGCGGCGGACGGCCTGGCGGGCGTCACCGCCCGTGCGGCGCTGGCCGAGTACCTGATCGACCGGCTGCCGCGGGCGTCGTCGCCGGCGCAGGACGACCTGGTCGACGCGTTGACCCGTGAGCGGATCCTGGCCTCGACCCGTGAGCGTCGCGACCAGGCGGTGCGCGACGTCGTCGCGTTCCTGCACGGCGAGCCGTTCCTCGAGCTGCTCGACGCCCTCGACGACGCAGCCGAGCGTCCGGTGCCGACCGCGTGGTCGCTCCGCTCGCCGAAGCAGGTCGCCCAGGACGTCGGCGCCGACGTGAAGCCGCGCGTGCGCGAGCTCGTCCGGGCCGCCGTCGCCGACGACACCTCGGACACCGCCGCCGAGCGGGAGGCCGCCGACCGGAGCACCACCGAGGCCGCGTGGCAGGAGACGATGCGGGCCCGGATGGCGATGGACGTGCTCGGCGACGACGCGTTCCCACACGCGCTGTGGAAGCGGATCGGTACCGCCGCCGACGTGCTGACGGAGCGGGTGCGGTCGCTGCACGCCCTCGACATCCTGCGGGCGAACGCGGCGATCGCGGAGCGTGGCGGTGAGGGCACGTTCGGGTACGGGGTGCTCGCGGGGGACCGGGTGCGCCTGGCCGAGGAGTCCTACGACGAGGCGGTGCACGCGCTCAACCGCGTGTGAGCGGAGTGCGCGCGTTGCGTGCGCCGCTGTTCGCTTGGTGAGCAGAAGAGGTCGGGTCCCGCGTTCGGACCCGACCTCTTCTGCTCACGAAGTGCGCGGCGCTGCTCAGCCCGCGGCGATCGGGGTGGCGGTCGCCGCGGCGGGCGTCTCGTCGGCGAGCCCGAGCACGTCGAGCAGCCAGGCGAGTTCGAACGCCCGCTCCTTCCACGACGCGTACCGACCGCTGACACCACCGTGGCCGGCGGACATCTCGGTCTTCAGCAGCACGGGCGCGCCGACCTCGCGGAGCTTCGCGGTCCACTTCGCGGGCTCGACGTAGAGCACACGGGTGTCGTTGATCGAGGTCACGGCGAGGATCTGCGGGTACTGGACGTCGTCGCGGACGTTCTCGTACGGGGTGTACTCGCTCATGTAGCGGTAGACCTCGGCGTCGTGCAGCGGGTCGCCCCACTCGTCCCACTCGATGACGGTGAGGGGCAGGTCCGGGTCGAGGATGCTCGTCAGCGCGTCGACGAACGGCACGGCCGCCAGGATGCCGGCGAACCGTTCGGGTGCGAGGTTCGCGACCGCGCCCATCAGGAGCCCACCCGCACTGCCGCCCTCGGCCACGAGCCGGTCGGCGCTCGTCCGGCCGGACTCGATCAGGTGCTCGGCGACCGCGACGAAGTCGCTGAAGGTGTTCTTCTTCGTCAGGGTCTTGCCGTTCTCGTACCAGTGCCGGCCGAGTTCACCGCCACCACGGACGTGCGCGACCGCGAAGACGACACCGCGGTCGAGCATCGACAGGCGCATGACGCTGAAGCCGGGGTCGATCGAGTGTTCGTACGAGCCGTAGCCGTACAGGTGCAGCGGCGACGGCGAGTCCTGGTCGACGGCGTCACGGCGCCAGACGAGCGAGATCGGCACGCGGGTGCCGTCGGCCGCGGTGGCCCAGTCGCGTTCCTGCACGTAGTCGGCCGGGTCGTAGCCACCGAGCACGGGCTGGCGCTTCAGGACGGTGACCTCGCCGGTGGCCAGGTCGAGGTCGCTGACCTCGGAGGGGGTGACGAACGACGTGTACCCGATGCGGAGTGTCGGCTGCTCCCACTCCGGGTTGCCGCCGAGCCCCGCGGAGAACAGGGCTTCGTCGAAGGGGACCTCGTGCGCGTCGCCGTAGCCGTCGCCCTCGATCGGGATGATCGCGACGCGGGGGAGCGCCTCGGACCGGTACTCCAGCGCGAGGTGCCCGGCGAAGGCGTCGACCGACTCGATGCGGCGCTCGGTGTGGTGTGCCACGACGACGCGGCGGTCACGCTCGGACGTCGGGTCGTCGGCGGGGACGTCGACGAGCTCGAAGTTCTCGGCGCCGTCGTTGTGCAGCACCAGGAACCGGTCGCTGCCGCCGACGATGGCGTGCTCGATCTCGTACTCGACGCCCTCGCGGCGGGGCCAGACGACCTGGAACTCACCGGTCGGGTCCGCAGCATCGAGGACGTGCGCCTCGGACGTGATCTTCGAGCCGAGCTCGATGACGATGTACTGCGACGAGCGGGTGACGCCGACGCCGACCCAGTAGCGGTCGTCGGGTTCCTCGAACACCAGGACGTCCTCGGACGCCGCGGTGCCGACCGTGTGCCGCCAGATCTTGTCCGGACGCCAGGACTCGTCGACCGTGGGGTAGAAGACGTAGCGGCCCGCCGGGTCGAACGTGGCGCCGGCCCCGGTGTTCGGGATGGCGTCGCCGAGGTCGGTCCCCGAAGCCAGGTCGCGCACGTGCAGGGTGTACCGCTCGTCGCCCTCGACGTCGATGCCGTACACCAGGCGGGTGCCGTCGTCGCTGATGTCGTAGGTGCCGAGGGAGAAGAACTCGTGGCCGTCGGCCAGGGCGTTGCCGTCCAGCACCACCTGCTCACCGGGCAGGGTCGACTCGCCCTCGACCACGGCGGGCGGCGTCCAGTCGTCAGGGCCGGCGACGGGCACGCGGCAGTGCACGCCGTACTGGCTGCCCTCGGCGGTGCGGGTGAAGTACCACCAGTCGCCCATGCGCACCGGTACCGAGAGGTCGGTCTCCTGCACGCGGCTCTTCACCTCGGCGAAGATGCGGTCCCGCAGCGGCGCGAGGTGCGCGGTCGCGGCGTCGGTGTGGGCGTTCTCGGCTTCGAGGTACGCCAGGGTGTCGGGGGATTCCTTGTCCCGCAGCCACTCGTAGTCGTCGACGAAGTCGATGCCGTGGTGGGTCCGTGTCACGGGCCGCTTGGCGGCGCTGGGCGGGGTGGATGCGGTGTGCTCGTTGCTCACCGTCCCACCCTATTCGCCCGTACCCCCGGTCAGGCCGCGGTCCGCTCGTGGCCGCCCACAGCGGCGTGCACCCGCTGCTCGAACGCCTCGAGCTCGGCGACCACGGCGGGTGCCACCCAGGCGCGGTCAGGGCGGCGACGGGTGACCGGACGGAGCACGCCCGCCAGCACCAGGTCGAGCGTGACGCGCTCGACCTGGTCGGCGGTGAGCAGGGTTCCCAGGTGCGCTTCGGTCAGGACGGGGTCGTCGGCGAGCGCACGGCCGACGACGGCGTGCGGGCCCGTGGCGCAGGGACCGGCGGACCGGTCGGCGTCGTGCTCGGCGAGCAGCAGGGCGCCGAGCGTCGCCTCGTCGCGGACCGTCCCGATCGCCAGGGCCAGATCGGCCACGAACCCGGTGACCTGGCCGTCGCGGTACCGCTCCAGGTGCCGGAAGTACCGCGGTCGGTCCGCCGCGAGTGCGGTGGCCACGGGCGCGGTCACCGTCGTCGTGACCCCGCGGCGCCGCAGCACGGCCCCGATCAGCGCCCGCCCGGTCCGACCGTTGCCGTCGGTGAAGGGGTGGATCGACTCGAACTGCGCGTGCGCGATGGCCGCCTGGGCGATCGGGTGCAGGTCCACACGGTGCACGAACGCGAGCAGGTCGGCCATCAGCGGTGCCACGAGCTCCGGCGGCGGTGGGACGTACCGGGCGTCGCGGGGTGTGGCGCCGCCACCGATCCAGTTCTGCACGTCGCGGTACCGGCCTGCGGACCGTCCGTCGACCGGGTCGTCGCGCATCAGCAGACGGTGCGCCTCGAGCAGGGACGACTCCGTGACGATGCCCGAGTCCGCCGCGGAGACCAGGTGCTCGACGGCGCCGCCGGCCCGGACCACCGCGGTGGCACCCGGGTTCGCCCGGATGCCGACGAGCGCGCGCGCCAGGTCGTCGATCGAGGCGGGCTCGTCCTCGATCCGCGACGACGCCACGGCTTCGGTCCGGCCGAGCACGGACCCGAGCGGTGCGAGCCGGGAGCCGTGGTGGACGTCGAGGGTGCGCAGGGCCGTGGCGCTCCGGTCGAGCAGTGCGACGGTGTCGTCGTCGGGTGTCCACCGAGCCCTGGCGATGGACGGGGGCACCGACACCCGCACGGTGGTCACCAGCCGGTCGTCACGGCACCCGCGGACTGCGCTGCGCAAGGGTCGTTCGGCGCTGTGGTGCGTGGGCCAGGTCTCGCTCCGGTGTGCCATCCCGCGACGGTAGGGCCGCCGGGACGTCCGGCGCCAGGAATCGGTATTTCGCCCGCACGCCCCCGCGTACCGTTGGTGCCATGAGCAACTCCTTCGCGATCACCGGTGCCCACGTCGTCCCCGTCTCCGCCCCCGCCTTCGACGGCGGCGCGGTCATCGTCGAGGACGGCCGGATCACCGCGGTCGGGCCCGACGTCACCCCGCCCGACGGCATGACGGTCATCGACGCCGCGGGTTCGTGGCTCGTCCCCGGGTTCGTCGAGGCGCACGGCCACGTCGGCATCCACGAAGAAGCCAACGGCGAGGCCGGCAACGACACGAACGAGATGACCGCCCCGAACATGGCGGGCGTCCGCGCGATCGACGCGATCGACATCGACGACGAGGGCTTCCGGGACGCGCTCGCCGGCGGGATCACGAGCATCGTCGTCAAGCCCGGCTCGGGCAACCCGATCGGCGGCCAGAGCGTCGCCATCAAGACCTGGGGCGGCCGGACGATCGACGAGCAGCTCATCTCCGACTCGGTGAGCGTGAAGAGCGCCCTCGGTGAGAACCCGAAGCGGGTCTACGGCGGCAAGGGCCAGACCCCCTCCACCCGGCTCGGTGTCGCCAAGATCATCCGTGACGCCTTCGTCGACGCGCAGAACTACAAGGCCGCCCGCGATGCCGCCGCCGCGAAGGACGAGCCGTTCGCCCGCGACCTGACGAAGGAGACGCTCGTCCGGGTGCTCGACGGCGAACTCGTCTGGGACCAGCACACCCACCGCCACGACGACATCGCCACCGCCATCCGCCTGTCCGAGGAGTTCGGCTACCGGCTCGTCGTGAACCACGGCACCGAGGCGCACAAGATCGCCGACGTGCTGGCCGCGAAGGACATCCCGGTCATCTACGGCCCGCTCTTCACCAGCCGCTCGAAGGTCGAACTCCGCGACCGCGGCATCCCGAACCTCGCCACCATCGCGGCGGCCGGGGTCCGGGTCGCCATCACGACGGACGCGCCGGTCGTGCCGATCAACATGCTCGTCGACCAGGCGACCGCCGCCGTGAAGGAGGGCCTGCCTGCCCAGACCGCACTCGAGGCGCTCACGGTCAACCCGGCCGAGTTCCTGGGCTTCGGCGACCGTGTCGGTCGCCTGGCCGAGGGCTACGACGCCGACCTCGTGCTCTGGGACGGCGACCCGCTCGACGCGACCAGCCGCGCGACGCGCGTCTGGATCGACGGCGAGACCGTCTTCGCGTGGGCCAACGGGGCCGGCGTCACCACGCCGCGCTGGTAGCGGCCACGAGACGCCGGCGTCTCGCGTGACGCGGTGGGCTCAGCCACAGGCGGACGGGAGGCCCGTGGCGAGCCCGCCACGGGCCTCCCGTCCGTCAGGTGTCCGGTCGCGAGTCGCCGTCGTTTCGGCACGACGCCGTCACACCCGCGAGACGCCGCCCAATTCCGCGGCGCCTCGCGGACACGACGGCGTCTTCCGGGTCGAGCGGTCAGACCGTGCTCAGACCTCGCGCGCCAGCAGGAAGTCGTTGATGCGAGTCGTCAGGTCCGCGTCGATCGCGCGGGCGTCGCCGTTCACCGAACGGATCGGCGCCGCCTGCCGCACGCTCGACACGAGCCAGAGCGCGTCCGCGGCTGCCAGATCGGCGAGGGTGACGAGTTCGTAGGCGGTCTCGACGCCCTCCTGCTCAGCGAAGCGGAACACGTCGGCCTGCGTCGTGCCCGCCAGGATCCCGATGTCGGTGCGGGGCGTGACCAGCCGGTCGCCGACCTTCATGATCAGGTTCGCGCGCGTGCCCTCGAGCACGTAGCCGTCGCTCGAGACGAACAGGGCGTCGTCGGCGCCGCGGCGGACCGCCTCGCGCAGGGCGGCCATGTTGACGCCGTACGACAGCGTCTTCGCGCCCTGCAGCAGCCACGGCGAGGTGCGCTCGACGTCGTGCCGGTAGCCGCGGTCCAGGACGACGACGGAGATCCCCTCGATGCGGGCGGCCGTGGAGTCGCCAGACGGCGCGGCGTAGACCCAGCCGGTCGGACGGTCGGTGCCCTCGACGCCGCGGGTCAGGACGGTCTTGGCGAAGGCCTCGCGCACCGGGTCGAGGCGCGCGCAGACGGCCTCGATGGCCTGGCGCCACGCCTCGGGGTCGGGGGCGGGCAGGTCGAGCATCGCGGCGGAGCGACCGAAACGGGCGAGGTGCGCCTCGAGGGCCTGGGGCCGACCGTCGATCACCGTGATCGTCTCGAACACGCCGTCGCCGCGCGTGACGCCGAGGTCCTGCACCTGCACGTGCTCCTCGAGCGGCTTCGCCCAGGTGAAGGCGTCGGCCGCGGGGTCGTGCGGCGCGGCGTCGCGGGAGGGCTGGTTGAGGACGGCGAGCACGGTTTCGGTCATGCGTCCATCCAACCGCAGCTCAGCCCGCTTCGGGCAGGGCGCCGAGCAGCTTCCACACGGCGGGCGTCAGCTCGGGGTGCTGCAGCGCGATCCGGCGCAGCCGGTGGTACTCCTCACCCAGCCGGGTGCCCTGCCCGGACGCCGGGTGGCTCGACCACTGCGCGTGCCGCTTGCTGATCGCTTCGTCCAGGTCGACGGCGTCCGCGCGCAGGATCAGCACGACCTGCTCGTCGACGGTCGGGAGCGTCGGCATGAACTCCCACGGGTCCTCGCCCTGACGGCTCCGGTGCTCGACGAGCATCGAGATCTCCTCAGCGGCCTCGGCGCGCAGCACTTCGAGGCTGCGCCCGGTCCTGCGGGGCTCAGCCATGGTGCCCCCGCAGCACGCCTGCCATGGGAAGAGCGTACGACACTCCATCGGTCACACTGGACGCGTGACCCTTCGCGACGAGAGCAAGTCCCAGCATCCCCGGGTGGTGGTCGTGTACCTGCTGCGCGACGGCGAGGCAGGGCCCGAGGTGCTGCTGGGGGAGAAGCGCCGCGGCCTCGGCACCGGCCGTCTGGTCGGCCCCGGCGGCAAGCGCGAGTCCGGCGAGACGGCGGTCGAGACCGCCGTGCGCGAGGTGCGTGAAGAGGTCGGCCTGCGGCTCGACGCGGTCGACCTGGAGGCCCGTGGCACGTTGGACTACCGGTTCCCGTACCGACCGTCCTGGTCCCAGGTCTCGGACGTCTTCGTCTGCCGCCGCTGGCAGGGAGACCCGTCGGGCTCGGACGAACTGGAGCCGCGGTGGATCCCGGTCGACGCCGTGCCCTACGACGCGATGTGGGACGACGCCCGGTACTGGTTGCCGGGGGTGCTCGCTGGCGGCAACGTCCGGGCGCGGTTCACGTTCGCCGAGGACGACGCGACGGTGTCCGGGTTCACCGGCACGGGTGTGGCCTAGTTCTTCCGCTGGGGCGGGTCTCGCTCAGGGCGTCTGCTGGGTGCGCGTGCCGCTAGCGCGTCTGCTGCGTGCGGGTGCTGCCGGTCCGGGCCTCTTCGGCGGCGGCCATGACGTCGGCGTCGCCGCTCCGGCCGCCCAGAGGCCGCACGAAGAAGTCGATGACACCGACGACGATCGCACCGATCATCGAGAACATCGCCCACCCGACGAACAGCCCGGCGGTGCCGCGCCCGTCGGCTGGGGCGAGCAGGACGCTCGCGGCGTAGAAGCCCAGCGTCAGCACGAGGAACACGACGACGACGGTGACGAGGACGCGGTGCCAGGTGATTCGGGGGTTCATGCCCCTCAGGATACGCGTCAGCGGTCGGCGTGCTTGCCGTGCGGAGCCGCCGCCGGTCGCGGCTCCTTCCGGTTCGCGGGGCGCTGCACGGCGATGCGACCGGTCGGGGTCGCGCCCGGTTCGAGGCCGTCGCGCGCGCCGGTGAAGACGTCGCCAGCGGTGCGTTCGTCCTCCCAGTCGTCGTCCCGCAGCACGCTCAGGGTGCCGGTCTCGGTGGAGGTCAGCCCGTGGCGCTCCAGCTCGGCATCGCGCTGCCCGCCGAGGAACTCGCGGTTGGCCGTGTTCGCGTCCTGGAACATCGTCGTGCGGCCGGTGACGATCGCGCGGATCCGTTTGCGCTCCCACCACTGCTTGCCGAAGTACATGAGCACGAGGCCGGCCGCCGCGTAGCACGCCATCGTGATCAGGCCTCGGGCCGGACCGGGGCCGACGCCGTAGACCTGGTGCTTGATCATGTCGACCATGCTCGAGCCGACCACGACGTTGTTGAGCCAGGCGAACGGCTCGGGCATGAACCACTTCGGGTAGGCGCCGCCGGACGACGGCATGGACAGGAAGACGAAGCAGATCATCGCCGGGGCGGCGATGAAGCGGCCGACGAAGTAGCTCAGACCGTTCACCGCCAGGCCGATCGCCACGATCCAGCCCCAGGCGATGAGCACCAGCTGGATCCAGTGGCCGTGGATGGCACCGAGCACCGGGCCGGCGAGGGTGTTCGTGATGAGCGAGATGACCAGGCCGCCGACCGCGATGACCGTCATGCGGGTGCGGTGCCGGAGCGGGCCGCCCATGATGCCGATGAACATCGCGACCATGTAGCCGCCGATGCACCACGCGAGCATCACGTACATCGCCACGGTGCCGTACTCGTCCCACGCCGGCAGGGGCGCGAGCTCGGTCACCTTCGGCGTCGCGACGCCCAGGCCGGTGAGCACCGCGCTGAGGGTGGCCGGCACGAGGCTCGCGACCTGGAACTGGTGCGCGCTCGCCTTGAAGAACTCGTTCGCGGCCGGGTCGTACGCGACCGCCATCGAGCCGTCGACCACGTCGCGCTTCGCCTGGGCGAGCGAGTCGTAGGAGTGGAACACGAACTCGCCCGGCAACGCCCGCTGCACGGCCTGCACGAAGGACGGGTCGCTGCCGATCAGGGCGATCGGCACGTCGTGCGGGTGCGGGGCGTGGAACGCGAACACGTAGCACAGGCAGAACCCGACGATGAAGAACAGTGGCATCCACAGCTGCAGGCCGATGAGCTGGAGCGACGGGTGCAGTGTCGAGTACCAGCGGCGGTACGCGCTGTACTGCTGCGGGGCGGGGACGGGGGCCTGCCGCCGGGGTGCTGACCGGCTGGCGTGTCCCGCGACCTTGGCACCGCGACGCGGCTTCGTCCCCTGGGCGGACGGCCGGCTCCCGCGCGACTTCGAGGGCGTCGGACGCGAACCGCCGGGGCGCTCCGGTCCGTCGTCGTTCCTGGGGACGTCGTTCCGCGGCGTGCTCACTCGGCGCTCTGCTCCTGCTCTCGATCGGAGCGCCAGGATACGCCCGAGGTGCTCAGGAGCGACTGCGCGATGCCTGCGCCGAGTCCATCGCGAGCTCCTCGGCGTCGAGGGTCACGAGCACGCGGCGCATGACCTCCTCGTCGAGGTTCCCCTTCTCCCGCTCCTCGAGCACGATCTCGCGGCGGCGGTCGAGCAGCTCGCGCCGGATGTCCTGGATCTGCGAGCCGCGCAGGCGCAGCGCGACGTTCCGCTCCTCGTCCTCTTCTTCCTCGGCGTCCTGGCGGAAGGTCTCGGCCTGACGCTCGAGTCGTGCCTTCAGCCGGTTCACCACCGAGTCGACGGCGTCCGAGCCGTACTGCTTCGCCCACGCCGGACGTCGCTTCTCGAGCAGCTCGATCGCGGCCTCGGTGGTGCGCTGGTTGAGCCGCATCTCGCTGCGCACGTCCTCTTCGCCCTCGGCCGGGTCCTGCACCTTGAGCGCGCGGATGACGAAGGGCAGCGTGAGCCCCTGCAACAGCAGGGTGCCGACGGTGACGAAGAAGGCGATGATGAAGATCGTGTCCTGCGCCGGGATCTGCGTCGGGCTCGCGACGACGGAGACCGCAGCCGCCAGGGTCACCACGCCACGCATGCCCGTCCACGAGATGACGGTGAGCTCCCGCCAGTTGAGCTTCGGCTCCGCGGAACCGCGCATCCACCGCAGTGAGGGGTGCCCGCGGGACAGCTTGATCCGCAGCGGCCGGAGCCACTTCCCGTTGAACCGGTTGCGCACGTACGACTCGAACACGAACAGCGGCCGCACCAGGATCACCACCGCGAGCACGACGGCCGCCGCGGTGAGCGTCTGCCCGAGGCTGCGCTCGCTCTCGACCAGGTCCTGCACGACGGTGTTGAGCTGCAGGCCGATGAGCGCGAACACGAAGCCCTCGAGGATGACGTCGATGCTCGTCCAGAGCGGACGCTCCTGCAGGCGGGTGGCGTAGCCCTCCTTCGGCGAGTTGTAGCCGATGTACAGGCCGGCCGTGACGACCGCGATGACGCCGGAGCCGGACAGGTCCTCGGCGAGGATGTACGCGACGAACGGCAGCAGGATGCTCATGATCGTCTCGACCACGGGGTCGTTGATGCGCATCCGGATCCAGTGCACGACGACGCCGAGCACGATGCCGACGACCAGGCCGACGCCGATCGCGAGCCCGAAGATGCCGAGGTCCTGCCAGACCGTCAGCGACGTGCCGGCGATGATGAGCGTGAACACGCGCACCAGGGTCAGCGAGGCCGCGTCGTTGATGAGGCTCTCGCCGGACAGCACGGTCATGACACGCCGGGGGAGTCCGAGCTTCCGGCCGATCGCGGCGGCGGACACCGCGTCCGGCGGGGCGACGATCGCGCCGAGCAGGATCGCCGCAGGCAGCGTCATGTCCGGGATGAGCAGGTACGCCACTCCGCCGACGACCAGGGCCGTCACGATCACCAGGAAGATGCCGAGTCGTCGGATCTGCTTGATCGAGCCGCGGAAGCTCTGCCACGACACGTCGAGCGCGGCGGAGTAGAGCAGCGGCGGCAGGATCACCGTGAGGATGACCTCGGAGTCGATCTCCATCGGGGGCAGCCCGGGCAGGAACGACGCCGCCAGGGCGACCGCTGTGACGAGCAGGGGAGCGGGGAGCCCCTTGGCGCGGGCGAACCCGGTCACCGCGAGCGATCCGATCAACAGGATGAGGAGCTCAGCGGTGTCCATGGACCCATTCTTCCATCGGCATGGTTCCGAACCTGAACGAGTGTGAAGCGACGGTGAACAACAGGTTGCCGATCAGGTTTGCTCGAAGGGCCGACGCCTGGGACACTTGCCCGCGGTGGACATCACACTCATAGTCGTCCTGGTCATCGCGTTGGCCCTCTTCTTCGACTTCACAAACGGTTTTCACGACACCGCCAACGCGATGGCGACCCCGATCGCGACCGGCGCCATGAAGCCCAAGGTGGCGGTCACCGTCGCTGCGGTGCTCAACTTGGTCGGTGCGTTCCTCAGCACCGCCGTGGCGACGTCGATCTCGCACGGGCTGATCAACGAGGGCCCCGGTGGCGTCGCGATCAGCCCCGAGATGATCTTCGCGGGCTTGATCGGGGCAGTCGTCTGGAACATGATCACGTGGCTCCGCGGGCTGCCGTCGTCGTCGTCGCACGCGTTGTTCGGCGGGCTGATCGGTGCCGCGATCGTCGGTGCCGGGTTCCAGTCGGTCAACTACGTCGCGCTGCTGACGGTCGTGATCATCCCGGCGTTCGCCTCGCCCGTGATCGCGGCGCTCGTGTCGTTCCTGTCGACGCGCATCGCGTACCGGATCACCAAGCGGCCGGTGTTCCCGAACGAGCGCGGCGGGTTCCGGATCGGGCAGGTCTTCACCAGCTCGATGGTGTCCCTGGCGCACGGCACCAACGACGCGCAGAAGACGATGGGAGTCATCACGCTGACCCTCATCGCCTCGGGCGCGCAGTCGTCGAACCAGGGCGTGCAGTTCTGGGTCATCGTGGCCTGTGCCCTCGCCATCGCGCTCGGTACCTACACGGGTGGCTGGCGCATCATCCGCACGCTCGGCTCGGGCATCACCGAGATCCGGGCGACCCAGGGCTTCGCGGCCGAGGCCTCGACCGCGGCGACGATCCTCGCCTCCAGCCACCTCGGCTTCGCGCTGTCCACCACGCAGGTGTCCTCGGGTTCCATCATCGGTGCCGGTCTCGGCCGCCGGGGCTCGAAGATCCAGTGGTCGACCGCCGGCAAGATCGTCATCGCCTGGTTCATCACCCTGCCTGCCGCTGCTGCGGTCGGTGCCGTCGCCTCCGGGATCGCCCGTCTCGGCGTCATCGGGCTCGTGATCGACGCCGTGGTCGGTGCCGCCGTCATCCTCGGCCTGTACCTCTGGTCGCTCCGCAAGCCGCACGAGCAGGCCTCGGCCATCGAGGTCGACGTCGCCGCGAACGCGGTCCTGACCCGCAAGGAGCTGCGCGACATGCAGCGCAAGAAGCGCGCCGACGCGGTCGCCGAGCGTCGCGCCGAACTGAGCCGCGAGCGCACGCTCCGTCGCATGGCGGCCCGCAAGGGAGGCCGTCGCTGATGGGCATCGACTGGTTCGCGTTCCTCACCGTGGCGCTCGTCGCCGTGGTCTCGTCGTGCTTCGTCGTCGCCGTGTACTCGGTCGGCCTCCGTCTCTGGAGTGCCGCCGACACCCGCGCCGGCAAGTTCACCGTGAAGGACGACGGCACGATCGGTCCGGCCACCGCGGGCTTCCCGAACCCGGCCGGCGCCTCGACGGCTACACGTGCACTCCGTGCCGCTGCCGTCGCGTGCTTCGTCGTGTGCGGCGCCGTCGTGCTCTACGGCATCTACCTCATCGTTCCGCAGTTCCACTGACGGGCGCGCTCACCGAGTGAGCAGAAGACGCCGGGTCGCCCTTCGCGACCCGGCGTCTTCTGCTCACTCGTCGTGTGTTCGCCGCGACCGGGGGCCGGACGGGAGGCCCGTGGCGGCCTGGCGCCGCGCCTCCCGTCCGCCCCGGGCGAGCGGGCGGAATGCCGGCGTGCGATACCGAGGCGACCGCGGCATTCCGCCCGCTCGCGCAGGAACGCGCCGCTCTGCACCGTCCCGGCGCGTTCCCGGACCGGCTGGACGGACCGGACTAGCCTCGACGTGTGACCGGCAACGAGGAGGCACCTGTGACGACGACGCGGACCGAGAGCGACTCGCTGGGATCACGGGAGGTCCCGAACGACGCCTACTGGGGCATCAACACGTTGCGGGCGCTGGAGAACTTCCCGATCACCTCCGTGCCGATCGCCGTGTACCCGGACCTCATCGAGGCGCTCGTCACCGTGAAGCAGGCGGCGGCGCGGGCGAACCGGGCGATCGGTGTCCTCGACGAGGAGCACGCCGACGCGATCGACCGCGCGGCGCAGGAAGTGCGCGACGGGGCGCTCCGCGAGCAGTTCGTCGTCGACGTCGTGCAGGGCGGCGCGGGCACGAGCACGAACATGAACACGAACGAGGTGCTCGCCAACCGGGCACTCGAACTCCTGGGCCGTGCGCGGGGCGACTACGCGTACCTGCACCCGATCGACCACGTGAACCGCAGCCAGTCGACGAACGACACCTACCCGACGAGCATCAAGATCGCGATGATCTTCGGCGTCCGGCGGCTGATCGTGCAGCTCGAGGAACTCTCCGCCGCGTTCGCCGAGCGGGGCCGCGCCTTCGCCGACGTGCTCAAGGTCGGCCGGACGCAGCTGCAGGACGCCGTGCCGATGACCCTCGGGCAGGAGTTCACCGGCTTCTCGCACACCATCCAGGAGGACGCGGAGATGCTCCGCAAGGTGATGCCGTTGCTCGCCGAGATGAACCTCGGCGCGACGGCCATCGGCACGGGGATCACCGCGGACCCGCTCTACCGCGACGAGGTCCGCCGGCAGCTGCAGGAGGCGAGCGGGATCGACGTCGTCACCGCCCCCGACCTCATCGAGGCGACGAGCGACGCCGGCGCTTTCATGACCCTGTCCGGCACGGTCAAGCGCAGCGCCGCGAAGCTCTCGAAGATCTGCAACGACCTGCGGCTGCTGTCGTCCGGCCCGCAGGCGGGCCTCGGCGAGATCACCCTGCCCGCTCGCCAGGCCGGTTCGTCGATCATGCCGGGCAAGGTGAACCCGGTGATCCCCGAGGTCGTGAACCAGATCGCCTACGCGGTCGCCGGAGCCGACACCACGGTGACCATGGCGGCGGAGAGCGGCCAGCTCCAGCTCAACGCCTTCGAGCCGATCATCGCCCACTCGATCCTGCAGTCCCTGCAGTGGATGTCCCGTGGCTGTGCGACCCTCCGTGAGCACTGCGTCGTCGGCATCGAGGCGAACGAGGCGAAGCTCGCCGCCCAGGTCGACACGAACGTCGGCGTCGTCACCGCGCTGACGCCGTACATCGGGTACGCGGCCGCGGCGTCGATCGCGCACACGGCGTTGACCACTTCGACGCCGATCTCGACGCTCGTCGTGGCCGCGGGCCTGATGGACGAGGACCAGGTCATGCGGGTGCTCAGCCCGGCACGGCTGTCGGGGATCGAGCTGGCGACCGGCGCCATCCCGATCGTCACCGAGGAGATGCTGGACGCCGAGGCGCGCAAGCGCTGACGCGGGGCGTCCGCGGCAACAAGCGCGCACGCCACCCGTCAGGGCAGAGGCCGCTCGCCCACCCGCACCTGCTGCGCCATCGCCCGCAGCTGCTCCTCGCCCGGGGTCAGCTCGGCGTCCTCGTCCTCGGCCACCCGAGCGGCTTCGGCCTCGGCCCTGACGTGCTGCGCTGCAGCGATGTCCTGGTCCCGCCAGCGCGCGAGCGTGAAGTTCCGGGTGACGTCCCGCAGCGGCAGCCGGATCGACTCGTCCGCTTCGATGCCGGCCATCAGCTGCCGCATCCGGATCACCTCGGAGTCGAGCTCCCCGCCGACCACGAGCACGAAGTTCGAGATGTAGAGGTACACGAGCAGCAGGATCGCGCCGCCGAGCCACCCGTAGGCACGGTTCCCGCCGCCGAGGGTCTCCACGTAGAGCGCGAACCCGAGGGTGGCGATGGCCCAGGTCACGATCGCGAACGCGGCACCGGCCGACACCCACCGCAGCTGCGGGGTCTTCACGTTCGGCGTCGCGTAGTACAGCACCGCCACCATCACGACCAGGTCGACCGCGAGCACCGGCCACTTCGCCACGTTCCACACGTCGTCGATCCAGGGCGCCCACCCGAGCTGCCGGATGACGGCCTCGGAGATCGTCGGGGTGCCGAGCAGGATGACGATCGCGACGGCACCGCCGACCATGACGAGCAGCGTGACGAGGAGCATCATGCTGCGGAACTTCCAGATCCGCCGACCCTCCTCGACCTCGTACGCGGTGTTCATCGCCCGCCCGAACGCCGTCGCGTAGCCGGACAGCGACCAGAGCGTCAGCACGACGCCGATCGTGAACCCGAGCCACGGGTTGTCCAGGGTCAGCAGCTGCCGGAGCGGGCCCTCGAGGTGCGACGCGGTCTCGGGCCGGACGATGAACCCGAGGACCTCGACGATGTCGGTCAGGCTGTCGCCCTTGCGGTCCACGATGGACAGGGCCGACACCACCGCCAGCGCGGTCGGGAAGACGGTCAGCAGGGCGAAGAACGTCAGCGACGCGGCCGCGTCGACGACGCGGTGCCGGATGACGGAGTGGTAGGTGCGCCGGACGACGGCGCGGACTCCCGTCCGCTGGAGATCGCGCGATGCGCTGTCCGGCATGTGTCGTACGGTACCCGACACGTGACTGCCTGGAGGCCCGTGGCGGGCCCGCCCCGCGCCTCCCGACCGCCTGTTGGTCGCGCTGGTGCGCCTGCAAGACACCGGTGTTCACGCTCCGCACCGTGGAACGCGGGTGTTCGAAGTGCGAACACCGGTGTTATGCGCACCAGGACCGACCGGTCAGTTGGCGTGGGGCTGCAGGGCGTCGTAGCGGCGGAACGACGGGACCATGCGCAGGAGCAACGCGACGAGGCCGATGATCAGCACGCCGCCGAAGACCGGCGGGTACGCGATGCCGGCCGCGACGACCAGGCCGGCGTACAGGTCGCCGAGCCTCGGACCGCCCGTGACCACCACGATGAAGATGCCCTGCAGCCGACCACGCATGCCGTCCGGCGACGCTGCCTGCAGGATCGTGTTCCGGAACACCGAGCTGACGTTGTCTGCGCCGCCGGCCATCGCCAGGAACAGCGCCGCGAGCCCGAGCGCGGGCAGGATCTCGACCCCGAACGCCTCACCCGAGCGACCGCCCAGGACGTGCGCCAGCGCGATCACCACACCGAACGCCGCGATCGCCCCGCCGTACGCCGTGATGGCCCAGCCGACGGCCTCACCCTGGCGTCGGACGTGCCCGAGCGGCCCGGAGAACACGCTCGACAGCAGCGCTCCGATCGCGTACGCGGCGGTCAGGGTGCCGACCGTGATCGACCCGCCGCCGATGACGAGCGCGCCGATCGCGGGGAACAGCACGCGCGGCTGCCCGAACGTCATCGCGATGATGTCGAGCACGAAGGTCATCGTGATGTTGCGCGACCGCCGCAGGAACCTCGCACCCTCGATGAGCGAGCCGAGCCCCGGCCGCAGCGCGTCGTGGTCGGCAGCCATCCGCGGCAGCGTGAACACCCCGAGGAACGCGAACGTGAACAGCACGACGTCGATCGTGTACGTCGGCGCGAACCCGACGGTCGCGATGAGCACGCCGGCGATCGCCGGTCCCACGGTGACCTGGAACCCCGACGCGATCCCGCCCAGGGCGCTCGCCGCGGGCAGCAGGTCGGTGCCGACGAGCCGCGGGACGATGGCCGAGCGGGACGCGTTGCTGACGGTGGCGGCGACGGCGTTCACCGTGGCGAGCACGTAGAGCAAGAGGACGCTGTGCAGGTCGAGCCAGGCGTGGGTGGCGATCAGGGCGACCGCGACCCACGCGATGATCGAGGACACGAGCGCGACGAGGCGCCGGTCGAAGGCATCCGCGAGCATCCCGCCGTACAGACCCGCGACGATCATCGGTACGAGCGCGATGACACCCACCAGGGCCACGGCGAAGGTCGAGCGGGTGATCTCGTAGACCTCGAGCCCGACGGCCACGGTCGTCATCTGGGTGCCGATGCCGGCGATCGCGGTGCCCGCCCAGAGCCGGGCGAAGGCGGGGGAGCGGCGGAGCGGGGTCAGGTCGGCGAGCAGACGGCGGCGCGGCGGTGCGGGAGTCGATGGTGTCACGGTGGAACCATTCTGCGGGCTGGACGCTCGTTGCGCGTGCCCGGTGCGCCCTCTGGTTGACTGATCGGCATGACTGACCTGAACAGCAAGCCCGAGTTCGACGCCCCCGAGGGCCCCGCCCCCACCGAGCTCGTCGTCACCGACATCGTCGAGGGCTCCGGCGAGGAAGCGTCCGCCGGCTCGACCGTCAAGGTCCACTACGCCGGCGTCGAGTACGAGACCGGCGAGGAGTTCGACAGCTCCTGGAACCGCGGCGAGCCCATCGACTTCCCGCTCGCGGCGCTGGTGCGCGGCTGGCAGGAGGGCATCCCCGGCATGAAGGTCGGCGGCCGCCGCAAGCTCGTCGTCCCGCCGGAGCTCGCCTACGGCCCCGCCGGTGGGGGCCACTTCCTGTCCGGCAAGACCCTCATCTTCGTGATCGACCTGCTCGGGGTCCGCTGATGCAGGTCGGTGCCCCGACGATCGAGCTGAACGACGGCCACCGGTTCCCGGAGCTCGGCCTCGGCACCTACGGGCTGAACGGCGACGAGGGTGCGGCCGCGGTCGGCACCGCGATCGCGGGCGGTTACCGGCTGCTCGACACGGCGCTGAACTACGGCAACGAGGACGCCGTCGGCAAGGCCGTCCGCGAGTCCGAGGTGGCGCGCGAGGACCTCGTCGTCACATCGAAGCTCCCCGGCCGCCACCACGGCTACGACGAGGCGCACCGCTCGATCGACGAGACCCTCGGCAACCTGGGGCTCGACCACGTCGACCTGTACCTGATCCACTGGCCGAACCCGTCGGTGGACAAGTTCGTCGACACCTGGAAGGCGTTCGTCGACCTGCGCGACAGCGGCAAGGTGCGCTCGATCGGCGTCTCGAACTTCACGCCGGAGCACCTCCGCCGCATCGTCGACGCCACTGGGGTCGCCCCGGCCGTCAACCAGGTCGAGCTGCACCCGTACTTCCCCCAGGCGGAACTGCGGAAGGTGCACCAGGAGCTCGGCATCGTGACCGAGAGCTGGAGCCCGCTCGCGAAGCGGTCGGAACTGCTCACCGAGCAGCCGATCGTCGACGCTGCCGCCGCACACGGGGTGGCCCCCGGCCAGGTCGTCCTGCGCTGGCACGTCCAGCTCGGTGCCGTGCCGGTGCCGAAGTCGGGCGACGCCGCCCGCCAGAAGGAGAACCTCGACGTCTTCGGCTTCGAGCTGACCGACGACGAGGTGCAGGCGATCTCCGCGCTCGAGCGCGGCCGCCTGTGGGACGGTGACCCGGACACGCACGAAGAGATGTAGACGGGTCGCGGACGCGCGGACGCGCGGACGCGCGGACGCGCGGACGCGCGGACGTCCGGACCGGAGGCGCGGTGCCAGCTGGCACCGCGCCTCCAGTCATCCGTGTCGGTGCGCCGGGACTACACTGGACACCCCTCTTTCCCGAAGGGTTGTGTGTGTCCGAACCGACCGAGATCGACCGTGAGCGCGGCTACGTCGACGGCCTCTTCCGTCGTCTCGACGAGCTGACCGCCGAGGCCGAACAGCGCCTCGCCGAGACCCGCCGACAGGCGGTCGGCGGGAACCACCAGAGCCGCAGCGAGCGCGACGCGTACGCCCGGCTCTACGAGGACACCGTCGCGACGCTCGAGCGGGTGGGGGACCGTCTGGTCTTCGGCCGGCTCGAGGTCGCCGAGCCCGACAACCCGGACGACACCTTCCGGTACATCGGCCGCGTGGGGCTGCGCGACGCCGAGCACCGGCCGCTCCTGCTCGACTGGCGCGTCCCCGGTGCCAGTGCTTTCTACCAGGCCACCGCGGCGCACCCGATGGGAATGCGCTCCCGCCGGCACCTGTCCCTGCAGGGTCGTCGGGTGGTCGGCGTCGAGGACGAGGTGTTCGACGCCTCGCTCTACGACGACGAGCGCACCCACCTGCAGGGCGAGGGCGCGCTGCTCGCCGCGGTCACCGCCGAGCGCACGGGCCGGATGACCGACATCGTCGCGACGATCCAGGGCGAGCAGGACCGCATCATCCGCTCCCCGCTCGAGGGCGTGCTCATCGTGCAGGGCGGTCCCGGCACCGGCAAGACCGCCGTGGCGCTGCACCGCGCCGCCTACCTGCTCTACTCGTACCGCGAGCGGCTACGGGGCTCCGGTGTGCTCATGGTCGGACCGTCCCCGGCGTTCCTGACGTACATCGAGCAGGTGCTCCCGTCGCTCGGCGAGACCGGCGTCGTGATGGCCTCACTCGGCTCGCTCTACCCGGGCGTGCACGCGACGACGCACGACACCCGCGACGTCGCCGCCGTGAAGGGCGCCGCCCAGATGGCGTCGCTGCTGCGCCGGGCGGTGCGCTCGCGCCAGGTCGTACCGACCGAGTCGGTCACGCTCGACATCGAGGGCGAGCGGCTCGTCGTGTCGCCGCAGCTCGTCGCCGACGCCATGAAGCGCGCGCAGGACCGCGGCAAGCCGCACAACGCCGCCCGTGTCACGTTCAACAAGATCGCCCTCGACGCGATGACGCGCCTGCTCGCCGAGCAGCTGCGGGAGCGCGGCACCACGGTGGACGAAGCCGACGAGAAGGTCCTGCGCGAGGACATCCGGAGCTCGTACGACGCCCGTGTCCTGCTCAACACCGCGTGGCTGCCGCTGCCGCCGGAGAAGTTCCTCGAGGACCTCTACGCCCGGCCGAACTGGCTCGCCTCGCTCACCCCCGACTGGACCCCGGAGCGCCGGGCCCTGCTGCAGCGCGCCCGCGGGACGGCCTGGACCGTCGAGGACGTCCCCCTGCTCGACGAGGCCGCCGAACTGCTCGGCCCGTTCGACCCGACCGGCGGCGCCGCCAAGCGCGCCGCGAAGGCCAGCCGGAACCGCGACATCGAGAACGCCCGCCAGGCGATCGAGAACATGGGCGTCGAGGGCATCGTCAGTGCCGAGCAGGTCGCCGGCTCGTTCGCCGAGGGCGGCGACCCCCGCTCCACCGCGGAGCGCGCCGCGGACGACCGCGAGTGGACGTACGGCCACATCGTCGTCGACGAGGCGCAGGAGCTCTCGCCGATGCAGTGGCGCGTGCTCGCCCGCCGCAACCCGCTGCGCTCGTTCACGATCGTCGGCGACATGGCGCAGGGTTCCTCGCCGGGTGCCGCGCGCACGTGGGACGACGTCATCGGGGCGCTCGCGCGTCGCCGACGCGGCCGTGCGCCGCAGGTGCCGCTCGACCACCGCATCGAGCAGCTGACGGTCAACTACCGCACCCCGCGCTCCATCGTCGAGGCCGCCGGGGCCTTCGCGGACAGTGCCGGGCTGACGGTCACCCGCAACGAGGCCGTGCGCGACGGCGACCCCGTCGAGCGTGTCCGCGTCGCGCGGGCCGACCTGCTCGACACCGTCGTTGCCGTCGCCGACGCCGAGCGTGTCCGGATCGGGTCCGGCACCATCGGTGTCATCGTCCCCGAGTCCCAGGTCGACACCGTCCGGCAGCGGCTCGCCCGCACCGAGGCGGACGTCCGGGGGCTCGCCTCGCCGACCGCCGGGTCGCTCACGGTGCTGACCGGCGCGGACGCCAAGGGCCTGGAGTTCGACGGCGTGCTGCTCGTCGACCCGGACGGCGTGGGTGCCGACGCGGCCCGTGCCGCCGCAGCGGTCTACGTCGCGATGACGCGCCCGACGCGTCGCCTGACGGTCATCGACGTCGACTGACGCGGGCGGTGGCGTCCCCGCGGGGCGGACAGGAGGCGCGGTGCGGGTCCGCCACGCGCCTCCCGGCTCAGGTCGGGTCGCCCTCGGACCGCACCCGCTCGACCAGGTCGGCCCACGGTCCGTCCAGGCGGCGGCCGGGGATGGTCACAGTGGTGCGCTCGACGGTGATCGTCCAGCTGAAGTCGTCGGGGACGGGCGCAGCGGTCGGCGCCGGGGTGCGCCGCAGCGCGTCGACCACGTCGGACCACATCGCGGGGTCGCTGCTCGCGTCGGTGTCGACCCGCCAGCGCCGTGTGGTACCGGCGAAGCCCCCGGAGCGGCGGACCTCGATGCGCATGTCCCCGACGCTACGCCCGGGACGGGTGCTCAGTCGAGCACGCCCACCCGCTGCCAGGCCTGACGGACCGCGATGTGCTCGGTGGAGCCGTCCCCGAACCGTCGTACAGCAGCGTCGACGGTGACGGTGGCGAAGCCCGCGAAGTCGATCGAGGCGGTCACCTCGGGCGAGGTCAGGGCGTCCCACCAGACGGCGCCGGCTCCCTGCCACGCGGGCCCACCGATGGCGGTGGCCGCCAGGAAGAACGCGTGGTTCGGGATGCCCGAGTTGGTGTGCACCCCGCCGGCGTCGTCGGTGGTGACGACGAACCCGGCCATGGTCGCCGGTTGCGGGTCCTTGCCGAGCACCGGATCGTCGTAGGCGGTTCCTGGCGCCCGCATCGAGCGGAGCGCGTCGCCCTGCACGGCGTCGGTGAACAGCCCCTCGCCGATGAGCCAGCTGGCCTGCTCGGGCGTCTGACCCGCCGCGTACTGGGCGACGAGGGAACCGAACACGTCGCTGATCGACTCGTTCAGGGCCCCCGACTGCCCCTGGTAGGTCAGGTCGGCGGTGTACTGCGTGACACCGTGCGCGAGTTCGTGGCCGATGACGTCGAGGGCGATGGTGAAGCGGCGGAACACCTCGTCGTCGCCGTCGCCGAACACCATCCTGCTGCCGTCCCAGTAGGCGTTGTCGTAGTCCTGGCCGTAGTGCACGGTGGCGTCGAGGGGGAGCCCGGCGCCGTCGATGGACACCCGGTCGAACACCTCGAGCCAGAAGGCGTGCGTGGCGCCGAGGCCCGCGTACGCCTCGTCGACCGCGGTGTCGCCGGTGTCGGCGTCGCCCTCGTGCCGGACGAGGGTGCCGGGCAGCGTCGTGGTGCCGTGCGCGTCGGTGATGGTGCGCTGCGGGGAGCGGTCGATGGTGCCGCTGAGGCTGCGCGGCGCGACCAGGTGCTCGTGCTTCGGCGCCTGCACGGTGTCGAGCGAGGCCAGCGCGGTGCGTGCCGCCGAGGCCGCACGGGGGAACGCGTCGGCGTCGGCGACGGCGCGGAGCAGGTAGGGCGGGACGACGGAGCGGATGCGGTCGGTCGCGGTCATGCGCTCATGCAACCACCGGGCACCGACAGCCCTGCGCTGCCGGTTGCCGGGTGGTGGCCGTCAGTCGCGCTTGCGGTGCTCGACGAGGGCGAGCGCGTACGACTCCCACCACTGGCCGGCGGCGGGGCCACCGTTGCAGGTGCCGTCGCTGAGCCCCGGCGTCTTGACCCAGAGCAGCGCGTCGAGCCGGGTGCTCCCGCCGGTGACGTGCGGCTCCTGGCCGAGGCCCGCGCCCTCGGGGTTGCACCAGGTGCCCCGCCACCCCTGCCCGTTGCGGGAGACGTCGATGACGAAGTGCGGGTCGCCACCGACCGCGTCGGCGAGCTCGTCGGCGTACGCGCGCTCCTGGTCGACCCGGTAGAAGTTCGACACGTTCGTGAAGAAGCCCTGCACCTCGTCGATGCCGGCCTGCCGCAGCCAGTCCGCCATGGTCGCGGTCGGCACGCGGTTCTCGTTGCCGCCGTCCAGGTACACGGTGAGCCCGTGGCCGGTCAGTGCGTCGACGGCCTTCCGCAGCAGGGGCAGACGTTCGTCGCGCAGCCGTTCGCAGTTCTGGATCTGCGCGATCGAGTCGGGTTCGACGAGCACGACGGCGTGCGAGCCGGCCATCGCACGGACGGCGGACCGGACCCACGGCAGGTAGGCGTCGTCCTCGGTGCCGCCCTTCGAGTAGCTGCCGCAGTCGCGGTCGGGGATGCTGTACAGGACGAACACCGGGGTGCCGCCACGTTCCTTCGCGGTGGCGACCACGGACCGGATGGTCGACCGGGTCTCGGAGCGCGAGGTGTTCGTCAGCCAGGTCGCGATCGGCTGGTCGGCGATGACCGCGATCTGCTCGGCGGTCTGGGCGTCGCCCTCGGCCCGGGCCTGGCGCTCGCGGATGCCGGCCTGGTTCACCGCGGTCGGCTGGCGCGCGAGTCCGCCGGGGAACGCCTCGGCCGCGGACTTCCGCTCGGACACGGCTCGCCCGCTCGGGGTACGGTCGCCGTCCGGCGGGCCACCGTTCCAGGGGCCGACGACCACGAGCGTCGTCACGACCGCGGCGACGACGACGGCCGCCGCGGCGATCCACCCCCACTGCCGCAGTCCGCCGGTGCGGTTGCGGAGGGGGGTGCTGGGTGCCTCGTGCTCCGGCATGCTGCGGTGCTCCCTGATCTGCCCGTGCGGTGTCGGTGGTGCGGGCAGCGGTCGTGCCCGGACCCATGCTGACAGGTGCGGGGGAGTCCTGACCAGGGCCGAGCCGCGATCGCCCAGGAGTCGCACCGCCCGCTGACAGGAGCGCTCCAGCGACCGTGCAGGACCGTGCTCCACACTGTGCGGATGTTCCGTCGACTCCTCCTCCTCGCCCTGACCGCGGGCTACGCCTGGGTGATCTGGCGGATGACGCTGACCCCGCAGGTCTTCACCTCGGCCCAGAACTCGCTCGTGCTGCACGCGATCGCGTGGGTGCAGCAGCTGCCGCACGGTGCCTGGTTCACGTACGAGCGCACCGAGTTCCTCGCCAACATCGCGATGTTCGTGCCGGTCGGCATGCTCGCCGCGCTGTGGCTGCCCCGTCGCTGGTGGATCCTCGGCGCGCTCGTCGCGGTGGCACTGTCCACGGGCATCGAGTTCGCCCAGGCCACGTACCTGCCGTACCGCGTCGCGGACCCGCGCGACGTGCTGTCGAACGGCCTCGGCGGGCTGCTCGGCGCGACCCTGGTCGGACTCGTCCGCAGCCTGCTGCCGGACCGTCGGCGCCGAC
Source organism: Curtobacterium sp. MCBA15_007 (assembly GCF_001864905.1). Taxonomy (NCBI): domain Bacteria; kingdom Bacillati; phylum Actinomycetota; class Actinomycetes; order Micrococcales; family Microbacteriaceae; genus Curtobacterium; species Curtobacterium sp. MCBA15_007. Next base: position 155,959 of record NZ_MJGM01000087.1, read on the forward strand.
GTCGCCTGCAGCCCAGGACCGCGTAGGACTCTGGTAGTCTTGGGCGGTTGCCGTCGAACGGCCGCGGACAAAGAGCGCTCGTGCATCAGGCACGGGCACCGCGCAACGGACAGGAAGGGGATCACCATGGCACTTGACGCACAGGTCAAGCAGGAGATCATCGAAGAGTACGCGACCCACCCGGGCGACACCGGATCCCCCGAGGTCCAGGTCGCCGTTCTGACGCGTCGTATCAACGACCTGAACGAGCACCTCAAGGAGCACAAGCACGACCACCACTCGCGTCGTGGCCTGCTGCTCATGGTCGGTCAGCGTCGTCGTCTCCTCGGTTACCTCTCCGACGTCGACATCGCCCGCTACCGCACGCTCATCGAGCGCCTCGGCCTGCGTCGCTAGTCGACCGGACACACGCTTGACCGAACACCCCGGTCCTCTCCACGAGGACCGGGGTGTTCTTCGTTCCCGGGGCGGGCGTCGCGCGCCGGGGTTCGCTCCGTCGGCGCTCCCGCTCGGACCGGTCACGACACGTCGCACGCGCTCGTCCCGCGGTCACGACTCGTCGTATCCCGCGGTCTGACTCGACACTTCGTGACCGATCGGCGGTCAGCGCGCGGGCAGTCGTGACCGATCGGCCGCCGGTCGGACGACGGGAATGGTTGCGAGGGGAGCTCGGTTGGATGCTATGTTCATGCAAACGCATCGAAAGTCGGGAAGCATCATGACCACCATCGCCGTCGTCTCCGCCGGACTCTCCGAGCCCAGCTCCACCCGCCTGCTCGCCGACCGTCTGGGCGAGGCGGCCGTGTCCTCGCTCGTCGCCGAGGGCACCCCCGCACACGTCGTGCACGTGGAGCTCCGGCCGCTCGCGCACGAGATCACCGACGCGATGCTGACCGGGTTCGCCGCACCCGCACTCTCCGCCGCGATGGCCGCCGTGGTCGAGGCCGATGCCGTCGTGTTCGTCACGCCGATCTTCACCGCGGGCGTCAGCGGACTCGCCAAGTCCTTCCTCGACGTGCTCGACAAGGACTCGATGGCCGACATGCCCGTCCTGCTCGGTGCCACCGGCGGGACCTCGCGGCACTCCCTGGCGATCGACCACGCGCTGCGACCCGTCTTCGCGTACCTGCGTGCGGCGATCGTCCCCACCGGGGTGTTCGCCGCGACCGACGACTGGGGGACCGATGGCGACTCGGCCGCCCTGGACGGTCGCATCCGCCGGGCCGGAGCCGACCTGGCCTGGGCGATCCGGGCCTCCAGGCGGGCGCCGCAGGAAGCCGACGCGCTCCCCGCGACCCCGGACTTCGCGAGCCTGCTCGGCGGCCTCGGCCACTGAACAGGTGCAGAGACGCCGTCGTGTCGTCGAGACGCCGCCGAATCCGGCGGCGTCTCGTGCGTTCGGCGGCGTCTCAGCAAGACGACGGCGTCTCAGCAAGACGACGGCGTCTCAGTGAGACTGCGGCGTCTCAGCAAGACGACGGCGTCAAGCAGCGCTGCAACCGACCTGCCCGGCGATCAGTACCAGTGCGGGTTGACACTCATCTCGTGCCCCCACGCCCCGCAGGGTGACCCGTAGGCGCTCTTGATGTAGGCGAGGCCCCAGTTGATCTGCGTCGCGGCGTTCGTCCGCCAATCGGCACCGGCCACCGCCATCTTCTCGGCAGGGAGTGACTGGGGGATGCCGTAGGCGCCGCTCGAGGCGTTCAGGGCGTTCGCCCGCCACCCGGACTCCTGCGTCCACAGGGACACCAGGCACGAGAACTGGTCGTCGCCCCATCCGTAGGACGCCAGGGCCCCGCGCGCGTAGGCCTGGGCGCCGGCCGGGTCGACGACGACGCCGCCGGTGCTCGGGTACGACGTGCCGGAACCGCCGCCGGGGGCGCTGCCGCCACTGCTGCCGGGGGTCGGCGTGTTCGCTGCCTCGGCCGCCGCCGCTGCTGCCCGCTTGCGCTGCTGCTCCGCCTTCTGTGCGGCGACCCGCTGGCCGAGCTCGTACCCGGCTTCCTGCTTCGCAGTGCTGTCCTTGAGTGACGCGAGCTGCGCGTACAGCTCGTCGCTGTGCTGTTCCGTCGACTCGACGGCGGCGTCCGCCACCTGTTCCGCCGACTTCGCCGCGGCCGATCGTTCCTCGGCTGCCTGCGCACGCGTCGCACGTTCCGTCTCGGCCCGCTCGGCCTGCTCGTGCAGCGACGAGGCGGTGCCGGCAGCGACGGACGCGTCGTCCATCACGCCGGACCAGGTCTCCGACAGCTGGTCGAGCGCACCGAGCTGGTAGAGCAGCTGGTCCGGGTTCTTCGCGGTCGCGATCCGGGTGGTCATCTGGTTCGTGCTGCCGTCGCGGTACAGGTTCGCGGCCAGCTGGCCGGCCCGCTGCTGGGCCCGCTCCGCCGTCTGGCTCGCGTGCTGCGCCTGGGCCTGGAGGCTCGTGGCGGCCTGGGTGGCCGACGCCAGCTCCGTCTCGGCCGCGTCCGCCTTCGACGAGGCCACCAGGGCGGCCTGCGACTTCGCAGCTGCTTCGTCCTGCGCCGACTGCAGCGCGGCCTGCACCTTCTGCACCTCGGCCCGCTTCGCGGTCTCGTTGCCCTTGGCGCGCTGGACGTCCTGCCAGGTGGGGTACTCGGTGGCGTTGGCGGGCACAGCGGTCAGGGTCGGGGCGACGAGCGCGCCGACGACCACGGCGGCCGCGACGAGCACGCCCCGTGAGGGGGTGAGACGCATGTCGGCAGGCTACCGATGTTCACCAGGAGTCCAGCGAGCCGCGCCGCCGACAGCCTGAGGACTGGTAAAGTCCATCGTGTCCGAGGACTCATTCCCCGGACGTCACACACAACACTGCGCAGGCCGGGCACGGAGCTGGTCATCGGTGGTGGCTCGCGGGCCGGAACGGTTTCCCGAGTGCTTCTACTGCTGGCCAGACATGCGTCCGGAACGATCGGCGCGCACGCACCATCGAGTGCCGTCGCCACGGCCTGCCGGAAACACATCAAGGAGGCGCCCTTTTGGAGGGTCCCGAGATCAAGTTCGCCGAAGCCGTCATCGACAACGGCAAGTACGGCAAGCGCACCGTCCGGTTCGAGACCGGTCGGCTCGCTCAGCAGGCCCAGGGCGCGGTCGCCGCGTACCTGGACGAGGAAACGATGCTCCTCTCGGCCACCAGCGCCGGCAAGCACCCGCGTGAAGGATTCGACTTCTTCCCGCTGACCGTCGACGTCGAGGAGCGTTCCTACGCCGCCGGCAAGATCCCCGGTTCGTTCTTCCGTCGCGAAGGCCGTCCGTCGACCGAGGCCATCCTCGTCTGCCGTCTGATCGACCGGCCGCTGCGTCCGTCGTTCGTCGACGGCCTGCGCAACGAGGTCCAGATCGTCATCACCGTCCTGAGCATCGCTCCGGACGAGTTCTACGACGCGCTGGCCATCAACGCCGCGTCCGCGTCGACGCAGATCTCCGGTCTGCCGTTCTCCGGCCCGATCGCCGGTGTGCGCCTCGCGCTCATCGGTGACCAGTGGGTCGCGTTCCCGAAGGCCTCGCAGCTCGCCGACGCCGTGTTCGACCTGACCGTCGCCGGCCGTGTCGTCACGGACGAGGCGGGCAACGAGGACGTCGCGATCATGATGGTCGAGGCGGAAGCCACCGAGCACGCCTGGGACCTCATCCAGGGCGGCGCCACCAAGCCCGACGAGGCCATCGTCGCCCAGGGTCTCGAGGCGGCCAAGCCGTTCCTCAAGTCCCTCGTCGACGCCCAGGCCAAGCTCGCCGCGCAGTCGGCCAAGGAGATCCAGGACTTCCCGGTCTTCCCGCCGTACGCGCCCGAGGTCTACTCGGCCGTTGAGGCCCTCGCGCTCTCCGAGCTCGGTGACGTCTACAAGATCGCCGCCAAGACCGAGCGCCAGGACGCCGACGACGCGCTCAAGTCGCGCATCAAGGAGGCCATCGCGTCGAAGGTGTCCGCGGGTGAGCTGCCCGAGGTCGCCAACTCGCAGGTCAGCGCGGCCTACAAGTCGGTCACGAAGAAGGTCGTCCGCGGCCGCATCCTGACCGAGCAGATCCGCATGGACGGCCGCGGCCTCGCCGACATCCGTCCGCTCGACGCCGAGGTCGCCGTGATCCCGCGCGTCCACGGTTCGGCGATCTTCCAGCGCGGCGAGACGCAGATCCTCGGCGTCACCACGCTGAACATGCTCAAGATGGAGCAGCAGATCGACTCGCTGTCGCCCGTCACGAAGAAGCGCTACCTGCACCACTACAACTTCCCGCCCTACTCGACCGGTGAGACCGGCCGTGTGGGTTCGCCGAAGCGTCGCGAGATCGGGCACGGCTTCCTCGCCGAGCGCGCACTCGTGCCGGTGCTGCCGTCGCGTGACGAGTTCCCCTACGCCATCCGCCAGGTCTCCGAGGCGCTCAGCTCCAACGGCTCGACCTCGATGGGTTCCGTCTGCGCCTCGACCCTGTCGCTGCTCAACGCCGGTGTGCCCCTCAAGGCCCCGGTCGCCGGCATCGCGATGGGCCTGGTCTCCGACACCGTCGACGGCCAGACCCGCTACGCGGCCCTGACCGACATCCTCGGTGCCGAAGACGCGCTCGGCGACATGGACTTCAAGGTCGCCGGTACCTCGGAGTTCGTCACCGCGATCCAGCTCGACACCAAGCTCGACGGCATCCCGTCGACGGTGCTCGACGCGGCGCTCAAGCAGGCCAAGGAGGCCCGCTCGGCCATCCTCGGTGTGCTGAACGAGGCGATCGACGCCCCCGACGAGATGGCGGACACCGCTCCTCGCGTGATCTCGGTGCAGATCCCCGTCGACAAGATCGGCGAGCTGATCGGCCCGAAGGGCAAGACGATCAACGGGATCCAGGACACCACCGGTGCCGACATCTCGATCGAGGACAACGGCACCGTCTACATCGGCGCCGTCGACGGTCCGTCGGCCGAGGCCGCTCGTGCCCAGGTCAACGCGATCGCGAACCCGACCAACCCGGAGATCGGGGACCAGTTCCTCGGCACCGTCGTGAAGATCGCCACCTTCGGCGCCTTCGTGTCGCTGCTCCCGGGCCGTGACGGTCTGCTCCACGTCTCCGAGGTGCGCAAGCTCGCCGGTGGCAAGCGTGTGGAGAACGTCGAAGACGTGCTCGGCGTCGGCCAGAAGGTCCTGGTCGAGGTCACCAAGGTGGACGACCGCGGCAAGCTGTCGCTCGCGCCGGTCGTGGCCGACGAGACCGAGGGTGACTCCACCTCGGCTGAGACGGTCCGCGCCCACGCCGAGGACCCGGCCGAGGGCTGATCCTCTCTCGCGTCCTGACGCACGAACGGCCGCCGTCCCTTCCGGGGCGGCGGCCGTTCGCCGTTGCGGGGCGTGCGTGCGGTGGGCGCGAAAGCTCGCGGCGCGGTGCGCGGTGCGCGTACCCCTCAGGCTGCGGGGGTCTCCTGCGTGCCCATGAGCTGCGCGCGACCGAGCAGGTGCCCACGGAGCATGAAGCCGACGACCGCGGGGGTCGCGTCGGCCGGCGCCTCGAGCACGGGGACGTCGAGGGCACTCAGCGTGAAGAAGTACCGGTGCGCGCCGTGACCCGCGGGCGGTGCAGCGCCGAGGAACGTGTCCGTGCCGAACTCGTTGCGGCGGCGGAGGGCCTCGGCGGGCAGCAGGGCGTCGTCGGTGCCGGCACCGGCGGGGAGCGAGGTCGCCGAGCCCGGGATGTCGGTCAGGCTCCAGTGCCAGAAGCCGGAGCCGGTCGGGGCGTCGGGGTCGTACACGGTCAGGACGAAGCTCTTCGTGCCCTCGGGTGCGTCCGACCACTCGAGCGCGGGGGAGCGGTCCTCGCCACCGGCGTCGGAGCCGCGCGCCGAGGTGGGCAGCGCACCGCCGTCGGCGAAGTCGGGGCTCGTCAGGGTGAAGGACAGGACATCGGGCAGGTTCCAGTTGGGGTCGTTGGCCATGCCCCCAGCCAACACCCGCCGGCCGGGCCTGCGCTCGGGACGCGCGTGGGGCTGTGGGAGTTCGCACAGACGGCCTGGAGGCGCGGTGCGGTGCCGCCACGGGCCTCCCGTCCGCCCCGCGGTCGCCTCGACCGCGCTGCGGAAGCGACAGATCTGCGTCCCGCGGGTGCGTCCGTGCCGCGAAGCCGACAGATTGCCGCGAACTGTTCGCGGTGATCTGTCGCTTTCGCGACAGCGACAGCGACAGCCGACAGCGACAGCGCTGGCGACGAGTCGGGTGTCAGACCGCGAGCACCCGGTCGACCACGCGGTTCAGCGCCGCGGTGGCAGCGATCGCGTCGCCGGCGTAGGCCCCGGCCATCGCACCGTCACGCGCGAGCATGAGCTCGTCGGCGCCGTCGCCGGGCAGGGGGTGCCCGGCGTCGTGCAGCAGGGTCGCGAGGCGCTCGGTGTACCAGTCGCGGTGCACGGCGACGACCTCGCGGACCGGGTCGCGCGGGTCGTGGTACTCGGCGGCGGCGTGCAGGAACGCACAGCCGCGGAAGGCCGGGTCGTTGACGTCGTCGGCCAGCGCGGCGACCCACGCTCGGACAGCCCGCTCGGGGGAGCCGGCGTCGGTGATGAGCTGCTCCATCCGCTCCTGCACGCGCTCGTGCTGGGTCCGGATGTAGGCGAGGATCAGGTTGTCCTTCGACCCGTAGTGCTTGTAGAACGTCGCCTTCGTGACGCTCGCCTCGGAGATGAGGCGGTCGACGCCGACGCTGTGGATGCCCTCTTCGTAGAACAGCCGCGTGGCGGTCTCGAGGACACGGACCTTCGCGCCGCCGGAGCGGGGAGTCGGGGGGACGCTCGACCCGTCCGGCGACGCGAGGTTCGTGCTCGGGCCGGGGAGACGCTGGACGGCCGGTTGGGGGGAATCGACCGTCACAGCGTGTACTCCTCGGACTCATCGGCTCCGCGACCGGAGTGGGGGGACTCGGTGGTCGCGCAGGACTGATGTCCCGAGCCGCCGGATCGGAACTTAGGGGGGCTTTCGATCCGGCGTGGCCAACTGTAGCACAAGGAGGACAGACAGACGAGTCGGTCTGTCCGCACTTCCTGTACCCCACTTCGAGTGGCACGTGGCCCGGACCGGGAAACTGGGCGGCACGCGTCGGCGGATCAGTAGGCTCGTCTGCGATGAACCAGCCAGTGCCACTGCCGCTCGGGGCCCCGGACACGTCGTTCCTGACGTCCGGTGGGGCCTTCGTCCGTCGCACCGTGTTGCCGTCGGGCGTCCGTGTGCTCACCGAGGCGGTGCCGGGCGCCGCGTCGACGAGCATCGGGTTCTGGGTCGGCGTCGGTTCACGTGACGAGCGCGACGGTCAGTTCGGCTCGACGCACTTCCTCGAACACCTGCTCTTCAAGGGCACCGAGACACGGTCGGCGCTCGACATCGCCATCGCGTTCGACTCGGTCGGCGGTGAGCACAACGCCGCGACGGCCAAGGAGTACACCTGCTACTACGCACGGGTCCGGGACACCGACGTCCCGATGGCCGTGAACGTCATCGGTGACATGGTCACCGGGTCGGTGCTCGAGCACGAGGCCTTCGCCGTGGAGCGCGGTGTCATCCTCGAAGAACTCGCGATGGCCGCCGACGACCCGGCCGACGTCGCGGGCGAAGCGTTCTTCGCCGCGGCGTTCGGCGGGCACCCCCTCGGCCGTCCGATCGGCGGCACCCCGGACAGCATCCGTGCGGTCCAGCGCGACGAGGTGCTGGCGCACTACCGCGAGCACTACGCGCCCAACGGCATCGTCGTCACCGCCGCCGGTGCCGTCGACCACGACCGGTTCTGCGAGCTCGTCGCCGGCGTCTTCCACGACGCTCCCGACGCCGCGCCGCTGCCGCGCCGCACGCCCCAGACGGTTGCCGACCCGGTCGAGCCGAAGCTGTCCGTGGTGCACCGCCCGACCGAGCAGGTCAGCATGCTCCGCGGCTCGCAGGGTCTCGACCTGCGCGACGACCGCCGGCCCTCGCTCAGCGTCCTGAACGCCGTGCTCGGCGGCGGCATGAGCTCGCGCCTGTTCCAAGAGGTCCGCGAGCGCCGCGGTCTGGCCTACGCGGTGTCGTCGTTCGCTCCCGCCTACCTGGACAACGGTGCCTTCGGCGTCTACGCCGGCTGCGCGCCGGACAACGTCGCCGGTGTCGTCGACATCGTCGACGCGGAGTTCCGCCGGATGGTCGACCACGGCATCACCGACGACGAACTGCGGCGGGCGAAGGGGCAGATCGAGGGTGCGCTGACGCTCTCGCTCGAGGACTCCGACGCACGCATGACGCGTCTCGGCCGTTCCGAGCTCGGCACGGGGGAGTACACCGACCTGTCGACCGCGCTCGAACGCGTGGACGGCGTCACCACCGGCGGCGTGCTCGAACTCGCGCGCGACCTGCTCACCCGGCCGACGATCACCTCGGTGGTCGGCGCCGTGCAGCGGGACGAACTCGCCGCGGCCATCGGGATCGGCAGCTGAGCACGGACATGTCGCACTACCTGTACCTCGTCCGCCACGGCGAACACCAGGACGCCGAACACGGCCTGCGGGACGGCAAGCTCTCCGAACGCGGCAAGCGTCAGGCGACCCTGGTCGCCGACCGTCTCGGCGGCGTGCCATTCGACGGCGTGTACCACTCGCCGCTCGAGGCCCCGAGCGAGACCGCCGCGTTCCTGTCGCAGCGTCTGCCGTCGATCCAGCCGGAACCCTCGACGCTGCTGTTCGACTGCATCCCCTCGGGCCCGACGCCGGACATGCCGCACGCCTACCAGGGCTGGTACGGCGGCATCACCGAAGAGGAGATCGTCGCCGGGCAAGCCCAGATGGGCGACGCCGTGTCGGAGTGGTTCACCCCGGCGCGCGAAGACCGGCACGACCTGCTCATCACGCACAACGCCGTGATCGGCTGGTTCGTGCGTGAAGCGTTCCAGGCGCCCGAGTGGCGCTGGATGGGCACCAACGTCGCGCACACCGCGCTCACGATCATCCGGATCCGCTCGGCGAAGCCGGCCGAGGTCGTCACGCTGAACGACCTGGCCCACCTGCCGGTGGAGCTGCGCACCGGGCTGCCGGTCGACCAGCCCGTCTAGCGGCCGCCGGTCCGGTTCGCGGTGGCGCGGCCGGGAGGCCCGTGGCGGCTCAGGCGTCCGGCCCGCGGCCCGTCCGGGTCGGGGCCACCGCCTTGCGGTACCAGGCGGTCGCGTTCGGGTTGTCGTTGAACGGCTCGACGCGTTCGTAGCCGCGGCTGCGGTACAGGGCGGCCGCGGCGACGAGTGAGTCGTTCGTGTCGAGGACGATGCTCGTCGCGCCGAGGTCGGCACCGGCCCGCTCGAGCAGGTCCATCACGGCCGTCGCGACCCCCTTGCCGCGCCCGGCCGGTGTCACGAAGACGTGCTTGACCTCGAACCGGACGTCGACGGCGCCGGCTGCGTCCACCCCGTCCGCGATCCGCCGGAGCCCCCCGCACCCGATCGCGACGCCGTCGTCGTCCGCCAGTGCGAAGACACCGTTCGGCGGCGTGAACTCGGCCGCGGGGGTGCGCTTCCGTGCGTAGGTGCCCTGCGCGCTCGGGAACGTCGCCTCGCGCTCGTCCAGGTACGCGTCGAGCAGGACGTCGACCTCGGGCAGATCGGCCGGCACGGTCCTGACCTCGACTGACATGCGTCGATCCTAGGATGGACCGCATGGTCACTCCCGTCGCCGTCGTCGGCGCCACCGGTCGTCTCGGGGGCCTCGTGGCCGCCGTCGTCGAGGAACTCCCGGAGTTCGAGCTCGTCGCCCGTCTGTCCTCGAAGGACGGCGCCCACCAGGCACCCCCGTCCGTCTTCGGCGGCGCGGCCCTGGTGGTCGACGTGACGGTGCCGTCGCTCAGCCCCGCGATCGTGGAGAACGCGCTGTCGAGCGGCGCGAACGTGCTCGTCGGTACCTCCGGCTGGTCGCTCGACCGCATCGCGAAGCTCCGCACCGGGCTGCAGGAACGCCCGGAGCAGGGGGTGCTCGTCGTCCCGAACTTCTCGATCGGCTCGGTGCTCGGTACCCACCTGGCGACGATCGCGGCGCCGTGGTTCCCGGCTGCCGAGATCGTCGAGACCCACCACGCCGGCAAGATCGACTCACCCTCGGGCACCGCGGTGCGCACGGCGGAGCTGATGGCCGACGCCCGGCGCGATGTCGGGCCGGTGGACGCTCCACACGTCGACCAGCGCGCCCGTGGTCAGCAGGTCGCCAGTGTGCCCATCCACTCGCTCCGGCTGCCCGGGGTGAAGGCCGTGCAGGACGTCGTGCTGAGCGGCCCCGGCGAGACACTGACGATCCGGCACGACACCAACGACGACGTCGCCTACGTGGCGGGCATCCGTGCGGCGCTCGCGAACGTGGTGTCGGCGCGAGGGCTCACCGTGGGCCTCGGCAGCGTCCTCGGCATCGGCTGAGGGCCGTGGGTCGCATGGAGCGGGCCGGACGCACGATCCGCTCGCCGTTCTGGGGTGCAGCACTGATGGCAGTGCTGCTCGCCCTGTACATCGTGCTCGTCGGACAGCGTGCCGTGGCGTTCATCGCCACCGGCATCCCGATCGGCATCGGCATCGGTGTCGCACTGTTCGTCGTCGCCGCGATCGGTGCGCTCCTGCTCGTCCTGGAGTTCCGCTTCGGCATCCGCATCACGCGGCTCGGCGCACGGCTCGAGGCCGAGGGCGGCACACCGGACGACGTCGTCCCCGTGCGGCCGTCGGGTCGTCCGATCCGCGACGCCGCCGACGAGCTGTTCCCGCGGTACCGCGACGCGGTCGAGCAGGACCCGGCCGACTGGCGCGCCTGGTACCGGCTCGGTGTGGTCTACGACGCCGCGGGCGACCGCAAACGTGCCCGGTCGGCGATGCGCACCGCCCTGGCGCGCGCCGCCGACCGCTGACCCCCGGTCTGCCGTCCGATCAGAAGACGGCGTCGATCGCGTCCGCCGCCTGCGTGTACCGGAACGTGTAGCCGGACTCGAGCAACTTCGTGGGGACCATCCGCTGGCTCGACAGGAGCATGTCGTCCGCGGCGTCCCGCAGCGCCAGGCGCAGGGCGAACTCGGGGATCCGGAACAGGTAGGGGCGGTGCAGCACCTCGGCGACGTGCTTCGTGATGCGGTCGGCGACGACCGGCTCCGGGCCCGCCAGGTTGACCGGGCCGGAGACGTCCGGCGCCGCGGTCGCCAGGTGCACGATCGCGCCGACCTCGTCCTCGAGGGCGATCCAGGGCCAGTGCTGGCCGCCGGTGCCGAGTCGGCTGCCGACGCCGAGCTTGGTCAGCGGGACGAGGGGTGCGAGCGCGCCGCCGCCCTTGCCGATCACGATGCCGGTCCGGAGCGTGATGACCCGGACCCCCGCGGGGGCGGCGTTCGCGGCCGACTCCCACGCGGTGCAGACGTCGGCGAGGAACCCCGTGCCCGGGGCGGCGTCGTCGGGCAGCACGTCGGCCGGACGGTCGCCGTACACGCCCGAGGCCGAGCCCGACAGGAACAGCGCCGGGGGAGTGGTCGCGTGCCGCATCGCCTCGACCAGGGTGTCGGTGGCGTCGATGCGTGAGCTGCGGATCTCCTTGCGGTACGCGTCGGTCCACGGCAGCTTGCCGATGTTCGCGCCGGCCAGGTTGATCACGACGTCGGCGCCGTCGAGGATCGCCGGGTCGAGCGGACGTCGCCCCGGTGCCCAGCGGAACTCGGTCGCGGTGCGGGCTTCCCGGCGCACGAGCGTGGTGACGTGGTGCCCCGCCTCGCGCAGGGCGCGGACGAGTGGGGTCCCGATGAAGCCGGACGAGCCGGCCACCAGGATCGAGAGCGGTTGTTCCGTCGTGTCGGGCATACCGGCAACGCTACTCACACCGACGTAGGCTTCTGTGTGTGACCGACAGCGAGACCGTACAGCCCGACGCTTCCGTCCCGACCCCCTACGAGGACCTGCTCCGCCGGGTCCTGACCGAGGGCTCGCCGAAGGGCGACCGCACCGGCACGGGGACCCGCAGCCTGTTCGGCGCACAGCTCCGCTACGACCTGTCGAAGGGTTTCCCGCTCGTCACCACGAAGCGCGTGCACTTCAAGTCGATCGCGTACGAGCTCCTCTGGTTCCTGCGCGGCGAGGGCAACGCGACCTGGCTGCAGGAGCACGGTGTCCGGATCTGGAACGAGTGGGCGGACGCCGACGGCGACCTCGGCCCGGTGTACGGCGTGCAGTGGCGATCCTGGCCCACCCCCTCGGGTGAGCACGTCGACCAGATCGCCCAGGTCATCGAGCAGATCAGGACGAACCCGGACAGCCGTCGGCTCATCGTCTCGGCGTGGAACGTCGCCGACGTGCCGGACATGGCGCTCGCCCCGTGCCACGCGTTCTTCCAGTTCTACGTCAACGACGGCAAGCTCTCGTGCCAGCTCTACCAGCGGAGCGCCGACATGTTCCTCGGGGTCCCGTTCAACATCGCCTCGTACGCGCTGCTGACCCACATGATCGCGGCGCAGACCGGGCTCGAGGTCGGTGACTTCGTCTGGACCGGCGGCGACTGCCACGTCTACGACAACCACGTCGAACAGGTCGAGGAGCAGCTGTCCCGCACGGCGTACCCGATGCCGACGCTCGAGCTCGCCCCGCGCGACTCGATCGACGACTACGAGTACGAGGACTTCACCGTCGTCGGCTACGAGCACCACCCGGCGATCAAGGCCGCGGTCGCCGTCTGATGATCGGCATGGTCTGGGCCCGCTCGACCACCGGCGTCATCGGTGCCGACGGGGGCATGCCCTGGCACGTGCCCGAGGACCTGGCGCACTTCAAGCGGGTCACCGGGGACGCGACCGTGCTCATGGGGCGGCGCACGTGGGAGTCCCTGCCCGAGCGGTTCCGGCCCCTGCCCGGTCGGCGCAACGTGGTGCTCACCCGTGACACGACGTGGACCGCCGACGGTGCCGAGGTGGTGCACGACCTGCAGGCCGCGCTCGAAGGCGACGACGGCACCGACGAGACCGTCTGGGTCGTCGGCGGCGGCCAGGTCTACGCCGCGGCGCTCGACCGTGCCGATGTCGTCTCCGAGACCGTGATCGACGTCGACGTCCCCGGCGACACCGTCGCACCGACGCTCGACGAGACTGCCGGTTGGACGCTCACCGACGAGGGCCCGTGGCAGGAGTCCCGCAACGGCGGCACCCGCTACCGGTTCCTGGAGTGGCAGCGCCGCGCCTGAGCGCCCCCACGCGCCGGGCGTGACCGGCGGGACGGACGTGATCCGGGCCTCCCGGCCGCGCCGCAGGCAGGCGACCGTCCACACGGACGGCGGCCTCCGCGCGCATCCCCGGTACGCTGGTGCCCGTGTCCCCGCGTGAGAATCCCTTCGGTCAGGTCCTCGTCGCCCTCGTGACCCCGTTCACGGCCGACGGTGAGGTCGACTGGCCCGGCGTCGAGCAGCACATCGACGACTGCATCACCGCCGGCGCCGACGGCATCGTCGTCACCGGCACGACCGGCGAGACGTCGACGCTCACCGACCCGGAGAAGCTCCGGCTGGTCGAGGTCGGCAAGTCCGTGGCCGCCGGCCGCGCGAAGATCATCACGGGTGGTGGCTCGAACGAGACCGCGCACGCCATCCACCTGTACAAGCAGAGCGAGAAGGCCGGCGCGGACGGCGTGATGATCGTCACGCCGTACTACAACAAGCCGACACAGTCGGGTGTCCTCACCCACTTCCGGATGATCGCGGACGCCACCGACCTGCCGGTGATCCTGTACGACATCCCGGGCCGCACCGGCATCCCGATCACCTACGACACGATCCTTCGCGCGTCGAAGCACCCGAACATCCTCGCCGTGAAGGACGCCAAGGGCGACTTCGCCGAGGTCTCGCGCGTGCTGAACAACACCGACCTCATGTACTTCTCCGGTGACGACACGAACGTGCTCCCGCACCTGTCGATCGGTGCCACCGGCCTGATCGGCGTGACGGCGAACATCACGAGCGCGCCGTACCGCACCATCGTCGACGCCGTGAACCGGGGCGACCTGGCCACCGCGACGGCCGAGCACAAGCGACTCGAGCCGCTCGTCCGCGCCGTGATGACGCACGTTCCCGGTACCGTGGCCGCCAAGTACATCCTGCACGGGCTCGGCCGCATCGGCAGCCCGCGCGTCCGACTGCCGCTCGTCGGCCCCGAGGACTCCGAGGCGTACGCCATCGAGACCTCACTCGAAGCCGTGCGCGACGTGCCCGGCGCCGACTTCTCGAACTTCCGCCCCGACCGCAACGCGGCGGCCGGCGGTGCACTACCGAAGGTGCCAGGCACCACCCGCTAGCGAACACCGCGGCGCGCAGCACGCACGTCGCCCGAATCCGTAGGACCGAATGCCCACACAAGTCTCCACACCGCAGCCGCTCGAGAACGGCACCCTCCGCGTGATCCCCATCGGGGGCCTCGGCGAGATCGGTCGCAACATGACCGTCTACGAGTACGAGGGCAAGCTGCTCATCGTCGACGCCGGCGTGCTGTTCCCCGAGGAGCACCAGCCCGGTGTCGACCTGATCCTGCCGGACTTCACGCCGATCCGTGACCGCCTCGACGACGTCCTCGGTGTCGTGCTCACGCACGGCCACGAAGACCACATCGGTGCGGTCCCGTACCTGCTGAAGCTCCGCGACGACATCCCGCTGATCGGCTCCACGCTGACCCTCGCGCTCGTCGAGGCGAAGCTCAAGGAACACCGGATCAAGCCGTACACGCTCGTCGTGGCCGAGGACCAGACCGAGCAGATCGGCCCGTTCCACCTCGAGTTCGTCGCCGTGAACCACTCCATCCCGGACGCCCTCGCCGTCGCGATCACGACCCCCGCCGGTCGTGTCCTGCACACGGGTGACTTCAAGATGGACCAGCTCCCGCTGGACGACCGGATCACCGACCTCCGCGCGTTCGCCCGTCTGGGCGAGGCCGGCGTCGACCTGTTCCTGCCGGACTCCACGAACGCCGACGTGCCGGGCTTCACCGCTCCGGAGCGCGACATCGGCCCGGTGCTCGAGAACATCATCATGCGCGCCCGCAAGAAGGTCGTCGTGGCGAGCTTCTCGTCCCACGTGCACCGCGTGCAGCAGGTCCTCGACGCCGCCGCGGCCGCGAACCGCAAGGTCGCGTTCATGGGCCGCTCGATGATCCGCAACATGACGATCGCCGCCGACCTCGGTTACCTGCGGGTGCCGGAGAACGTGCTCATCGACACGAAGAAGGCGAAGAACGTCCCCGACGACCAGATCGTCTACATGTCGACCGGGTCGCAGGGTGAGCCGATGGCCGTCCTGGCCCGCATGGCGAACCTCGAGCACCAGATCGAGATCGGCGAGGGCGACACCGTCATCCTCGCGTCGTCGCTCATCCCGGGCAACGAGAACGCCGTGTACCGCGTGATCGACGGGCTGACCAAGCTCGGCGCGAAGGTCGTGCACAAGGGCAACGCCAAGGTGCACGTCTCCGGACACGCCTCGGCCGGCGAACTGCTCTACTGCTACAACATCCTGCGACCGCGCAACGTGCTCCCCGTCCACGGCGAGCACCGTCACCTGTACGCGAACGCCGACCTGGCGATCCAGACGGGCGTCCCGCCGCGCAACGTGATCCTCGGTCAGGACGGCATCGTCGTCGACCTGAAGGACGGCGTCGCGACGGTCGCCGGCCAGCTCGACATCGGCTACGTCTACGTCGACGGCTCCACCGTCGGCGAGATCACCGACGCCGACCTGAAGGACCGCCGTGTCCTGGCCGAAGAGGGCTTCATCTCGGTCTTCTGCGCGGTGGACTTCACCACCGGGCAGTGCGTGATCGGCCCCGAGATCCAGTCGCGTGGCTTCGCCGAGGACGACTCCGTCTTCGACGACGTGCGTCCGCAGATCGCCAAGGCGATCTCCGAGGCCGCAGCCAACGGCACGCGCGACTCGCACGCCTTCGCGCAGGTCGTCCGTCGCACGGTCGGTCGTTGGGTGAACACGAAGCACCGTCGTCGTCCGATGATCGTCCCGGTGGTCATCGAGGCGTAGCCTCCGTCCCCGCCCTGGAGGCCCGTCCAGCGTCCGTCACGGACGCTGCGGCGGGCCTTCCTGCGTTTGTCCTGGGCGGGCGTTAGGGTTCTGCCCATGGCCGGAGGCACCAAGTCGACCACGCGCTCGCGCGCGTCCACGTCGTCCCGTGGCAACGGGACGCGCGGTTCGTCGCGCACCCAGGCCACGACGAAGAAGCTGCCGCAGGCCGCACCCACGCCGGTGTTCCGCGAGCAGAACCCGCTCGTGACCTTCTGGCTCGCGATGGCGCACGGCGTCGGCGCGATGTTCCGGCTGCTCGGCAAGGAGACCCTCGAGAAGGACCAGCGGCGCGACGGGTTCCCGTTCCTGCTGTTCCTGCTGGCCATCGCCGGCGGGGTCGTCGAGTGGCTCAACCCGACCAACAGCGTCTCCGTCGCACTCGACGCGTACACGTTCGGCGGGCTGTTCGGCCGCCTGGCATTCGCCCTGCCGGTCATCATGATCGTGTTCGCCGGGTGGCTGTTCCGGCACCCGGCCTCGGTGCACGACAACACCCGGATCGGCATCGGTCTGGGCATCCTGATCGTCTCCATCGCCTCGCTCTGCCACGTCTTCGGCGGCCGACCGAGCGCGGCCGACGGCATGCCCGCGCTCGCTGCCGCCGGTGGGGTGCTCGGCTGGGTGGTCATCGGCTGGCTCGTCACGATCGCGACCGCGTGGGTGGCCGTGCCCGTGGCGATCGTGCTGCTCGTGCTCTCGCTCTTCATCATCACCAAGACGCCGCCGAACAAGCTCGGTCGCCGGCTGCACGAGCTCTACGCCTACCTGTTCGGTGCCCCGGCGCCCGCTGCCGAGCCGGACGCGGACACTGCCGCCGCCGTGGCAGAGCCCGTCGCCCGCACTCGCACCTCGAAGCGCGGCAAGAAGGGCGACGCCGACTTCCAGCTGTTCGACGACCTCGGGTTCGGTGACGAGCAGGCCGCTGCCGACGCCGAAGCCGGCGGCGACAACGTGCCGTGGTGGCGCCGCAACAAGTCCGGACGCGAAGAGGACCCGGCGTACGACAGCCCGGTGCTCCCGCCGGCCACCGGTGTCGCGCCCGCTGCCGCTGCCGTCGCGACCGCTGCTCCCGTCGTGAGCCCGAACGCCGGGGCCGCCGCAGGGCTCGTCGACCTCACGCCGGCCGAGCCCGCGTCGGTCAACCTCAACGACTCCGTCGAGCAGGACCTGCAGGACGCCGAGCAGGCCCTGCGCGCGTTCGGCACCGACGTCCCCGCGCGCCCGCAGCCGACCGCCGACATCCGTCCCGCGGTGCCCGAGGTGCTGTCCGAGCCCGAGGTCGTCGACGAACCTGAGGACATCGACGCCGCCGCCGAGCTGAGCGCGGCCGCCGCCGGGTCCGACGACGACCCGTCGAAGCCGTACCGACTGCCGGCCGCCACCACCCTGAGCTCCGGCACGCCCTCGGTCGCGCGCAGCCAGGCGAACGACGACATCGTCGCCGCCATCACCGGGGTGCTCACCGAGTTCAAGGTCGACGCGAAGGTCACCGGGTTCTCCCGCGGGCCGACGGTCACCCGGTACGAGATCGAGCTCGGCCCGGGCGTCAAGGTCGAGCGCGTCACGGCCCTGTCGAAGAACCTGTCGTACGCGGTCGCCTCGAACGAGGTCCGCATCCTGTCGCCGATCCCGGGCAAGAGCGCGATCGGCGTCGAGATCCCGAACACCGACCGCGAGATCGTCTCGCTCGGCGACGTGCTGCGCTCGAACGCCGCGCGCAAGTCGAAGCACCCGATGACGATCGGCGTCGGCAAGGACGTCGAGGGCGGCTTCGTCGTCGCGAACCTGGCGAAGATGCCGCACCTGCTCGTCGCCGGCTCCACCGGTTCCGGCAAGTCGGTGTTCATCAACTCGATGATCACGTCGCTGCTGATGCGCGCGAAGCCGTCCGAGGTCCGCATGGTCCTGGTCGACCCGAAGCGCGTCGAGCTCTCGATCTACGCCGGCGTCCCGCACCTCATCACCCCCATCATCACGAACCCCAAGAAGGCAGCCGAAGCGCTGCAGTGGGTCGTGAAGGAGATGGACATGCGGTACGACGACCTGGCGTCGTTCGGGTTCCGCCACGTCGACGACTTCAACAAGGCGATCGAGAACAACGAGATCGTCCTGCCGGCGGGCAGCGAGCGGAAGCTCAAGCCGTACCCGTACCTGCTGGTGGTCGTCGACGAGCTCGCCGACCTGATGCTCGTGGCACCGCGTGACGTCGAGGAATCGATCGTCCGCATCACCCAGCTCGCCCGCGCCGCCGGCATCCACCTGGTGCTCGCGACGCAGCGGCCCTCGGTCGACGTCATCACCGGCCTGATCAAGGCGAACGTGCCGTCGCGCATCGCCTTCGCGGTGACGAGCGTCACGGACTCCCGCGTCATCCTCGACCAGCCCGGCGCCGACAAGCTGATCGGTCAGGGCGACGCGCTCTTCCTGCCGATGGGTTCGTCGAAGTCGCTCCGCGTGCAGGGCGCCTGGGTGCAGGAGGGCGAGGTCGCCGAGGTCGTCCAGCACGTCACGCGGCAGGCCCAGCCCGAGTACCGCCAGGACGTCCAGGCCGTGGTCGAGCGCAAGGAGATCGACGCCGACATCGGCGACGACCTCGAACTGCTGCTCGCGGCCGTCGAACAGGTCGTGTCGACCCAGTTCGGTTCGACGTCGATGCTGCAGCGCAAGCTCCGCGTCGGCTTCGCCAAGGCCGGTCGCCTGATGGACCTGATGGAGTCGCGCGACATCGTCGGACCGTCCGAGGGCTCGAAGGCCCGCGACGTCCTGGTGACCGCCGACCAGTTGCCCGCGGTGCTCGCGAAGCTCCGCGGCGAGGAGCCGCCCGCCGCGGCCGCTCCGGCAGCGCCGGCACCGACGCCGTCCGGCGACGGTGACCGGTACGGTGCCGACCCCGTCGGGGACATGACCCGCGGGTACGATGAAGTCCACGACGAGCCCGATGAGGACGCGTGGGGACTGACGGGCAGGGAGTGACGGCGATGACCGCCTCGGACAGCACGAACACCACGCACGGCGCACGGTTCCCGTGGCGCGGGCGGCTCTTGCGCAAGGGCCCCGGCCCGGCGTCGACCGCGAACGTCGCGAACATCATCACGGTGGTGCGCATCCTGATGGCGCCGCTGTTCTTCGTCCTGCTGCTCACCGACGCCGGGAACGACGGGCCCCTGCGCATCTGGGCCGCGGTCGTCTTCGTCGTGGCGATCGTCACGGACAGCGCCGACGGCATCATCGCCCGTCGGCAGAACCTGGTCACGGACTTCGGCAAGCTCGTCGACCCGATCGCCGACAAGGTGCTCATCGGGGGTGCGCTCGTCGCGCTGTCCATCCTGCAGGAACTGCCCTGGTACGTGACCGTGCTGATCTTGGTGCGGGAGATCGGCATCACGGTCTTCCGGTTCGCAGTGCTCTCCGACCGGGTGATCCCGGCCAGCCGCGGAGGCAAGATCAAGACCGTGCTGCAGGCCGTCGCGCTGACGGCCGCGCTGTTCCCGTGGTGGAACCTGGTCGGTGACTGGGCGCACTGGGTCAACGGCATCCTCATGACCGCCGCGTTCCTGGCAACGGTCCTGAGCGGGATCGACTACCTCTGGCAGGCATGGAAGCACAACCGCACCACCGCATGACCGGGCCCGACCCCTCGACCGAGGCCGCGCCCGTCGAGCCGGTCGCACCGGGTCTCATCGCCGAACTGACGGCGCGGGGCGAGACGCTCGCCGTGGCGGAGTCGCTGACCGGCGGACTCGTCGTCGCGACCCTCGTCGACGTGCCCGGGGCGAGCGCCGTCGTCCGCGGTGGCGTCGTGGCGTACGCGACGCCCGTGAAGCACTCCGTGCTCGGGGTCTCGGCGGACCTGCTCGAGGCCGAGGGCGCCGTGCACCCGGAGGTCGCCCGGCAGATGGCCGCCGGTGTCCGGATCGCGCTGTCCGTCGACGGGGAGCCCGCAACGTGGGGGATCAGCACGACGGGTGTCGCCGGCCCGGACCCGCAGGACGGCAAGCCCGTCGGCACCGTGTACGTGGGGATCGCCTCCGCCGCGGGCGCCGAGGCCTTCGAGCTGCACCTCGACGGTGACCGGGGAGCAATCCGTCACGCCACCGTCTCCGAACTCCTTGCACGGATGTCGTCCGAGATCCGGGGCCGGGAATAGGTCCCGTTTCCACTGGGTTACATCTCACGAAATCTCCAGCAGTACGGCAGCCAGCCTGGCTAACATGCTGCAACCGGCAACGCTATTGTTGCTGAACCCGAACTCGTTCCACCGGACCGAGCGGGCGCGGAGACGACAGAGAGGAGGAGTTCTCATGGTTCTCGTTCGTCAGGAAATCGGCGATGTGCTCCGGGACTTCCGCTTGCAGAAGGGCCGGACCCTCCGTCAGGTCGCGTCCAAGGCCAGTGTCGCGCTCGGGTACCTCAGTGAGGTCGAGCGTGGGCAGAAGGAAGCCAGCTCGGAGATCCTCGCGTCCGTCGCGGATGCTCTGGACACGCCCATCTCGACCATCATGCGCGAAGTGGGCGACCGCCTCGCGATCGTCGAGGGGCTGACCCCCGTCCCCGACACGCTCCCGGACGACCTCGTCGCCGAGTTCGACAACGACCTCGCGGTGCGCTGACCGCACTGCACCGAACGCCCTCGCCGGTCCTTCCCGGCGGGGGCGTTCTGCGTTCCGGCCCGCGACGACGCGCTTAGGCTGGTCGGATGCGCGTGAGTGAGTTCTGGCGAGCCGTCGACCAGGTGTTCGGCGAGGCCTACGGGTCCGTGGTCACCCGTGACGTCGTGCTCGAGGGGCTGGGCGGTCGCTCGGCCGTGGACGCCCTTGCCGCCGGCATCGACGCCCGCCGGGTGTGGGATGCCCTGTGCGACTCGCAGGACGTCCCGATGGACCGTCGGCACGGCAAGGGCCTGGCCGAACCCCAGGACTGAGCGCGGTCCTGCGGGTCCGGCACCCGAAACTGTGTTCGGCGTGTTGCTCGAACGCGTGTTCGATCGGTGGTAACTTCCTCCACAGCGGCGTCGCCCGGATGCTCCATCCACAGATCGCGTGACCGTCGGCAGTGATGTCGGTGGCTCGCCATAGGTTGATGGACATCGGGAACAGCCCGAAGCCTTGTCGCAGAACCATCGGCCTTGCACCATCGGCCGGCGTGGACGCGACAGCCTACAGGCGGCCGAACACGAGCACGAAGGAGCACCCCATGCCATCACCGGCAGACCGCGAAAAGGCCCTCGAGACCGCACTCGCACAGATCGACAGGCAGTTCGGCAAGGGTGCGATCATGCGCCTCGGTTCGGACGAACGCGCCCCCGTCAACGTCATCCAGACCGGGTCGGTGGCGCTGGACGTCGCGCTCGGCATCGGTGGCCTGCCCCGCGGCCGCATCGTCGAGATCTACGGCCCGGAGTCGTCGGGTAAGACGACCCTCACCATCCACGCCATCGCCAACGCCCAGCGCGCCGGTGGCATCGCGGCCTTCATCGACGCCGAGCACGCGCTCGACCCCGAGTACGCCAAGAAGCTCGGTGTCGACATCGACGCCCTGCTCGTGTCGCAGCCCGACACCGCCGAGCAGGCGCTCGAGATCGCGGACATGCTGGTCCGCTCCGGCTCCATCGACCTCATCGTCATCGACTCCGTCGCGGCCCTCGTGCCCCGTGCCGAGATCGAGGGCGAGATGGGTGACTCGCACGTCGGTCTGCAGGCCCGCCTCATGTCGCAGGCGCTGCGGAAGCTCGCCGGTGGCCTGAACCAGACGCAGACCACGATGATCTTCATCAACCAGCTGCGCGAGAAGATCGGCGTGTTCTTCGGTTCGCCGGAGACCACCTCGGGCGGTAAGGCGCTGAAGTTCTACGCGTCCGTCCGCCTCGACATCCGTCGCATCGAGACACTCAAGAGCGGTACCGACGCGGTGGGCAACCGAACGCGCGTCAAGGTCGTCAAGAACAAGATGGCGCCGCCCTTCAAGCAGGCCGAGTTCGACATCCTGTACGGCGTCGGCATCTCGCGCGAAGGCTCGCTGCTCGACTTCGGTGTCGACCACGGCATCGTCAAGAAGTCGGGCGCCTGGTACACGTACGACGGCGACCAGCTCGGGCAGGGCAAGGAGAACTCGCGTTCCTTCCTGATCCAGAACCCCGAGATCGCTGCCGACATCGAAGGCAAGATCCTCGCCAAGCTCGGCGTCGGCGGTTCCAAGGCCGAGGATGCCCCGGTCGAGTCGATCGCGCCGAAGCTCGCGGAGCGCAAGGGCGCGTGAGCACCGACCACGACGACGACGGCCTCGCACCGGTCACCGACCTGTTCGGTGCGAGGTCGCGTCGTCGCGCTCCCGTCACACCGGTGACGCCCGCGATCCCCGCACCGCCGGTGTCACCGGACGAACCACGGGACGTCGACGGGTGGGCAGTGCCCGAGTCCGGCGACGCTCGGCCGGACGAGATCCCGGCACCCTTCGACGCCGATTCGCCGGTGCCCCTGCGCGGTGCCCGGGGTCCGGCAGCATGGGTGTCGCCCGTGATCGGTGACGGCAGCGGGCGCTCGACCCGTGCCGAGCAGGACGGCTACGACTCCGAGACCGCCGACGCCACCACCGCGTCGGTGTTCTCCATCGCCGGCGGCGAGGAGATCGACCCGGCCGACGCACCCCGTCCGCTCGACGAACAGCGCGCGGACGCCGAACGGCTCAGCCTCCGTGCCCTCGGTCGCAAGGGCGTGAGCGAGTCCGAGATGCGGACCCTGCTGCTGCAGCAGGACCTCGACACCGACGTGGTCGAGCACGAGATCGAACGGTTGACCCGTGTCGGGCTCCTGGACGACGTCGCCCTCGCCACCGACCTGGTCGACCGGCTGCACGCGCGCAAGGGCCTCGGCCGCCAGGGGGTCGTCACCGAACTCCGACGCCGGGGGATCGACCAGGTGGCGATCGACACCGCACTCGACGAAGCCGCCGACGACGAGGACGACGAGTTCCTCCGCGCGCAGGAACTCGCCGACAAGCGAGCGCCGCAGATGCGCGGCCTCGACCGGGCCACCGCGGAACGTCGGCTGTCCGGCTTCCTGATGCGCAAGGGCTACAGCTCCGGCGTCGTCCGGATCGCTGTCGCACGCGCACTCGACGGCGGCGGCAGACGGCCGCCTTCCGGCCGCGGGACCGTGCGGTTCGAGTAGCCGCTCCGACCTACACTGGGACGACCATGGACACCGTCGCAGCGCGCCCCCGCACCTACGAAGTCCGCACCTACGGGTGCCAGATGAACGTGCACGACTCCGAGCGGTTGAGCGGGTCGTTGCAGGCCGCGGGCTACACCGCGGCGGACGGCGAACAGGCCGACGTCGTCGTCATCAACACCTGTGCGGTGCGCGAGAACGCGGACAACCGGCTGTACGGCAACCTCGGACAACTCGCGGGCATCAAGCGCGATCACCCCGGCATGCAGATCGCCGTCGGCGGGTGCCTGGCGCAGAAGGACAAGAACGTCATCCTCGAGAAGGCGCCGTGGGTCGACGTGGTCTTCGGCACGCACAACATGGGATCGCTGCCGACCCTGCTCGAGCGGGCGCGGCACAACGACGAGGCGCAGATCGAGATCCTCGAGGCACTCGACGTCTTCCCGTCGACGCTGCCCACCAAGCGCGACTCGACGCACAGCGGCTGGGTCTCGATCTCGGTCGGTTGCAACAACACCTGCACGTTCTGCATCGTCCCCTCGCTGCGTGGCAAGGAGAAGGACCGCCGCCCCGGTGACGTCCTGGCCGAGATCCAGGCGCTCGTCGACGACGGTGCGATCGAGGTCACCCTGCTCGGGCAGAACGTGAACTCCTACGGCGTCGAGTTCGGCGACCGGCAGGCGTTCGGCAAGCTGCTGCGGGCCACCGGTGGCATCCAGGGGCTGGAGCGCGTGCGTTTCACCAGCCCGCACCCGGCAGCGTTCACCGACGACGTCATCGACGCGATGGCCGAGACCCCGAACGTGATGCCCCAGCTGCACATGCCGCTGCAGTCGGGCTCCGACCGGGTGCTCAAAGCCATGCGCCGGAGCTACCGCAGCGAGCGGTTCCTCGGCATCCTCGACCGCGTCCGCGCGAAGATCCCGCACGCGGCGATCTCCACCGACATCATCGTCGGCTTCCCCGGCGAGACCGACGCCGACTTCGAGGACACCCTGCGCGTCGTCGAGCAGGCACGGTTCGCCTCGGCGTTCACGTTCCAGTACTCGATCCGCCCCGGCACGCCCGCGGCGACGATGGACGACCAGCTGCCGAAGCACATCGTGCAGGAGCGGTACGAGCGACTCGTCGCCCTGCAGGAACGCATCACGGCGGAAGAGAACGCACAGCAGGTCGGCCGGAGCGTCGAGGTGCTCGTCGCCTCGGGTGAAGGCCGCAAGGACGACGCCACCCGCCGGCTCTCCGGTCGTGCGGAGGACTCCCGGCTCGTGCACTTCACGGTGCCCGCCGGGTCCGATGTCCCGCGCCCCGGCGACGTCGTCACCGTCGACATCACCCGGGCGGCACCGCACTTCCTGCTCGCCGACGACGACGCCCCGCTGCGCATCCGACGAACCCGGGCCGGAGATGCCTGGGACCGCGCGCAGGCCGAGAGCTGCGGCGTGCCGACCCCGGCCGGCGCCGCAGCCGACGGCCCACGTCCGGTCTCGCTCGGGCTGCCCACGCTCCGTGTCGGACGCTGAGCCCACCGCTGGCGTGCCGTCGAGCGGCTCGACGCTCGGGTCCGGTACCGGTACCGGCGTCGAGGCCGACCTGATCGCGGTCGTCGGAGCCACGGGCACGGGGAAGTCCGACCTCGGCATCGCGATCGCCGAGCGCCTGCGTGCCACCGGTCGCAACGCGGAGATCATCAACGCGGACGCCATGCAGCTGTACCGCGGCATGGACATCGGCACCGCGAAGCTCCCGCCGGCCGAGCGGCACGGCATCCCGCACCACCAGCTCGACGTGCTCGACGTCACCGATGAGGCGAGCGTCGCCGCCTACCAGGTGGCTGCACGCACCGACGTCGACCGGATCCAGGCCGACGGTGGCGTGGCCGTCCTGGTCGGGGGCAGCGGGCTCTACGTCTCCGCGGTGCTGTTCGACCTGGCGTTCCCGGGCACCGACCCCGAGCTCCGTGCGCAGCTGGAGCGCGAGCACGACGCGCTCGGCCCGGGCATCCTGCTCGAACGGCTCCGTGCCCTCGACGCGGCGGCCGCCGCGACGATCGACGCACGCAACCCACGGCGGTTGATCCGTGCACTCGAGATCGCGAGCCGATCCGAGGTCGTGACCCCGAGCCTCCCGGCCGCGCCCCGCGCCTGGCGACCGTCCCGCATCCTGCACCTGCGACGCGACCGGGAGCAGCTCGTGTCGGCGCTGCACGAGCGCGCGGCGCGGATGTTCGACGCCGGACTCGTCGACGAGGTCGCGGCGCTCCGCGGGCTGGGACTCGAGCAGGGCCGGACCGCGCGTGGCGCCATCGGGTACTCGCAGGCGCTCGAGGTGCTCGCCGGCACGTCGACCCGCGAGCAGGCCGTCGAGGCGACGGGCATCGCGACCCGCAAGTACGCCCGCCGGCAGGTGTCGTGGTTCCGCCGGTACGCCGACGCCGAGACGCTCGACGTCACCGGGGCCGACCGCGGTGACCTGACGGAACTGGCCCGTAGGATCGTGCCGTGACCGAGTTGCACTTCACCAAGGGCCAGGGGACCGGCAACGACTTCGTCCTGTTCGCCGACCCCGACGCCACCGTCGACCTGACCCCCGAGCGGATCCGTGCCATCGCGGACCGACGCTTCGGCGTGGGCGGGGACGGCGTGATCCGCGCGGTGCGGTCCGAAGCGATCCCCGAGGGCCGCGCGCTCGTCGCCGTCGAACCCGAGGCGACGTGGTTCATGGACTACCACAACGCCGACGGCACGGTCGCCGAGATGTGCGGCAACGGCATCCGCGTGTTCGCCCGGTACCTGACCGAGTCCGGCCTGGTCGAACTGGCGCCCGGCGAGACGCTGACGGTCGGCAGCCGCAAGGGGCTGGTCGACATCCAGCGCACCACGAACGGGTTCGCGGCCGACCTCGGCCGCTGGGGCCTGGGCATCGAGGGCGGCGGATCCGACGACGTGCTCGTCCGGGCGAAGAACCTCGATGGGGCGCGCCCCGGCATCGGCATCGACGTGGGCAACCCGCACGTGGTCGTCGCCGTCGAGACCGAGGACGAACTGGCCGACCTCGACCTGACGTTCCTGCCGGTGCTCGAACCGGCGCCCGAGCACGGTGCGAACGTCGAGTTCGTGCTGCCCGGCGACCCGCTCATCAAGGACGGCGTCGGCGAGATCACGATGCGGGTGCACGAGCGGGGGAGCGGTGAGACCCTGTCGTGCGGCACCGGTGCCGTGGCGGCTGCCCTCGCCACGCGCTACTGGGTCGGTGCGGGGGCGCCGGACACCTGGCGCGTGCGGGTACCGGGCGGGCTGCTCACGGTGCGGATGACGGCGACCGAGGACGGCGAGCACGTGTCGCTGTCCGGGCCCGCCGAGCTCGTGTTCTCCGGCGACCTGACGGTCTGACGGTCTGACGCGCTGCGCGGCGCGGGCGCGTCGCGCGCGCCCTACGCGCTGTGCTGCACCCGGAGGACGCGGAAGCCCTTGGCCGTCGACTCGCGCGTGACTGCGAAGCCCGGACCGAGGGCGCCGACGAGCCACTTCTGCAGGGAGTCACCCCCGAGGTCCTTCGACACGACGAGCCAGGCATCGCCCCCGACCTCGAGCCGGGGCAGCCACGTCAGCAGGATCTGGTGCAGCTCGTCCTTGCCGACCCGGATCGGCGGGTTCGACCAGATCGTCCGGAACCGCAGGTCTGCCGGCACGTCGTCGGGCAGCGCGATCGTGACGTTCGTCGCTCCGGCCGTCGCTGCGTTGGCCCGGGCGAGTCCCAGCACCCGCTCGTTGACGTCGACGCCCCAGACGTGGGCGTCGGGGGACTGCAGCGCCATGGTGATCGCGATCGGCCCCCAGCCGCAGCCGATGTCGAGCAGCGCTCCGTCAGCAGCGGGTGCCGGCACCGAACCGAGCAGGACCTTCGTGCCGCGGTCGACGCCGTCGGGACTGAAGACCCCCGCCGCGGTCGACAGGGTGAGGGGCTGACCGGCGAGCGTGACGTCCACCTGGCGGGGCCGGACGTCGCTCTCGGGGTTGGCCGAGAAGTAGTGGTCGTTCGCCATGGATGAACCGTACCGGCAACCGAGTGTGTCGACGGGCCTGCGGAGGTAGCCTGTGCACAGGATGACGGATACCCATCAGCAGAACCACCAGACCAACGACGACAGCGCAGACGGTGTCGTCGAGAGGGTGTTGCGCAACGCAGACCACCGTGCAGCATCGTCCATCTTCGCGCCCGCCCAGGCGATCCAGACGCGGTCGACCGACGATCGCAGCTGGACGGGCGACGGCGACCAGTACGACCGTGAGGACCGTGCGGCGCTGCGCCGTGTCGCCGGCCTCTCCACCGAACTCGAGGACGTCACCGAGGTCGAGTACCGCCAGCTGCGGCTCGAGCAGGTCGTCCTGATCGGCGTGTACCCCCAGGGCGACGCGCAGGACGCCGAGAACTCCCTCCGCGAGCTCGCGGCACTCGCCGAGACCGCGGGTGCCGTGGTGCTCGACGGGCTCCTCCAGCGCCGGCCGAACCCGGACCCGGCCACCTATCTGGGCAAGGGCAAAGCCCAGGAGCTCGCGATGGTCGTCAAGGCCACCGGCGCCGACACCGTCATCGCCGACACCGAACTGGCACCCTCGCAGCGTCGTGCGCTCGAGGACGTCGTGAAGGTGAAGGTCATCGACCGCACGGCCGTGATCCTCGACATCTTCAGCCAGCACGCGAAGACCCGCGAGGGGAAGGCGCAGGTCGAACTCGCCCAGCTGCAGTACCTGCTGCCTCGACTGCGCGGTTGGGGTGACTCGATGTCCCGGCAGGCCGGTGGCCAGGTCTCCGGAGGCGCTGGCATGGGCTCTCGTGGCCCCGGTGAGACGAAGATGGAGCTCGACCGCCGCAAGATCCACACGCGGATGGCGAAGCTCCGCCGGCAGATCGCCGGGTTCACCCCGGCCCGTGAGGCCAAGCGTGCTGAGCGCAACCGCAACGAGGTGCCGAGCGTCGCGATCGCGGGCTACACCAACGCCGGCAAGTCGTCACTGCTCAACCGACTGACGAGCGCGGGTGTGCTCGTGCAGAACCAGCTGTTCGCGACGCTGGACGCGACGGTCCGCCGGACCGAGAGCACCAAGGGCCGCGAGTACACGTTCGCCGACACCGTCGGCTTCGTGCGCAACCTGCCGCACCAGCTGGTCGAGGCCTTCCGCTCCACCCTCGAAGAGGTCGGCGACGCCGACGTCATCGTGCACGTGGTCGACGGCTCGCACCCCGACCCCGGGGCGCAGCTGTCCACCGTGCGCGAGGTCATCGGTGACGTCGGTGCGGGCGACATCCCGGAGGTCGTCGTGTTCAACAAGGCCGACCTGATCGACGACGCGCAGCGCCTCGTGCTCATCGGGCTCGTGCCGGACGCGGTGTTCGTTTCGGCGCGCACCGGTGAGGGCATCCCAGAGCTCCTCAGCGTCATCGAGGACCGCCTGCCCGAGCCCGACGTGGACCTGACGATCGTGGTGCCGTACGACCGCGGTGACCTGGTGTCGTCGCTGCACGACACCGGCTCGGTCGAGTCCGTCGACTACGTCGAGGACGGCACGCGCCTGCGGGTGCGCGTCTTCCAACGGCAGGTCACCGAGCTCGAGCCCTACGTGGTCACGCCCGTCCCGACCGTCTGACCCCCGGCTCTGACTGGCGCTGGCAGCCGGCTGGCGCTGGTGAGCGCCGCCGCGCGGCCTGGAGGCCCGTCACAGGTCCGTCAGACGCCGTCGTGTCACCGAGACACCCCGGAACACACGAAACGCCGCCGAATCCGGCGGCGTTTCGTCGTGCAGGGTGCGTCGTACGGTGACGACGGCGTCTCGCGCTGGCGCAGAGCGAGCAGCGGTCAGAGGGAGCGGAGGACCGCGACGACCTTGCCGAGCACCGAGGCCGCGTCGCCGAGGATCGGCTCGAAGGCGGAGTTCCGAGGCAGCAGCCACGTGTGGCCGTCGCGCTGGCGGAAGACCTTGACGGTCGCCTCTTCGTCGAGCATGGCCGCGACGATGTCCCCGTTCTCGGCGGTCTGCTGCGACCGGACGACGACCCAGTCGCCGTCGCAGATCGCGGCGTCGATCATCGACTCACCGACGACCTTGAGCATGAAGAGCTCGCCGGTGCCGACGAGCTGGCGGGGGAGCGGGATGATCTCGTCGACGTGCTGCTCGGCGGTGATCGGGACACCGGCGGCGATCCGGCCGACGAGCGGCACGAGCGTCGTGGCGTCGATGTCCGGGCCGCCGACGTCGGAGGTCGGCTCGTCAACCAGGACCTCGAGCGCACGCGGACGGTTCGGGTCGCGGCGGATCCAGCCACCGAGCTCGAGCTGGCCGAGCTGGTGGGAGACGCTGGAGAGCGAGGAGAGCCCGGCGGCGTCGCCGATCTCGCGCATGCTCGGCGGGTAGCCCCGCGAGGCGATCGACGCACGGATCGCGTCGAAGATCGCCTGCTGCTTCGGCGTCAGCGGCTTCTGGCCCCGCAGTTCGTCCACCACGTCGTCTCGCTTTCGTCGGTGCCGGTCCGGCCGCGGCGGGAATGTCGGTGGTCCCCGTCAGGCTTGTCCCAGTCGATCGAAACAGTATCCGACCGGCCAGGGCCGGACAAACACCTGTTCGAGCGTGTCGCAAGAAAACCCCGCAGAAATCCTCTCCCAGGACTTGTGCGTCGTCTGATTCGAAACTATGTTCGGTACAGGACTTCGGTTCCACCGAACGGGAAGGCAAGAACGACATGAGCACCATCGCCATCGCTGACATCCAGCGCACCGCGGCGCCCGCCGTGCGTACCCGCCTGCGTCTGACGCGTCGCGGCCGCATCGTCTTCACGACGCTCGCCGCGATCCCGCTCCTCGTCGTCGTCGCCCTCGGCGTGCTGAACGGCGGACAGGCCTCGGCCGGTGACGCCACCGCGGGTGGTGCCCGCACCCACTTCGAGACCGTGACGGTCCAGCCGGGCGAGACGCTCTGGCAGCTCGCCGAGCAGACCGCCCCCGACTCCGACCCGCGCGACTTCGTGCAGGACGTCGTCAGCCTCAACGCGCTCGACGGTTCGGCGCTGCAGGCCGGCGAAGAGCTCTCCATCCCCACCAAGTACACCGACGGCGAGTAGTCACTCGGGCAGCCCCGTCCAGACGGCTGGTCGTCGCACGGTGACAGCGGCCTACGATGGATCGGTGGCATTCACGCTCGAAGACCTCCCGATCCGAGACGACCTGCGCGGGCAGAGCCCCTACGGCGCCCCGCAGAAGCACGTCCGCGTGCAGCTGAACGTCAACGAGAACACGCATCCCGTTCCGGACGACGTCGCCGCTGACATCGTCGAGTCGATCCGGCAGGCCCTGCTGACGGTCAACCGGTACCCGGATCGCGAGTTCACCGAGCTCCGCCAGTCCCTGGCGGACTACCTCGGGCACGACCTGAGCGCCGAGCAGCTCTGGGCGGCGAACGGGTCGAACGAGGTGTTGCAGCAGCTCCTGCAGGCGTTCGGCGGGCCCGGTCGCTCGGTCCTCGGGTTCCCGCCCACCTACTCGATGCACTCGATCCTCGCGTCGGGTACCGGCACCACGTGGATCCCGGCCCAGCGGGACGACGAGTTCCGCATCTCGCCCGAGACCGTCGTCGCAGCCATCCGCGACCACAAGCCCGACATCGTGTTCCTGTGCGGGCCGAACAACCCGACGGGCACCCCGCTCGACATCGAGACGATCGCGGCCGCCTACGACGCGACCGACGGCATCGTGATGGTGGACGAGGCCTACGCCGAGTTCATGCCGTCCGACGCTCCGAGCGCGCTCACGCTGCTGCCCGGACGTGAGCGCCTGGTGGTGTCCCGCACGATGAGCAAGGCGTTCGCGTTCGCCGGTGCCCGGGTCGGGTACATGGCCGCGCACCCCGCCGTCGTCGACGCCGTCCGGTTGGTCCGGCTGCCGTACCACCTGTCCGCGCTGACGCAGGCGGCAGCGATCGCGGCACTCCGGCACGCCCCTGAGATGCTGGCGATGGTCGACGACATCAAGGCGCAGCGCGACCGCATGGTCACCGAGCTGCGGGCCATGGGATACCGGACCTACGAGACCTGGTCGAACTTCGTCCTGTTCGGCGGAGTCGCCGACCCGAACGCTGCGTTCGAGGCGCTGCTCGAGCGCGACGTCATCGTGCGCGACCTCGGGATCCCGAACCACCTGCGGGTGAGTGCGGGGACCGAAGCCGAGACGACCGCGTTCCTCGACGCCATGCGGCAGGTCGCCGCCGAGCAGCCGCCGGTTAGGGTTGACGCATGACCGCCCGCACCGCCTCGATCAGCCGTTCGACGAGCGAATCGAGTGTCGAACTCGAGCTCGACCTGGACGGCACCGGGACCTCGTCGATCTCGACCTCCGTCCCGTTCTTCGACCACATGCTGACCGCGTTCAGCAAGCACTCCCTGATCGACCTGCGCGTGCGCTCCACGGGTGACACCGACATCGACGTGCACCACACGGTCGAGGACACCGGCATCGTGCTCGGACAGGCGATCAAGCAGGCCCTCGGCGACCGGTCCGGCATCGGCCGGTACGGCGATGCCCTGGTCCCGTTGGACGAAGCGCTGGCCCAGGCCGTCGTCGACGTCTCCGGGCGTCCGTTCCTGGTGCACTCCGGCGAGCCCGCGGGCTTCGAGTTCCACCGCATCGGCGGGCACTTCACCGGCTCGATGGTCCGCCACGTGTTCGAGGCGATCACGTTCAACGCCGGGATCACCGTCCACGTCCGCGTGCTCGAGGGCCGCGACCCCCACCACATCGCCGAAGCCGAGTTCAAGGCGTTCGCCCGGGCCATGCGCAAGGCGGTCGAGCTGGACCCGCGCGTCGACGGCATCCCGTCCACGAAGGGCGCCCTGTGACCGCCACCAAGCCGAACGTCGTCGTCCTCGACTACGGGTCGGGCAACGTCCACTCCGCCGCCAAGGCGCTCGAGCGCGCCGGGGCTGACGTCACCCTGACGTCGGACAAGCAGGCGGCGCTCAAGGCTGACGGCTTGCTCGTCCCCGGTGTCGGGGCGTTCGCGGCCGTGATCGACCAGCTCGAGGGCGTGCAGGGCGGCGAGATCGTCGACCACCGCCTGGCAGGCGGGCGCCCGGTGCTCGGCATCTGCGTCGGCATGCAGGTCCTGTTCTCGCGGGGCATCGAGCGTGGTGCCGACGTCGAAGGGCTCGGCCAGTGGCCCGGCACCGTGCAGGAGATCCAGGCCGAGGTGCTCCCGCACATGGGCTGGAACACCGTGCAGGCGCCCGAGGACTCCGTGCTGTTCGACGGCCTGCACGACGAGCGCTTCTACTTCGTGCACTCCTACGGCGTGACCGACTTCCCGCTCGAGGCGTACGGGCCGTTCCGTGCGCCCCGCCTGACCTGGGCCGAGCACGGGCAGCCGTTCATCGCCGCGGTCGAGAACGGGCCGCTCACCGCCACGCAGTTCCACCCCGAGAAGTCCGGCGAGCCGGGCATCCGCCTGCTCTCCAACTGGGTCCGCTCGCTCTGAACCCGGCCTGCACCGGGCGCGACGGCCGTGCCGGACGCGCCCCGGGCCTCCCGGCTGTCCGCAGCCCCTTCTCCACCGCAACGAAACCGACAGGACCATGACCGACCTCACCGACACCCCGCCCCTCGTCCTGCTGCCGGCCGTCGACGTCGTCGACGGACAGGCCGTGCGACTCACCCAGGGCGAGGCGGGCAGCGAGACCGGCTACGGCGACCCCGTCGCCGCTGCCCGCACCTGGCGTGACCAGGGCGCGGAGTGGATCCACCTCGTCGACCTCGACGCCGCCTTCGGCCGTGGCGACAACCGCCGGGTGATCGCGCACGCGATCCGCGAGGTCGAGGGGGTCTCCGTCGAACTCTCCGGCGGCATCCGCGACGACGCCTCGCTCGAAGCGGCCCTGGCGACCGGTGCGGCGCGCGTGAACCTCGGCACCGCAGCGCTCGAGAACCCCGACTGGGCCGCGCGGGTGATCGGTGAGTACGGCGAGCAGATCGCCGTCGGGCTGGACGTCCGCGGCACCACGCTGTCGAGCCGCGGCTGGACCGAGGATGCCGGTGACCTGTGGGAGGTGCTCGACCGCCTCGAAGCCGCCGGGTGCGCCCGCTACGTGGTGACCGACGTCACGAAGGACGGCACGCTGCAGGGCCCGAACGTCGAACTGCTCCGCCAGGTGTGCGACCGGACCGACCAGCCCGTGGTGGCCTCGGGCGGGATCTCCACCCTCGACGACCTCCGGGCGCTCCGCGAACTCGTGCCGTACGGGCTCGAAGGCGCGATCATCGGCAAGGCGCTGTACTCCGGGGCGTTCACGCTGCCGGCCGCTCTCGACATCGCCTCGGAGTAACGCCGTGGCGGGCATCTCGAACGGTCGTGGCACCGGGCCGGAGACCGACGACGCGCACACCCCGGGTGGGGCGGCGGACTCGGCGGGGTTCTCGTGGGAAGGCCGCACGTTCGACCACCACGACACCGCCTTCGCGGACGACGACGGACTCGCCGACCCCGCGGTGGTCGCGGCCATCGGCTCACTCGCCGACGGTGCGTCCCAGGCCGCGATCGTCGATGCGCTCCGCTCCGCCCGCCTGCTCATCCCGCTCATCGCCGAGGCCGGCGACGTGGGGGAGACCGACGCGGGCAAGCTCGTCGACAAGACCCAGGAACTCTCGATCGTGACGGTCGCCGGCCCCGACGGTCGCAGCGTGATGCCCGCGTTCACCTCGGTCGACGCCGTGCACGCGTGGGACCCGGACGCGCGCCCCGTGCCGGTGGAGTCCCGCCGCGTGGCGATGGCCGCGGCGAGTGAGGACACCCAGCTCGTCGTGCTCGACCCGAAGTCGCCGACCGAGTTCGTGCTGCGTCGTCCGGCGGTGTGGGCACTCGGGCAGGACCTGCCCTGGACCCCGTGCTTCGAGGACCCCGAGGTGGCCCGTGCCTTCGCGGCCTCGGTCGAAGGGGAGCCCAGCGTGGCCCGTGTCGAACTCGCGCCGGGCGACCCGGTCGGCCGGTTCGCCGGACCGGAGCTGACGGTGGGCCTGGCGCTGCACCCGGGGCTCGACCGCGAGCAGGTCGGCGAGCTCGTCGGCCGGCTGCAGCAGCGGTGGTCGGCCGACCCCGTGATCGCGGAGCGGGTCGACAGCATGCGCGTCGCCCTGCGCGCTGCCTGACGAGCAGCAGTGCGGCGGTGCGACCCGGCCCACCCCGACGTCGCCGGTACGATGACGGGGTGAGCCCGAACCCGACGACCAACCCCACCGGCGCGACCACCCACGGTCCGACGGGGCGTCCCGTCCGGGACTTCCCCGTGCCCGAGGAGCTCGACAGCACCGGACCCGCCCGCATCATCGCGCTCTGCAACCAGAAGGGCGGCGTCGGCAAGACCACGACCGCCATCAACCTGGGCGCCGCGCTCGCGGAGTACGGCCGCAAGGTGCTCGCCGTGGACTTCGACCCGCAGGGTGCGCTGTCCGCCGGCCTCGGTGTCCGCACCCACGACATCCACACCGTCTACGACCTGCTCATGGGTGCCGTGAAGGACCCGAACCAGGTCATCCAGCCGACGAACACCCCCGGCCTCGACGTCATCCCGGCGAACATCGACCTGTCCGCGGCCGAGGTGCACCTGGTCAACGAGGTCGCCCGCGAGCAGATCCTGGCGAGCGTGCTGCGCAAGGTCGCGAACGACTACGACGTGATCCTGGTCGACTGCCAGCCGTCGCTCGGCCTGCTCACCGTGAACGCCCTGACCGCTGCGCACGGCGTGCTCATCCCGCTCGAGTGCGAGTTCTTCGCGCTGCGCGGTGTCGCGCTGCTCATCGAGACGATCGACAAGGTGCGCGACCGCCTGAACCCGGCGCTCAAGCTCGACGGCATCCTGGCGACCATGTACGACTCGCGCACGCTGCACTCGCGCGAGGTCATGGAGCGGGTCGTCGACACCTTCGACGACCGCGTGCTCGACACCGTCATCGGCCGCACCGTGAAGTTCCCGGACGCCACGGTGTCCGCACGACCGATCACGCAGACCGCGCCGGACCACCCTGCCGCCCACGCCTACCGGCAGCTCGCACGAGAGCTCGTCCAGCGTGGCGCCGTCGCCTGAGCCGGGGTTCCGGGTCCGGCTCACCAACTTCGACGGACCGTTCGACCTCCTGCTGTCGCTCATCACGAAGCACGAGCTCGACATCACCGAGGTCTCGCTCGGTGCCGTGACGGGGGAGTTCATCCAGTACGTCCGGCAGGCCGAGTCCGCCGACGAGCTCGACGAGGCCAGCGAGTTCCTGGTCGTCGCGGCGACCCTGCTCGACCTGAAGATCGTCGGGCTGCTGCCGCAGGGTGAGCTCGTGGACGCCGAGGACGTCGCCCTGCTCGAAGCCCGCGACCTGCTGTTCGCCCGACTGCTGCAGTACCGGGCGTTCAAGCAGGCCGCCGACTGGTTCGGGGAGCGGTGGGGCATCGAGTCGCGCCGGCACGTCCGCAGCGTCCGGCTCGAGGAGCGGTTCCGCGCGCGGACGCCGGAGCTCGTCTGGACCCTGTCCGTGCAGGACTTCGCCGCCCTCGCCACGCTCGCCTTCGCCCCGCGGGAGATCCCGACCGTCGGCCTGGACCACCTGCACGCGCCGCTCATCAGCATCCGTGAGCAGGCCGCGATCGTCGTCTCGATCCTCCGCACCCGTGATGGTGAGGGTGTCTCGTTCCGCGAACTGGTCGCGGGCGTCGACCAGACCGGTATCGTGGTGGCTCGCTTCCTCGCGATCCTCGAGCTGTACCGGAACGCGTCGATCTCGTTCGAGCAGCTCGAGCCGCTCGGGGAGCTGACACTGCGGTGGACCGCCGAGGACTGGTCCGACGAGAGCCTCGCGAACCTGGGAGCCGACTATGACGGATGACGTGCACGACACGTCCAGCGCCGAACCCGGCGGCGCCGACGAGATGGCCGACGCCCGCGCGATCGAGCACGAGATCCACGACCACGCCGAACGCGCTGCGTCGCCGGCCCACCCCGCCATCCCGCTCGACCGCCAGCTCGAGGCCATCCTGATGATCGCCGACGAGCCCCAGTCGCTCGTCGCGCTCGGTGCCGCCGTCGGTTCGCCCGTCCCCGCCGTGCGCCAGGCGATCGAACGCCTGGTCGCGGACTTCGACGGTGTCGACGGCACGATCCGCCGTGGCTTCGAACTGCGCGAGGTCGGGGGCGGCTGGCGCTTCTACGTCCGCGCCGACCTGGACCCCGTGGTCGAGCAGTTCGTCGAGGCCGAGCGCCCCTCGCGGCTGTCGCAGGCCGCACTCGAGACCCTGGCGGTCGTCGCCTACAAGCAGCCGATCACCCGATCGCAGATCGCTGCGATCCGCGCCGTCAACGTCGACGGCGTCGTCCGGACCCTGGTGGCACGCGGCCTCATCGAGGAGTCGTTCACCGACGCCGAGACCGGCGCCATCAACTACGTCACGTCCGACCTGCTCCTGCAGCAGCTCGGCATCAACTCGCTCGACGAGCTGCCGCTCATCTCGCCCCTCCTGGACGACGGTGCGGACGGCTTCGAGCAGAACGAAAGGATCCCCGATGGCAGGGTTTGACGACCGGGGGCGCGGCGCGCCCCGAGACCGAGACGACCGCAACGGACGCTCAGGAGGCCCAGATCGCTCCGGCCGCCCGGCCGGCGGACGCGGCGGGGCCGGCTCCGGTGCCGGTGGCCGCTCCGGCGGGTACGGTCGCGACGACCGTGGGGGCGCACGCCCGCCGCGGGACGACGACCGTCGTGGCGGGTACCCGTCGCGTGACGACCGTGGCGGCGACCGTGGTGGGTATCGCGGGGCTTCGGCTCCGCG
>NZ_MJGM01000087.1:193629-233240 GCF_001864905.1 Curtobacterium sp. MCBA15_007
GGTGGGTACCGCGGGGCTTCCGCTCCGCGTGACGACCGTGGTGGGTACCGCGGGGCTTCGGCACCGCGCGATGACCGTGGTGGCTACCGGGGCCGCGATGACCGGTCCGGTGGCGGCGACCGCGGCGGGTACCGCGGCAACTCCGCTCCGCGTGACGACCGCGGCGGCTACCGCGGCCGTGACGACCGTGGTGCGTCCGCTCCGCGTGACGACCGCGGCGGCTACCGGGGTCGTGACGACCGTTCCGGTGGCGGCGACCGTGGTGGGTACCGGAGCAACTCGGCTCCGCGTGACGACCGTGGTGGCTACCGGGGCCGTGACGACCGTGGCGCTTCGGCTCCGCGCGATGACCGTGGTGGGTACCGGGGCAACTCGGCTCCGCGTGACGACCGTGGTGGCTACCGGGGTCGCGACGACCGCGGGAGCGCGGCTCCGCGTGACGACCGTGGTGGCTACCGCGGCAACTCGGCTCCGCGTGACGACCGTGGTGGCTATCGCGGCCGTGACGACCGCGGGGCTCCGGCTGCGCGTGAGGACCGTGGCGGGTACCGGGGTCGCGACGACCGATCCGGTGGCGGCGACCGCGGTGGGTACCGCGGCAACTCCGCTCCGCGTGACGACCGTGGTGGGTACCGGGGTCGTGACGACCGTGGGGCTTCGGCTCCGCGTGACGACCGTGGTGGCTACCGGGGTCGTGACGACCGCACCAGCTCGGCACCCCGCGACGACCGTCGGGACGACCCCGGCCGCGACGACCGCCGAACCCCCGACGGCCAGCAGAGCCGCGTCTGGCACAACGGCCGC
The DNA here is from genome assembly GCF_001864905.1 of Curtobacterium sp. MCBA15_007. Classification (NCBI taxonomy): domain Bacteria; kingdom Bacillati; phylum Actinomycetota; class Actinomycetes; order Micrococcales; family Microbacteriaceae; genus Curtobacterium; species Curtobacterium sp. MCBA15_007. The sequence goes on from NZ_MJGM01000087.1 coordinate 194,434, forward strand.
CGCTACGTCGGCGGCACCACGAGCGTCCGCAACAGCGACCGCACCACGCCGAAGCCGAGCGGGCAGCGCGACGACCGGGGCAACCCGGCCGAGGGCACGCCCGAGCGGCCGATCATCGAGGACTGGGACGCGGCGGACGGAACGGCGCCTGCCGGGGCCGAGCCGGGCCTCCAGGCAGAGGGCGAGCGCCTGCAGAAGGTGATCGCCGCTGCCGGCGTGGCATCCCGCCGGGTCGCGGAGAACCTGATCGTCGAGGGCCGCGTGACGGTCAACGGCGAGGTCGTGGACGCCCTCGGTCGTCGCGTCGACCCCGAGAAGGACGCGATCAGCGTCGACGGTGTGCCGGTGCAGATCGACTCGTCTCGGCGCTACATCGTGCTGAACAAGCCGACCGGCGTCGTCTCGAGCCTGCAGGACGAGCGCGGTCGCCGCGACCTGACCGAGTTCGTGGACCGCTACGAGGAGCGCCTGTTCAACGTCGGCCGTCTCGACGCCGAGACCTCCGGGCTGCTCGTCCTGACGAACGACGGCGACCTGGCACACGTGCTGGCACACCCGTCGTTCGGCGTGCAGAAGACGTACATCGCGAAGGTCCACGGCAACGTGAACCCCGCCGTGGTGCAGCGCCTGACCGAGGGCGTCGAGCTCGAGGACGGTCCGATCAAGGCCGACAAGGTGCGGCTGCTCGAGTCCTCGCGGGGTGAGTCGCTCGTCGAGATCACCCTGCACTCCGGCCGCAACCGCATCGTCCGACGCATGCTCGAGGCCGTCGACCACCCGGTCCTCGAACTCGTCCGCCGGTCGTTCGGGCCGCTGCACCTGGGCAGCCTGCCGCCGGGCAAGATGCGCGAGCTCGGCACGGTCGAGGTCGGCAAGCTGCTCAGCACCGTCCGCGACGCGAAGCCGTCCGCTCGTGACGACCGCGACGTCGCACTCGACCAGGACGACGACGAGTACGAGGACGAGTCGGCGGACTGACCGACCCCGACGCTCGGGCATCGACCGATGCCCGAGCCTCGATCGGTAGGCTTGCCCGGTGACCGACGTGACCCCGACCGACATCGACCGCCGTCTGCGCGGCCCGGTCCGGGTCGTCGGTGCCGGGTTGCTCGGCGCCTCGATCGGTCTGGCCCTGCGTGAGAAGGGTGTGGACGTCGTCCTCGACGACGTCTCGCCCGCCGCGCTGGCGCTCGCCGTGGACTACGGCGCCGGGCGTCGGCCGGCAGCCGGCGACCAGCCGGAGCTCGTCGTCGTCGCGGTGCCGCCGGACGTCGTCGCGACGGTGGTCGAGCGTGAGCTCGCCGCCCACCCCGACGCCGTCGTGACGGACGTCGCCAGCGTGAAGTCCGGGCCGCTCGCCGCTCTGGTGGCGGCCGGGGCCGACGTCTCCCGCTACATCGGGTCGCACCCGATGGCCGGACGCGAGCGCAGCGGTCCGACCGCCGCCCGCGCCGACCTGTTCGTCGGACGCCCGTGGGTGATCGCGGGACACGACGGCATCACGTACCAGCGAGCTGCGGTGGTCGAGGACCTCGCGCTGGACGTCGGCGCGACCGTGGTGCCGATGGACCCCGAGTCGCACGACCTCGCCGTGGCGTACGTCTCGCACGCGCCGCAGCTCGTGTCGACGCTGATGGCCTCGCGCCTGCGCGATGCCCCCGACGGGTCGCTCGGCCTGGCCGGCGGCGGCGTGCGCGACGTCACCCGGATCGCCGCGAGCGACCCCGGGCTCTGGGTGCAGATCATCGGCGCGAACGCCGGGCACATCCGGCCGGTGCTCACCGACCTGCGCGACGACCTGACCCGCGTGATCGACGCGCTCGACGACCCGGACGGTGCCGGATCGCCGCGCACCATCGCCGAGACCATCGCCGACGGCAACCGCGGGGTCGAACGGCTGCCGGGCAAGCACGGCACCACCAAGCGCTTCGCCCAGGTGGTCGTCCTGGTCGACGACACCCCCGGGCAGATCGCCGCACTCCTGACGTTCATCGGGGAGATCGGCATCAACCTCGAGGACATGCGCCTCGAGCACTCACCGGGCGCACAGATCGGCATCGTCGAGGTGTCGGTGCTGCCCGAGCAGGAACAGCGACTCGTCGAGGAACTCGAGGGGCGCGGATGGAGGATCGCAGCAGCATGGGCCTGAACGACGACACGAACGCAGCGACGAACGACTCCGGTGTGACCGGCGGACCGGACGGGCCCGACTCCGGCCTCCCGACCCCGGGCCAGGGTGGTGCCGGCGGCCCGCTGAGCGGCACCGGCGACGGCGGCGCACTCGGTGGTCCTGCCGGCGGCCTCGGCGAGCCCGGCGGCGAGCCCGGCTCGACTAGCGCCCCGATGCCGTCCGGCCTGGCCGACGGCGCCTACGTGGCGAAGATCGTCATCGCGGTCGACGGTCCCGCCGGCAGCGGCAAGTCGAGCGTCTCCCGCGCGGCCGCCCGTGCCCTGGGCTACGGCTACCAGGACACCGGCGCCGCCTACCGTGCACTCGCGTGGCACGCCCTGCAGCAGCGGGTCGACCTCGACGACGCCGCGGCGGTCCTGGCGAGCTGGGACACCTTCGACTACGCCATCGGCACCGACCCCGACGACTACTACGTCAAGGTGGGGGAGACCGACGTGACCGAGGCCATCCGCACCCCCGACGTCACCGGTGCAGTGGCCCACATCGCGAAGCTCCCGGACGTCCGGAAGCGCCTGGTACAGCTGTTCCGCACCGTCATGCGGAAGACCGACGCCCCCGGCATCATCACCGAGGGCCGGGACATCACCACGGTCGTCGCACCCGACGCCGAAGTCCGGATCCTGCTGACGGCCGACGAGTCCGTTAGAATGGCCCGACGCTCGGCAGAGGTCACGACCCAGTCGGCCGCCGAGACCTCCGCAGCACTCGCTCGTCGCGACGCGGCGGACGCGAAGGTCGTCGACTTCATGAACGCCGCCGACGGCGTCACGACGCTCGACTCCACCGACCTCGACTTCGACCAGACCGTGCAGGCGGTCGTCGACCTGGCCCGCGCGGCCACGCACTGACGCAGACCGGACCGCCTCGGCGGGCCGCTCACGCACTGACGCAGACCAGAACGCTCCGGCGGGACGGTCAACCACGGCCGGACCCCCGGCCCGGCCGGCAACGGCCACCGACACCGCGGCCCCGGCCGCTCGCGAGGAACACAAGATGGCTCAGCTGGACAATCCTGACAACGACGACTTCCCGGAGTACGACGACGCCCTCGGCGAGCGTCTCGCCGGACTCGACGAGGCAGAGGCCGAGCAGCGTGCCACCGCGCTCCGCGCCGGCCTCGAAGAGTACGACCTCGAGGACGAGGACCTCGCCCTGCTCGAAGCGGGCCAGATCGGCGAAGACGGCGTCCACTACCTGCCGGCCTACCCGGTGCTCGCGATCGTGGGTCGCCCGAACGTCGGCAAGTCGGCGCTCGTCAACCGCATCCTCGGTCGCCGTGAAGCCGTCGTGCAGGACGTCCCCGGCGTCACCCGCGACCGCGTCAGCTACAAGGCCGACTGGAACGACAAGCGCTTCACGCTCGTCGACACCGGCGGCTGGGAGCCCGGCGCCGAGGGCATCAACGCCTCCGTCGCCGCCCAGGCCGAGGTCGCGATCGACCTCGCCGACGCCGTGCTGTTCGTCGTGGACGTCACGGTCGGCATCACCGCCACCGACGAGCACGTCGTGAAGATGCTCCGCGGCACCGACCGCCCCGTCATCGTCGTCGCGAACAAGGCCGACGACGAGCGCCGTGAACTCGAAGCCTCCGAGCTCTGGAACCTGGGCCTCGGCGAGCCGCACCCCGTGTCCGCCCTACACGGCCGCGGCGTCGCGGACCTGCTGGACCTGATCATCAAGACGCTCCCCGACACCTCGGCCGTCGCCAAGCAGGAGGTCGGTGGCCCCCGCCGCGTGGCCATCCTCGGCCGCCCGAACGTCGGCAAGAGCTCGCTGCTCAACAAGGCCGCCGGTGAAGAGCGGGTCGTCGTGAACGACATCGCCGGCACCACCCGCGACCCGGTGGACGAGCAGATCGAGCTCGGCGGCAAGGTCTGGCGCTTCGTCGACACCGCCGGCATCCGCAAGCGCGTCCACATGCAGCAGGGCGCCGACTTCTACGCGTCGCTCCGCACCACCGCCGCGCTCGAGAAGGCCGAGGTCGCCGTCGTCGTCCTCGACGTCACCGAGCCGGTGTCCGTGCAGGACCTGCGCATCATCGACCTCGTCCTCGAGTCCGGCCGTGCCCTCGTGCTGGCCTACAACAAGTGGGACCTGCTCGACGACGAACGCCGCCGCTACCTGGAGCGCGAGATCGAGCAGGATCTGGCGCACGTCGCCTGGGCCCCGCGCGTGAACATCTCGGCCCGCACCGGGCGCCACCTCGAGAAGCTCGTGCCGGCGCTCGAGACCGCCCTCGAGTCGTGGGACACCCGCATCCCGACCGGCAAGGTCAACGCCTTCATCGCCGAGCTCGTGCAGGAGCACCCCCACCCCGTGCGCGGCGGCAAGCAGCCCCGCATCCTGTTCGGCACCCAGGCGTCGAGCCAGCCGCCGACCTTCGTGCTCTTCACGTCGGCGTTCCTCGACCCGCAGTACCGACGCTTCATCACGCGTCGACTCCGCGAGGTCTGGGGCTTCTCCGGCACGCCGATCAACGTCAACATGCGGGTGCGCGAGCGCCGGAAGCGCTGAGCCTCCCCACCCGTCACGCAGAACGCGCCCCGATCCGTCGGGGCGCGTTCTGCGTTCTGCGTTCGCGTCCGCGGTCGGCCTGGAGGCCCGGGGCCGGTCTGGCGCGCCGGTGCGGCATCATGGGGGCGTGGGTACCGGGCGGTGGGCAGCCGACCGACGTCGGCTCGCCCTGGTGGGTGTCCTCGTCGGGGTGGTCTTCGTGGGTTCGGTGTCCCTGTGGACGAGCTCGCACGCACCGGACGACGGCGAACCGGTCACCCGTGCCGACGCAGTGGGCCCCGAACCGGCGCAGTCGCCCGACGTCCGGCTGCCGCCGTCCGACGCCCTCGGGGAGCCGATCGAGCCCGAACCCGTCCGTCCGGTCGACGGTTCGCCCATCGACCCGTGGTGGCGCCGCGTCCCGCCGGTCTCCGGTGACATCGTCGGCATCGGGGCTGCGGCCTCCGGGCACGTCCGGATCGCCGCGAACACGAGTGACGAGACCCTCGCGGTGGAGATCGACCACCTGGAGACCGGCGGGGACGGCCCGGTCGACGTCGTGCTGTCCGCGGGGACGGTGCGCGGTGGCTCGAAGCCGATGTGGACGCCGGTCGGGGAGTCCTACGAGCTGTTCCAGGCCGACGGGGTCGAACAGGGGCTGACCGTCGTGCTCGGCGAGCCGTGGACGCTGCCCGACGAGGTCCGCTCCCTGGTCCTGCTCGACGCCGGGACCGGCACCGTGCTGGGCGGCGCGGCACTCGTCCCGTCCGACTGAGCGGGGCGCAGGCTGAGGCTGCGCGGGGTTGGGGCTGCGCGGGGTTGTGCTGCGCTGCGCCGACGGAGAACGACACCGTCGTGGTCGTCCGACGTCGACAGTGTCGTTCCGCATCGGTGCTCGTGCCGGTGCCGCGTCCGCCGCTACCGCCGGGATGGGGCACGATGTACTGGTGACGCAGCAGAACGACGGACTCGGTGTGCTCGCCGACCGTGTGTGGTGCCGTCTTCGGCTCGACCGGTTGGCCGGAGGCCGGCAGTCCGGGTACGTGATCCGCGAGGACATGCTCGAACACCCGGACACGGTGCGTTCGTTCCGGTGGATCCGGTGGTTGCTCGTCGCGGAGACGGTCGTCGGTCTCACCGCCATCGTGGTCGCGGTGCTGCTGACCCGCGCAGGGGAGTCCCTGTCGTGGGCGGTGTGGTTCCGGTCCACCGTGGTGCTGCTGATCACCTTGACGCTCTACGTGTTCGCCTGGCGGGCGCAGCTCGGGTACTACTGGGCGTACCAGCGGCTGCGGTTGTTCAGCCGGATCTTCCCGATCGTGACGCTGATCGTCGCGGCGATCCCGGGGCTCTACCCGTTCTGGATGGTCATCGAGCAGATCCTGTTCTCGGTGCTGATGGTCGGTATCGGCGACGTGCTGACGAGCGACCACATGCGGGCCACGTTCCCGAAGCCCGCGCGGCGCTGAGACTGCCGTCGGCCGCCGTGGCGCACCGTCGTGGCACGATGGGCTGGTGCGCGAGAACTCGGCTGGTCAGTGGTTGCTCGTGGTGCCCTCGGTCGTGGCGCTCGGAGCCGGGCTGTGGAACGTCGGAGCACTGGTCAGCATGTTCACCAGCAGCGGTTCCTTCGCGTGGTGGTTGGTCTCGGGGTTCGTGGCGTTGGTCGCCCTCGTGATGACCCTCGTGGCGCTCATCGTCGGCCGTGCGCAGCGGGCGTTCGTCGTCGGACTGGCCGCCGCCGGACTGTTCGTCGCGGGTGGGGCGCTGCTGCTCGACCTCTTCGTCGGCGTGTTCTCGTCGTGGCTCGCCGCAGGACTGGGGTCGAGCGGGTCCTGACCGCTGCGCGCCGGAGCGGTTTCCGGTGGATGCCGGACCAGGTGTGCGACAACCCACGGGTCGATCGACACGTGGACTGTCGCAAAACAGGTGCGGGGGCTACGCCACCGTGGCCAGGGCGAACGGGAGCACGGCGGAGGCCCCGGCGCGCCGGAGCTCCCGGCCGGCGACGGTCATCGTCCACCGGCTGTCGACCAGGTCGTCCACGAGCAGCACCGGGCCCTCGTGCGACTGCAGGGCGGCGGTGAGCGACGGATCGACCACGAAGGTGTCCCACACGCCGGACAACCGGTAGGCGCTGTTCGTCGCACCGTCGCCGCGAGGGGTCCCGCCGGCACGGCCGAGCGTGCCGAGGAACTGCAGCCGCCCGATCGTGGACAGCGCCTGGGCGAGGGACCCCACGAGCTCGGGCCGCGACCGCGAGGACATCGCCACGACGCCGGTCGGCCGGGTCTCCCACGGCCAGTCCTTGAGCGCCCGGACGCAGCCGTCGACGAGTTCGCGCGAGATCGGGGCATCCGGGGTGGACGGCGAGAACAGGGCACGCAGGGGACCACCCCAGCCGAGGTCGGTCAGACGCGCCACCGCACGGCCGGGCTGGACGAGCTCGTCCGCGCCGATCTTGCCCCGCACCGAGACACCGAGCGACGACATCCCCGAGGGCCACTGGGCACGCGGGGCGATCTCGACGCCGACCTTGTCGAGCGCGGCCGCCGCCCCGGACGAGTCGGTGTCGGACACGGCCGTCGGGAACCACGCCCCGGCGCAGTTGTCGCACCGACCGCAGGGCTCGGCCGAGGGGTCGTCGAGGTCCTGCTGCAGCAGCTGCATGCGGCAGGCCGAGGTGGACTCGTAGTCGAGCATCGACGCGGCCTCGGCAGCACGGGCCGCGGCGACACGTTCGTACCGGGGTGCGTCGTACTCCCACGGCTGCCCGGTCGACACCCAGCCGCCGGTGACGCGTCGGACGGCGCCGTCGACGTCGAGCACCTTGAGCAGGAGTTCGAGGGTGGAGCGCTTGATGTCGACCAGGCCCTCGAGCGCCACGGTGGACATCGCGGTGTCGGTCGACAGGGCGCCCAGCACGGCGGCGGCACGGGCTTCGGTCGGCATCGAGGCACTGGCGAAGTACTGCCAGATCTCGCGGTCCTCGCGCCCGGGCAGGAGCAGGACGTCGGCGTTGTCGGTCGCACGACCCGCGCGACCGATCTGCTGGTAGTAGGCGACGGGCGACGAGGGAGCGCCGACGTGCACGACGAACCCCAGGTCGGGCTTGTCGAACCCCATGCCGAGCGCACTCGTGGCGACCAGGGCCTTCAGCTCGTTGCCCTTGAGCTGCTGTTCGAGATGCTCGCGCTCGTCGGTGTCGGTGCGCCCGGTGTACGCGCGGACGGCGTACCCGTTGTCGCGCAGCAGGCGGGCGATGTCCTCGGCCGCCGAGACCGTGAGCGTGTAGATGATGCCGCTGCCGGGGAGGTCGCCGAGGTGGGCGAGGAGCCACCCCAGCCGCTGCCGGGCATCGGGCAGCGTCAGCACGCCGAGGCGCAGGGACTTGCGGGCCAGGGACCCACGGATCGTGAACACCGGGTCGGCCGGGCCGGCGGTCAGCTGCTCGGCGACGTCCTCGACCACGCGCTCGTTCGCCGTCGCGGTGGTGGCCAGGACGGGGACGCCGTGGGGGAGCGACCGGATGAGCTCGGCCAGACGCCGGTAGTCCGGCCGGAAGTCGTGGCCCCAGTCCGAGATGCAGTGCGCTTCGTCGACCACGAGCATGCCCATCCGGGCGATCAGGGTCGGCATCTGCTCGTCGCGGAACTTCGGGTTGTTCAGGCGTTCGGGGGAGACCAGGAGCACGTCGACCTCGTCACGGGCGAGGGCAGCCTGGGTCTCACCCCACTCGTGCGCGTTCGCGGAGTTGATCGACACCGCACGGACCCCGGCCCGCGCAGCAGCGGCGACCTGGTCGCGCATCAGGGCGAGCAGCGGCGACACCAGGACCGTCGGGCCACCCCCGCGCCGGCGCAGCAGCAGCGTCGCCAGGAAGTACACCGCCGACTTGCCCCACCCGGTGCGCTGGACGACGAGGGCGCGCTGCCGGTGCTCCACCAGCGCGGAGATCGCCTCGAGCTGGCCGGGGTGGAACACCGCGTCGGGGCGCCCCGTGAGCGCAGCGAGCGCCTGCTGCGCCTCGGCGGCGATGTCCGCAGAGGGGGAGACGGAAGACGACGCAGTGGACCCGACACCAAGACCAGACATGCCCCCATGCTGTCAGCACCGACCGACGAAACGCGGGTCGCGACTCCCGGCTGTGGACAACCGGACCAACCGGGCCCTACTGGTACGTGATCAGCGACGGCGTCGGCCGCACGTCCCGCATGGTCTGCGCGGGCGTCAGCATGGGCGTGTCCTCGTCGTAGAAGTTCTTCCAGCCCCAGTGCAGCCCCTCGGGCGCGCCCTGGTGCAGCGCCTTCCACGTCGCCTGCTTGTCCGGCTGCGACCCCTGCCCGTCGACGTGCACGAGCATGTCGAGCTCCGGGTGGGTCTGCAGTGCTGAGCGGTCCTGGATCATCGACAGCCGGAACTGGTGCAGCACCAGGGCCTTCGGCGGCAGCCCTTCCTGCTTGACCAGCGCAGCCAGCCACGACGAGACCTTGTTCACCTCGGACGCCGACACGCTGCCGATCTGCTGCAGGGGTACCTGGTCCTTCGTGAGCCGCCACTCCGGGTCGAGCGCCAGCCACACACCGGGCTGCTTCAGCAACGACTCGTACTTCTTCGCCTGTGACAGGAAGTCCGACCGCCCCGGCTGCAGGTCGATGATGACCGGCATGTCCGCATCGTGGGCGGCCTCGACGTAGGGCTCGAGCGTCGAGACCGGCAGTTCGGTCGAGTAGTCGCCGTCGGCGCCGGCGTCGCCCGCGGCGACGGTCGCGATGACCTCCATCGCAGGCGTCACGAGCTCGTCGGACTCGGCCCGGTACGGCTTCGCGACCTGCTCGGCCCGCTGCACGGTCTGCTTCGGCCCCTGCTCGCCGAGCACTCCCAGCGCCGGCGCCCCGGGGGCCCCGTACAGCGCGACGTACCGGTGCCCGTCGAACGGCCGCTGGCCGCCGTTCCGCAGCTGGAACCCGCCCTCGGCCGCCCGCACCGTCCAATCCGGGTCCGGCAGGGCGTCGAACGCCGCACCGACCAGGACCGTCGGGTGCTTCGCCCGCTCGTGCAGCGCCGTCACCACGTCGGGTGCGGCAGCCGGGTCGGTCACGCCCTTCGGCATGGTCACGACCCGCGCACCGGCGGCCTTCGCGGTTGCTACGGCAGCAGCGTCCGCACGCGTGTCCGCCACCACCACGGTCGCCTGCCGGGAGGCCCGGGTCGACTCCGGCGCGTCACCGCCGTCCGGCGCCTGCCGCTGTTCGACGTCCGTGTCGAGCGACACGTCGCCCTCGGCCTGGTACCAGCCGGCACCGAGCCGGTCGAGCTCGCGGGCGACGGCAGCGTCCTTGTTCTTGGTCGTCAGCAGCACCGGGACGTGGGCGCTCGCCGCGGTCTTCGCTGCGTCGCGGATCCCGTCGGCGTCGTCGGCCCGGGCGACGACCGCGCCCGGAGCGCTGGCGAACAGCGCCTTGCTGACCCGGACCGACCGCGCTGCGGCGTCCGCAGCGTCGGCCACCGTGACGGTGTCGGCGGAGGCCTTCGCCAGGGTCGGGCGGCTCGTGTCCGGTTCGCTCGACGTGCACCCGGCGGCTCCGAGCAGCAGGCCGGAGACGGCGATCGCGACGAGGACACGAGGGGTGGAACGAGAACGCATCGGGCCACCCTACGAGCCAGGCGGAGAGGTCCCTGAGAATCCGACGGGTGTCGTCTCGTAGAAGGGATGCATGCCCCACCACCCCGACGACCGCCCGCTCATCGGACCGGTCCGGTCGCCCGAGGTGCACTGCATGACGCTCAACGTGCGTCGCCGCGTGCCGCGACGGTCGACCCACCCGGACGCCTGGGAGCGCCGCCGCGACGCCGTCCTCGCGCTCGTCACGTCCGAAGCGCCCACCGTCCTCGCCGTCCAGGAGGCCCTGCCCGCGCAGGCAGACGACCTGACGTCCGGCCTGGGGTCGGGTTGGGAGCCCGTCCTGGCCGGGCGAGGAGCGCGCGGCGGTGGTGAACAGGTCGGCCTGTTCCTCGACCGCTCCCGCCTCGACGTCGTCGAGCGCCGCACCTGGGCGCTCTCCCGCACACCGCACCGCCCCGGCTCGCGGTCGTGGGCCACGTCCTTCCCCCGGCACGCCGTCGGCGCCGTGGTCGACGACCGCGCGACCGGCGTCCGGTTCCTGGCGATCGCCACCCACCTCGACGTCGCCTCACCGTGGGCCAGACTGCGGTCCGCCGAACTGCTCGGCCGGATCGTCCGGCAGCGCGGCCTGCCCGCCGTGGTCATGGCCGACTGGAACACCCCCGCCGGTTCCGCACCGTGGCGAGCCCTGGCGGAGGCGGGGGTCGAGGACAGCTGGGGGCGGGCCTCCAGGCAGGTGGGTGAGCCCTACGGGACGTACCCGCACTACGGGAGTCCGCGCGTTGGTGGTCGGCGGATCGACGGGGTGCTCGTGACCGCTGGGGCGGCCGTGGACCGCGTCGCGGTCGACGTGCGGCGGCCGGGCGGCGTGTGGCCGTCCGACCACGCCGCCGTGCACGCGGTCGTCCGGTGGGCGTCGTGATCCGGGCGCTCGGGTCGACCTTCCTGCGGCCGCGGTTCCTGGCGGCCGACGTGGTGCGCGCCCTGACGCTCGTGAGCGTCGTCGTGGCGAGTGTCGGGTGGGGTGGGACGGCGTTCCCGGTCATGGCGCTGGCGCTGCTCGGGGTCGTGGTGCCGCGCATGCTCGGGCTGCGACCCGTCTTCGACCTGGCCGTGTGTGTGCTCGTGCTCGTCGCCGGCTGGTCGAGCGTGCTCGAGTGGTACACGACCGTCGTCCTGTGGGACAAGTTCATGCACGTCGTGCTGACCGGGCTGCTCGCGGCCGTGCTGTACGTCATCGGTGCCGACCTGCGTGCTGTGCCGGCCCCGCACGGGGAGCGCCGGGTGGTCGTCGCGGTGCTCGCGCTGTGTGCGGGACTCGCGGTCGGCGCGGTCTGGGAGATGGGGGAGTGGCTCGGGCACAACTTCGTCGACGCGAAGATCTTCGTCGGGTACGACGACACGATCGGGGACCTGGCGGCAGACGGGGCCGGTGGGTTGCTCGTGGGGCTCGGGTTGCCGTGGTTGGCGGCGCGGCGTGAGGTGGTGCGGCCGGGCTGAGCGTGTCGTTCGGGTCGCGTTGCTGCGACTCGCCGTGGCACGGAGGGGGGCTGACGTCCGCTATGCTGGACCGGTCGCTCGCGCTCCGGTCGGACGCGGGCGAGGATCCTCCGGGGTCCTGGGTTCTCCGGAACTCGCGGGCTGTGGCGCAGCTTGGTAGCGCACTTGACTGGGGGTCAAGGGGTCGCAGGTTCAAATCCTGTCAGCCCGACCGAAACGTGTCTGACACGACGGAAGAAGCCCACCGAGGATCTCGGTGGGCTTCTTCCGTTGGGATCGACCTCGTCCCGGCGAGCCGGGGCAAGGAACAACGAGACGACCGGACCGTCGGTGCGAGTCGAGCAGTGAGGGATCCTCGCTCAGTCGAGTCGCATTGCGCTGGCCGGAAGACCGCTGTCTCATCCAGGGATCGTTCCGACCCGATCAGTTCTCGGACCCGCCATCACTGTCGGTGCCCGCGTGTGCCCCAGCACGTTGTGCTGGGGACGGCCGCAGGGCGTCCGTCGGCACCGTCGAGGACTTGGTGAGACCCTGGCCGACCTGCTAGTAATGAGACTCGTTATCATCAAGGAGTCTCATGCCCGATCGGTTCTCGACGGTCCTCCCGGCGCCGTCGCGGTCGGGCAGGATCGATGCGGTCCTGTGCCTGATGCGTCGAGCCCGTCGGCGTGCGGCCGTGCGGATCGCGGTGCTCGCCGTGGTGCTCGCCCTGGTCGCCGTCGCAGCGATGATGATCGGTCCGGTGCCGATCGCACCGACGCACGTCATCGGCATCCTGGTCGAGCACGTCACCGGGGCCCGCGCAGGCCACTGGTCTGCGTCGGCGGATGAGATCGTGTGGGGCACGCGGGCACCCCGCGTCGTGATGGGGATCATCGCCGGCGCCGTGCTGGCTGTGGCCGGAGCTGTCCTGCAGGCGCTCGTCCGGAACAGCCTCGCCGATCCGTACCTGCTCGGCATCAACTCCGGCGCCAGTACCGGCGTCGCCCTCGTGGTGCTCGTCATCGGGTCGGGGAGCGCGTTGGTGTTCTCCGGTGCGGCGCTCGCGGGCGCGATCGGTGCCGTTCTCCTGGTTGTGGCCTTGGCCGGGACCGCGAGCCGTCGGGGGCCGCTTCGGCTCGTGCTCGCCGGTTTGGCGGTCGGGTACGCCCTGAACGCGGCGACGAGCTTCCTCGTCTTCTGGAGCGACTCTCCGGAGGCCGCCCGGTCGGTCTTGTTCTGGCTCCTGGGTTCGCTCACGTCGGTGCAGCCGATCGCCCTGGCCGCCGCGGCGATCACGGGTGGTGTCGGACTGGTCGCGCTCGTGGTGATCGCACCCTTCATCGACGCGCTCGCTTCCGGAGACGATTCCGCACGGTCAGCGGGCATCGACCCGGAACGCGCGCGACTCGGCCTGATGGTCGCAGTGTCCGCGATGGTCGGCGTCATCGTCGCGGCTGTCGGCGGCGTCGGTTTCATCGGTCTCGTCGTGCCGCACCTGGCACGCCGACTCGTCGGCGGACGACACCGAGCGGTGCTCCCGGTGTCGGCGTTGCTCGGTGGGTCCCTGCTCGTCATCGCTGACACCGTGGCCCGCATCGCGTTCGCGCCCCAGGAGATCCCCGTCGGGGTCGTGACCGGGGTGCTCGGTGCGCCCTTCCTGTTGGTCCTCCTGCGTCGCACCGCCCCCGCAACAGCCCCCTGACCTTCCACCCCACGGTCCATCGCACCCCACCGGAAAGCCCCACATGAGAACCCCAACCCGGTCCACCACGGTCGCAGCAGCGATCGGTCTGCTGGCGACCGTCGCCGTGCTCAGCCTGAGCGCCTGCACGACATCGTCCGGAGCCACCGAGCCGAACCCGCGCACGAGCTCGAGCGGTGGCACGCACTTCCCCGTCACGATCCAGAACTGCGGATCCCAGGTGACGATCACCGCGACCCCGCGACGCATCGTGCTCGTGAACAACGACGAACTCCCGAACCTCGAAGCGCTCCACGCCGTGGACCGGATCGTCGGTGTCACCGCACCGCTGGCTCCGGACCTCTACACGAAGCAGACCTACCGCGAGCTCGCAGACCTCCACGCCCTCTCGACGAAGCAGACGTCGACAGGCGGCTCCGTCGTGTCCCAGGAGAGCTTGCTCGGTGCGAAGCCGGACCTGGTGATCGCACCCGCGAACGCCGTCGACCGAGACGCGCTCCAGGCTGCCGGGATCCCGCTCTACACCCCGTCGGCGTACTGCGCGAACCCCGGTCCCGACCTGAGCCGGACGGCGACGTTCGGCCGTGTCTGGAGCGAACTGCGGACACTCGGCACAGTGCTCGGCGAACCGGCGCTGGCCTCCGATACGATCGATTCGGGCCGTGCCACGCTCGCGACGCAGTCCCCGAAGGACAGAGGAACAGCCGCTGCCCTCTACGTGTCCTCCGGCGGCAGCGTCCTCTCGCCGTACGGCGGTCCGAGCATGGTGACGCCGGTGTTCCGAGCGGTCGGACTGCGCAACGTGTACGCCGACTCGCACGAGCGCGTCTTCGATGCAGGTGTCGAGGACATCATCTCCCGCGACCCGCAGACGATCGTCCTGCTCTACTCGAGCGGCACGGCGCAGGACACCATCGACAGCTTCCTGACGGCGCCGGGTACATCGGGCCTCTCCGCGGTGCGCCACCACCGGATCGTCGCACTCCGCTTCCCGTTCACCGATCCGCCCTCGACCCTGTCGGTCTCGGGCCCGGCTGAACTCACACGGCAGCTCGACGCACTGCGGTGATCCGCGCACGCGCGGTGACGGTGCGCGCCGGACGGCGGCTGCTCCTGGACACCGTCGACCTGGATGCGCCGACGGGCTCCGTGACCGGGATCGTCGGCCCGAACGGCAGTGGCAAGACCACCCTGATCCGCGCGCTCCTCCGAGCCGTCCCCATCCAGGAAGGCCGTGTCGAGATCGACGGACAGGATGTCCGGCACCGGTCACGCCGGTGGATCGCGCAACGCGTCGCGAGCGTGGCGCAGCGACTCGACCCGGACCCGGCGCTCACCGTGGCGGACGAGGTCGCGCTCGGCGGCCTCGCCCAGGTCGGCCCGGGCCGCGGCGACGGTGTCGACCCCGACGAGCGTGTGGCGGCAGCCCTCGACGCGGTCGCACTGACGCACCGAGCCGGCGACTCCCTGGCCGCACTCTCCGGCGGCGAACTCCAGCGGGTCGGCCTCGCCCGCGCGATCGCTCACGGTGCCGACCATGTCCTCCTCGACGAACCCACCAACCACCTCGACCTGCGACACCGGCTCGAAGTCCTCGAACTCCTGCCGCACATCGCACCGACCGTCGTCGTCGTCCTGCACGACCTCGAGGCCGCCGCCCGCGTCTGCGACCACCTGGTGATCCTCGCCGCGGGCCGCGTCGTCGGCTCCGGCCCACCCGCCGATGTCCTCCGCCCCGCGCTCCTGGATTCGGTCTACGACGTCCACACCACCCGTCGCGACGACCCTGACGGTGACATCCACCTCACATTCCGCCTGCCAGCACCACCGGCCGTCCCACTCGCCCCTCTGGAAGGAACCACCCCATGACCGAGACGACAACCACCACACCGATCGCCACCGAGGCCGACACCGCGCGGGCACGTGACCTGGCGACCCGGTGGGATGCTCAGCAGACCGCGTACATCCGGCACCGGGCTGAGCGGTTCGCCACGATCGCCCGCGTGGTCGCCGACGTCTGCGCCGAGACGACCGCGCCGCGGATCCTCGACCTCGCGGGCGGAACCGGAGCGCTCGCGGAAGCAGTCCTCGCCGCGGTCCCTGGCGCCACGGCAGTGGTGGCGGACAAGGATCCAGCGCTCCTGGCCATCGCCGCGGACCTCGCCGCCGCCGACCGTCGGCTCGTGATCGCGGAGGTCGACCTCGCCGATCGGCGCTGGGCGGAGCACCCTGCGATCGCGGACGCACCGTTCGACGCCGTGGTGAGTTCGACTGCCCTGCACTGGCTCCAGCCGGGCACGCTCGTCGATGTCCACCGACGGACCGCGGACCTCCTCCGCGCCGGTGGCATCCTGCTCAACGGTGACCACCTGTCCTACCAGCGGGACGAGAGCACCCTGGCCGCCATCGCAGCGCGCGATGACGCCGTGACGCAGCGAGATGGTTTCGCGGCCGGCGCGGACACGTGGGACGCGTGGTGGGCAGCGGTGGCGGAGACGCCGCGGTACGCCGAAGCGATCGCGCGACGCGACGTGGTGTGGGGCGCGGAACTCCACGAAGCGCCGCCGAAGGTGACGCTCGGCTTCCACATCGAGTCGCTCCGCAGCGCTGGGTTCGCCGAGGTCGGAACGGTCTGGCAGTACCTCGACGACCACGTCGTGTACGGCGTTCGGTAGGCGGTACTGGCGAGCGCGGGACGCGTCCTCCGGAAGCCGGATCAGTCCGGCCGGGACGGCGGCAGCGTTCCGCGCTCGTGCGGGGAATCACCCAGTAGTTTCGACCGTCCTGCAATCGATCGATGACGAGCAGGCTCTCGCCTCGGACGACGACGGCCGCTGTTGCCAGTCATGACGGCGGCATCGGCGCTGATCGGGTGAGCGACTCGGTTCCGCACCCGAGATCGATCAGCGCGCGTGCTCAGAGCGTCCGCGGGGCGAGGTGGCCGTCCTCGGTGTCGTACGTCGTGACGCGCCACGTCGGCCGGCCGTCGTCGACGACGCGCACCAGCTCGACCAATCGTGGGCCGGGCCACTCCTCACCCGAGGCCTTCACGGCGTCGTAGTAGCTGGTGTCCGTCCCCGTGGCTTCAGCCTTGGTCAGGGTGACCTCGTGTCGCCGCACGAGGCTCAGGTCCGTGGCGTCGACGAGCGCCTCGACACCGCTGGTCGGTTCTGCGTTGGACTCGCCGAGGGCGTCGGCCTTTCCCGGGTCGGTGCTGCGGATCCGCCAGACCCAGTGCTCCGCTCCGTACTCAAGGCGGAGCCCGACGATCGGACCGCCCACGGCTTCGGACTCACCGGACAGGCTGTCGACCCAGTCGGACGGCCATCGCACGGCGGATGGCACCCCGGTGCTCGGCCAGTCGGAGCCCACCGTGCTCGGAGCTGGAGGGAACGCTGCGCACCCAGCAAGCACGATGGCGCTCGCAGTCGCCAAGCTGGCCAGCACCACAGATCTTCCGAAACCCACTGCATCCCCCTCGTGAGGAGCCCAGCGTAGACGAGCGCTTCAGGTACGAACCCGCGGGAGCTCCCCGATCGCCGATCCTGCAACGGCGTATCGCAGCGCTTGCCCCCGCTGTCGGTCGCACGTACGCTGCCCCCATGTGGTGGTGGATCGGAACCGGCGTGGTCTTGGCGGCGCTCCTCGTGCTGTGGTTCGTCATGCACCGGTACACCAACTTCGGCTCTCGGGCGGCGGAGTTCGAGGGGACAGACCCCGAAGTCGCGGAGGCTCTTCGGCAGGCCGAGTCGGACATCGCGCGGGGGCGCATGTTCTTCTGACGCTCCCGGGGGTCGACCAGCCCCACGGCCGTCCGGCAGCCGCTCATCGACCGAGCCGATCTCGGTGTGTCTGCAGTCAGCTGTCGAGTGCGATGACCCACGGGATCAGCAGGAGACGACAGCAGCGCGCCCGATCAGCCCGAGCCCCGTCAGCGCGATGAGCAGGAGCCCCCACCACGTCCACCATGAGAACTCCACGAGACGAGGATGCCGGATCAGGCCCACTTCCGCTCGTGTCCGCTGAGGTCAGCCCGTAGCGTCGTCTCGTGGATCAAGACGTGTTGGCGGTCGAAGCGGCCACGGCCGCGGATGTTCCTTCGGCTCAGGTGCTCATCGACGGTGCGAGGCTGTGGCTCCGCTCGCGTGGGATCGACCAGTGGCAGGACCGGGTGCCGGACGCGGTTCTGCTGCGCGCCGCAGAGCAGGGGAACCTCTTCGTCGTACGTCAGGACCGGGTGATCGTGGCGATGGTCACGGTGTCCGACTCGGCCTCCGAGACGTGGGGCGTGGAGGACGATCCCGCTGTGTACGTGCACCGTCTGGTCGTGGCGCAGACGCATCGTGGCCGCCGGCTGGGGCAGCGACTGCTGGTGTGGGTAGGAGAGCGAGCCGCCGAGCGCGGGGCGGCCCTCGTGCGGCTGGATTGCGCGACGGACAACCCCGGATTGCGGCGATTCTACGAACAGCAGGGGTTCCGGCACGTCCGCGACGTGACGGTCAGCGCCCCCGACGGTGGGCGGCAACTCGCTTCCAGCCTCTACGAACGCGCGCTGGTCCGGTAGCCGATCAGGCACCGGTCAACGTGGAGGGACTCGAGCTCGAGGCTGACTCGCACGCAGCGAAACGGGAGATGTTCGCCGAGTTCTCGAGCCGCGAACGTACTGCGCACGCGTGATCGGGGATTTGGAGCGCAACCGCTGACGGACGGGAGGCCCGGTGCCAGCTGGCACCGTCCCTCCAGGCTCGGCCGTCACCCCGCTGGCGCGGTGCGCCGGTACCGGCTGGTGGGGCCGGCCTCCCGTCCGTCACGCGCCGCGCGCGATGAGTCGTTCGTGGTGCAGCTGGAGTTGCCGTTCGCATCGCTGTGCAACGCGCTCACTGTGGGTGACGATCACGAACTTGGTTCCTGCTTGCTGCAGCCGGTCGAAGAGGGCGAGCACGTCGTCTTCGGTCGTCTCGTCCAGTGCGCCGGTGGGCTCATCGGCGAGGACGACGGCAGGGCGCTTCGCGATGGCTCGAGCGATCGCGACGCGCTGCGCTTCTCCTCCTGACAGTCGTCGTGGGCGCTTGCCAGCGAGGTGGCTGATGCCGACCGCGTCGAGCGCCTCATGTGCTCGGGCGGTGGAGTCAGCGCGAGCAGGAACGCCGAGCCGGACGTTGTCGAGCACGCTGCGGTCGCCGAGGAGGCTGTGGTCCTGGGTGACGATGCCGATGTGTCGGAGTCGGTGCTCCGCCATCCTCCGTGCGGTGCGTTCGAGCACGTGGCCGTCGTGCTCGTAGGTCCCGCCGAAGTCGGTGTCGAGTCCGGCGAGGATCCGGAGCAGCGTGCTCTTGCCGGATCCGCTGCGCCCCGTGATGGCCACGGATCGATCGTCGTCGCGAAGGTCGAAGTCGAGCCGGTCGAACAGTGCTCGGATCGATCCGTCGGGCTCGGTGATGGTCTTCGAGACGTCACGCAGAACGATCATCGTGAGGTACCTCTTCGCTGTTGGGCGGTCAGTTCGATGCGGATGGCTCGCCGGCCGAGTGCGCCGTCCGCCACGCACCAGAGGAGCAGGGCGGTGCCGGCGCCGAGTCGAGCCATCTCGCTGTCGTTGGGGAGCAGTGCGCTGGTCGCGAGGAACAGCCCGAGCGCCGCGGTGAACTCGGTGAGGCGGCTTGCGCGGAACAGCCGGTTCGTGGCACTCGGGCTCCTCCCGAGAAGATGGTGCACCCGCGCCACTGGCGTTCGACGGTGATGCAGGAGTCGGTTGAGGAACGCCGTGATGATGCCCACGCCAGCGGTGAGGGCGACCAGCAGCGCGGTGACGAGCACCAGGTTGTCCTGGATGAGCTGGCGAACGAGGGAGAGCTGCACGAGGTAGGCCGGTACTCCGAGCAACGTGTACGACCGGAAGCCGGTGTCGTCTCCGATCGCGTCGAGACGCGCGACGACGTCCCCGAAATCGAGGCTGTGATCGACGGCGAGATCGGCGTTGAGCACCTGGAACGCCAGGCGTCCGAACAGCTCGGTATCCAGCCGGTCGAGTGCTGCTCGGTCGAGTCCGGCGAGTGTTGGCGGGTAGGGCACGATGACGGTGTCGTCGAGGTAGTGGTTTGCCTCACCGCGGAAGTACATGGCACTGTCCGGTTCGAGGAAACCGACGACTTCGAGCTCCTGCTCCTGCAGGATGACCGCTCCGGTGAATCGCTCCCCGAGCTCGTACACGCCGCGGTACTCGTTGCCGAGCAGCACCGGGATCCGACCGGATCCCCAGTCGACAACGTTCCACTCGATGGGCTTGCCGTCCTGCACGGAGAGCCCCGCGAACTCGTACGCGTTCTCGTTGAGCTGGATGGACTTGATGTCCTGAACGCTCCGGCCGGACTCGTCCTGGTACTTCCCGTTGAGCGTGTACTCGGTGCCGTAGCCGACGTCGAAGCGGTCGTCGCCGCGGAAGTCCTGAACGGTGACGGGCTGGTCGTACGAGGAGATGAAGTCGAACCCGGGCTCGTCGTCGATGCGGTCGACGAACGAGGCGACGTCGTCGAGTGCGTGCTCGTCTCGCCGGATCGCCTCGAAAGCATCCGGGCCGAGATCGTCGACCACCGTGTAGAGGTCGACGTCGGCATCGGCGGACAAGCCCTGGGCCACGGCCTGCGAGGTGGACTGGGTGAAGGAGGCCACGTTGTACCAACAGAGTGCGAGCAGCACGAGCAGGACGATCTTGGCGACGATGATCGTCCAGTTGGATCGAAGATCGTTCAGCAGTTCCATCGTCGGGTTCCCTGCCAGAGCGAAGTGACGGACACGGCGAGCACGACGGTTCCGACCGCGACGACTGCGTGGGTGACGTCGAGGTCGAGGATGGTGGTCTGCCTGACCACTGCCGCGCCCGCGAGAGCGGTCGTACAGGCGGCGATGGTGATCACGCTGACTCTGGCGGCCGCGCTGCGGAGGGTGCTCAGCGGTCGGATCCCCGTGGTGAAGCGGACGGCGGCAGTGCGGAGTTCCCATCGCCCAGCTTGCAGGCCTGCGACCACGCCGATGAGCATGACGACGAGCACGCCGAGCGTGACCAGAACCGGAGACACGGCGTCGACGTTCGTCCTGCGGTTCGTGCCGTCGTCGACGATCTCGACACTTCGGCCAGGGAACTCTGCGCTGTAGTGGCGGACACTGCTCGGGCCGTCCAGGAGGAGCCGCTGTGGTGACGCCGAGAACCGCGACGGATCGGCGACGATGACGTCATCGGACAGCAGACTGTCGGCCCGGACGCCGAGACGGCCCACCACGTCGTAGGGCTTGCCATCGACGACGATGTCGTCACCGCGGACGGCAACGTCAGCCCCGGCGAGGGCCTCGCCGGGGCGCCCGGTCAGTGCGTGCCCGTCGTGCAGCGGGACATCTGTCCACCGTCCCGACAACATTGCGACGGCGCGGACATCGCCCTCGAGGCGCACGAACACCTTCGTTCCCGGTTCGAATGCGTTCCGGGCACGCATGAGTTCGTCGAGTGTCGCGTTCACCCACACGCTTTGACCGCTGCGGAGATCGTTGCCTTCAGAAGCGATGACACCTCGGCGAGCGTCGAACACCTCGATCAACACCGTCAGCAGCATGGCCAGCAGGAGCAGGCCCGCGATCGCCGTGGTCTGTTGCTTCGTCACGTCTTCTCCTCACGCAGCAGCGGGTGCGAGCCGTCGGCTCGCACCCGCTGCGATGCGTCACCTGCCGTAGTAGGTCTTCGCTGTACCGACACCGTTGCCGGGCCGGTTCGGCCGGTACGGCTTCCACACGGTCACTGCTTCCGTGCCGGACTTGCCCCACTTCCGGCCAGAGTCAGCGATGATGCTGCTGCCGTGCTCGAGCCGCGCACGCGTGTAGTGCTGCACGCCTGCCCAGGTCGTCCAACCATGCGAACGCTTGTGCGTCGTCCCACTGATGGTCTTCTTCTCCGCTGCACCGCGGTGGTTCACCGCCAACACCGACATTCCGGTTCCTGCGCCGTCGACGGTCCCGGTGCTCTCTGACCATCCACCGATGACCCCCTCGCTCCCGACGCCGTCCTGCGCCTGTGCGGGGATCGCGCCGAGGAACACCGCCCCGCCGACAGCCACAGCGGCGAAGCCAGCGGCAACCCGCCGAGATCGGTGATCGTTCTTGCTCATTTCCCACTCCTTCCCGAGAACTGATATCCAGCCCGTCAGTCGTTAACATGCCAGGAAGGGAGCAGCTTGTCGAACGGACCTCCGCCCGGACACGGCGGGCTCCGTTGGTACAGGGGGGGGCTGGCAGGACGACAACGGCGTCCCGGTGCTCGAAGCCAGCCACCACATGCGGCGACATTCCGAGGACAGGGCTTCGCAACAGACGCACGGCTGCCTGTCGAGACGATCCCGAGCCCCATCCACACGGTGAGGGCTGCGGTGCTTCTCAGGGCGGCAGGTCACCTTGACTCGTACGATCGTCTCCCCACTGCCTTCGCCACCCGTCCCCACCCGTTCCGACCCGGAGATCCTGATGCGCACTGAACACGGCCCACTCGCCCCCGGCTGGCGCCTGCTGATCGATGGACGTGGACCAGGTCCGTCGCCCGCGGAAGGCGCACGGGCATGAACGGAGAGCGCCAGCGCCTTCGCGTCCTCTACGTGAGTGACCTCGGGTACGAGGCGAAGGGCCGACGCTACTGCGACGAGGACATCTACCTGTCCGGCGAGCTCAGCGCGGAGTTCGACGTCGCGATCTGCCCACCGCTGGCTGCCGAGCACCTGATGGACGCGTTCGACGTCGTCGTGGTGCGCAACAGTGGACCCGTGCTGCACTACCTGGCTGCGTACGATGCGTTCCGCGAAGCCGCGCGGACTCGTGGGATCCCTGTGTTCACGGACCTGACAGGACGAGCTGACCAGAGGGGGAAGCAGTACCTCCTCGACCTGTTCCGAGCCGGGTACCCGGTCATCCCCACGATCGATGCCGCCGCGGACATCGCGCAACTCCCGGACACCGCGGACTACATCGCGAAGCCGAAGCTGGGCGCGGACTCGATCGGGCTGAGAGTCGTGGGCCGTGACGAGCTCGCCGGGCTGCACTACGACAACCTGCTCGTGCAACCCCGCATCGACTTCCAGTACGAAGTCTCCTTCTACTACGTGGACCACGTCCCGCAGTACGCGCTCAACGCTCCCGACCCGACGAAACGGTGGGAGTTGCAGCAGTACCGCGCGAGCGATGACGACTGGGCCTTCGCGCAACAGTTCATCGGGTGGAACACGATCGAGCACGGTGTCCAACGCGTCGATGCCTGCCGCACCCGAGACGGAGCACTGCTCCTCGTGGAGCTGGAAGACCTCAACCCGTACCTGTCGCTCGACCTGCTCGACGAGCGCACCCGGACGTCCTTCGTCGCCGCGGTGAAGGAGTCCGTGCGGGCATCGGCAGGGAAGCGACAGGCGGAGCCGCTCCGTCGATCGGCTGACTGACGCCTGCGACCGCCGCCGAACCGCGAAGGACCGGACCGAGCGCCGATCGTTCCGCGACCGGATCAGGGCCGTCCCGTGCCGAGCAGCCAGCCGTTGTCCGCCGCGATCCGCAGGGCCTCGGTCGCGTTGCGCGCCGCGGTCTTCCCGATCGCGGACGACAGGTGGTTCCGCACGGTCCCCTCGGACAGGTGCAGCGTGCCGGCGACCCCGGCCACGGTCGGCGCCGTGCGGAAGGCGATGAGCACGTCGGTCTCCCGTGGGCTGAGCGGGGAGGGCCCGGCAGCGAGGGACTCGGCGGCGAGCACGGGGTCGACGACACGGAAACCCCCCTCGACACGGCGCACGGCATCGGCGAGGTGTTCGGCGGGGGTGTCCTTCACGACGAACCCGGCTGCCCCGGCTTCGAGCGCTCGCCGGAGGTACCCGGGTCGGCCGAACGTCGTGACGATGAGCGAGCGGCAGGTCGGCAGCTCGCGAGCCAGGATCGACGCCGCCGTGAGGCCGTCCGCCCCCGGCATCTCGACGTCGAGCAGGGCCACCGTGGCGCCGGACGCCCGTGCTGCGTCGAGCACTTCGTCGCCACGGGCCACCTGGGCGACGACCGCGATGTCCCGTTCGAGCGAGAGCAGCGAGGCGAGTGCGCCACGGACGAGCGCCTGGTCGTCTGCGATGAGCACTCGGATCACGTCGGTCATCGTTGACTCCTCTCGACCCGGAGCAGGAATCCGCCCAGGTCGCTCGTGCCGGTGGTCAGGACCGCTCCGACGGCTTCCGCGCGTTCCCTGAGGCCGCGGAGCCCGTTCCCGCCGAGCACGGCCGCGGTCGACGGGGGAGCGAGCACCCCGGTGCCGTCGTCCTCGACCGTCAGCGCAGTCCGGGTCAGTGTCACGCGGACCCGGCTCGCGGCGGCGTGCCGGACGATGTTCGTGACGCCTTCTCGGAGGACCCACGCGAAGAGGCTCCGAACGTCATCGGCTGCTGCGTCGGCGTCCCGGGGGAGTGCTGCGTCGATGGCTGCGGCCTCGAGCGCTGCTCGCGCCGACACGAGTTCGGCGTCGAGGTCGGCCTCGCGGTAGCCGCTGACCGCGCGTCGGAGTCCCTGCAGCGCTTCGCGGGAGAGTCGTTCGACGTCCTGCATCTCGGTCTTCGCCCGGGCCGGGTCGACGTCCACCAACCGCGTGGCGAGCTCGGACTTCATCGCGACGACGGTCAGGGAGTGGCCGAGCACGTCGTGCAGGTCGCGGGAGAACCGGGCGCGTTCCTCGACGACGGCGAGGCGGGTGATCTCGTCCTGCGCGACCCCGAGCCGTTGCTCCGCCTCCCGTTGCCGTCCGAAGAACAGCATCGACGCCCCGACGGACACGGTGATGACGGGGGCGAAGAGGATGCCGTTGTCCACGGCGTTGCCCCAGCCCGCGCTCACGGCGACGAGGAGCTGCGCGCCGACGATCCCGAGCACCACGACAGCGGCCACCCAGAACCGCTCGGCGACGAACCCGGAGAGTGCAGCGATGAGCAGCCAGGTCCAGACCGCGAGCGGCCCGACCACGAGGAGCAGGAGCCCGGCGAGCAGCGCGACCCCGGCCAGCACGAGCACCCGCTCGCGCAGGTTCCGTCGCCACATCAGCTCCGGTGCGAACAGGTACGCCGCGTACACGACGGCGAGGGCGATGGAGGAGACGACGTGCGCGCGGAGGCTCCGTCCGTCGGTCCAGACGGCGATGATCTCGAGCACCTGCCACAGGAGCGCGAACACCGCGCCGGTGTACCACCGACGGCGTCCGATGCGGATGTCGTCGTCGCTGGCCCCCGGCGGGACGGCCCACGGGAACGAGCGTGGGGATGGCCGGGAGGCGCGTGGCGCGTCGTCCGTGCCACTTGCGTCGGTCGTGCTGGTCGCCGCGGACATCGGTGCCAGCGTAGGGCCGTCGGTCACTGCCGTGCAGCGTCGCGGCGGTAGCGCCACACGATCACCGCGGCCAGCACGATCGCCCAGCACGCCAGGACCATCGCGGGTTCGACCATGCCCGAGGAACCGGTGGCCCCGGCCCCCATCTGTCCGATCCGGTTCAACCAGTACGAGGGCAGCAGGTGCGCGACGGTCCCCATCCACTCCGGCATCACCGACAGCGGGACCCACAGACCGCCGAGGATCGCCATGCCCATGAACACCACCATGAAGAGCGGCTGCGCGAAGGACGGCTTCGCGAACTGTCCGATCAGGATCGCGATGAGCGCGAACGGGATCACTCCGCACCAGATGCCGAACCCGGCGGCGAACCAGCGCAGCGGGTCGAGCGAGGCGTGCATGCCGACGGTCGCGACGAGCACCGTGATGACGATCGACACCGCGGCGAAGGCCATCGCGGCGATCACCTTCGACACCATGAAGCCCCACCCGGAGAGCGGCGTCACCCGCAGCTGCCGGTTCCAGCCGATCGATCGCTCGTTGACGATCGCGAACGCCTGGCTGAGCGCGGCCATCATCGCACCGTACGCGGCCATCTGCAGCGTCGTGACGACGAGGTACTGCAGACGGGTCGTCGGGTCGGTCTGGGAGCCGAAGGCCGAACCGAAGACGAGCAGCATGATCACCGGGACGGCGAAGGTGAACACCATCGCACGGACGTTGCGGAGCTGCCGCTTCGTCTCGAGGTAGACGTAACGGATCGGCATCCGGCCGGACGCGGTGACGGTGGTCATGCGGGGATCCCTTCGGGAGCGGTGTCGGTGGTGGCGGGGTCGGCAGTGAGCGCGAGGAAGGCGTCGTCCATGGTCGAGGCGACCACCTGGATGTCGTGCGCCTGCGGGAACGACGTGAGCAGGGCCCGGAGGGTGTCGTCGCTGCGGTCCGAACGGAGTGTGACGGAGTCGTGCCGGGCCTCCAGGCTGCGGACACCGGGGAGACCACGCAACGCGACGTGCGCGTCGGTGGTGACCCCGGAGAACCGGACCGCACGCGTGGCGGTGATCGCCTTGATCTGGGCGGGTGTGCCGTCGGCAACGATCCGACCGGCGCGCATGATGACGATGCGGTCGGCGAAGGTGTCGGCCTCGTCGAGGTAGTGGGTGGCGAAGACGACCGTGCGCCCGGCGTCGGTGAACTCGCGCATCGAGGACCAGAACGTGTGCCGGGCCTCGACGTCCATCGCCGCGGTCGGTTCGTCGAGCACCAGCAGGTCGGGGTCGGAGACCACGGCGACCGCGAACCTCGCCCGCTGCAGCTGACCGCCGGAGAGCTTGTTCACCCGGCGGCCGGCGATCTCTGTGCAGCGCGCACGGCGGAGGGCCTCGTCGACCGACATCGGACGACGGTGCGCTGCAGCAACCAGGGCGACCGCGTCCCGGACCGTCATGTCCGGCAGGAGCGCGCCGCCCTGGAGCATCGCGCCGACCCGCCCCGTGACCACCGCGGCGCGGGGCTCCTCACCGAAGAGCAGGGCCCCGCCGCTCGTCGGCACGGACAGCCCGAGCGCGAGGTCGACCGTCGTGGTCTTGCCGGCGCCGTTCGGGCCGAGGAGGGCGACGACCTCGCCCGGACGGATCGTCAGGTCGACGCCGTCGACCGCAGCCACCTCGCCGAAGCGTTTGCGGAGGTCGCGGAGCTGGATGACCGGTGTGTCGTTCATGGGACCCACCCTCGTGCAGCCGCGCGCGCGGTGCCTCGGCCGGACGTCACGATCCCGGCATGACATCTGTCACTGGTGGCCGAGGTCCGCGGCTCGGTCGAGTCACTGCCCCTCGGCTGCCGACGTGGGGCCCACCTCCAGGCACGGCCGTCACCCCGCTGGCGCGGTGCGCCGGCGTCAGTCGGTGTGACGACGCAGGCGACGGCGGCGACGCAGCACCAGGGTCCCGGCACCGGCCAGGAGGAGCAGCGTCGCGAGCAACGCCGGTCCGGCAGGCGACTGTGCGCCGGTCGCGGCCAGCGTGCCCGTCGCGCGGGCCGTCGGTGTGCCGGCACCCTGCGTCGCCGGAGTCACCGCCGGCGTCGTCGTCGGGGTCGGCGTGGGCTCCGCAGTGGGCGTCGCGGTCGGTCGTGGCGTGGCTGCAGCGATCAGCGGGCTCTCCGCCATCGCCGTGCCGGTCAGGCAGTGCTTGAGCTCGGTCTCCTTGACCCAGTGCGACCCTGCAGCGACTGCACGGCACCCGGGGGCGAACGCGATCTCCCGCTCGTTGTAGAGCATGCGCACGAGCGGCGTGTAGGCCGCTCCGGTGGCGGGGTCGATGCCTGCTCGCGAGACGACGTCCCACTGCACGTTCGCAGCCATCGGCGTCACCGCAGAACCTCGCCACGGGTTGGTGGCGTACCCGTAGACGTCGGCGTCGGACGCCGGAGCAGCGTTGTCGGGCGCGGCGACGGTGGATCCCGGCAGCCGCAGCAGCGCCGCGAACGGGATGATCGTCTCCGCGTGCGCGAAACGGAAGGTCGCGACGACGTCGCCGCCGGCGACGCGGGCGTCGATCGTGGCGAAGAAGTCGTCGAGCAGGGGCTCGGCGATCGAGTAGGTCTCGTCGTGCCCGGCGAGGCTCGGGCCCTTCTCGTAGAAGTCCTCGGCGTCGAGCAAGTACGCGAACCACTCGGCATCCGCCGGCCGGCCAGCGAAGTACTGCGCGAAGTCGAACCGGTGCGGAGCGACGTTCTCCACTTGCATGTCGGCCGCGATGATGTACAGGTTGTAGAGCGACATCGCCGCATCGACGGTGCTCTTGATCGACTTCTTCGGGTCGCCGCAGGCATCGGGATCGGCCTTCGTGTCGGCGCCGGGCGCGCACGCCACCGCGCCGCCCTTGGAGCCGTCGGCGGTGTTGTACCAGACGTGTTTCTTGTCGGTGCCGATCTCGGCGATGAACCCGGGCGTGAAGATGCCGGAGAGCAGGTCCTGCGCCGCCTGGATCGATCGCGGCTTCGCCTCGATGTACTGCAAGGCCGCAGCGATCGTGCCGCCGTCACCGGTCTGTGCGGCGATGTAGTCCTCGTACGCCTGGGCGCGCTTGCGCTCGGGTGACCCCTCGGCCTTGTCGGTGCCGTCCGGGTTCTCGACCTCGTGGAAGTAGAGCAGGTCGGGGCGCGGTTCGAGCTTGACAGCAGGGGCCCCGAAGCCCCGCAAGAAGTTCTCGCCCGACTCCGTGGCGCGAGACTCACCAGAGGTCTCGGCGACGACACGCCCGCCCGTCTTCGCCGCACGGGCGAACAGCTGCTTGTTGCGCTGCGCGGCTCGCGCTCCGATGCCCTGGTGCTGGGCTGCGCCCTGACCGGTGAGCATGCCGTAGCCGTTCGCGACGTTCGCCGCCGTGATGGCGTCGAGGTTCGCGGAGAACTCCTTCCCGATCGCAGGCGTCAGGAACCCGTTCTCGGCCTGCGCGGTCGCGGCGAGACGGTGCAGCAGCGCGTCGTACTTGTACGCGGAGAGCCCCCGGGAACCGTGCCGGGCGACCGACTCCGTGGCGACGGGGGAGTAGCCCGTCGGGGCAGGTGAGTAGGCGTCGATGTCCGACTGGCTGGGGGCGATGTAGGGCTGCTTGCTGCTGGTGAAGCTGGCCTCGTCGGCGTGCGCCGGTGTCGCGAACACCAGCGAGGCGACGGCAGCGACGGCAACGCAGGACAGTGCGGTGCGGGTGTTCATGGGTCCTCCGGTATCGGGACCCTCGGGCGGCGGTCCGACCAGCAGAGTTAGTGCCAGCGGGTGAACAGCCCTTGACCTGGAGGTGACCGGACGGTGCTGCCGGACACGGCAGCACCCTGGGACCTGCCTAGCTGGGCCCGGATCGTCGGGTCAGCTTCGAGCTGACGACGCCGTAGAGCAGCCAGGCGACGACAACGACGAGTGCGACCGTGCCGTACATCGCCGGCAGGGCGCCCTGCACCAAGAACGGCACGAGCAGGAGACTGACCAGGCCGAGGATGGCCAAGGTGGTCTTGTAGCTGCGAGGAGACATCCGACCTTCCTGAATTGCACTGGCTGGAGCCCTTGTCGAGGACGAACGGGTTCCACCCCGAGAGCGGGGTCCCGGGGAGTCCGTGCCCATCATCGGATGGTGACGACGAGCTTGCCTGACCGGATCCCGTCCTCCATGTCGCGGTGGGCCTGAACGATCTCCTCGAGCGCGTACACCTTCGCGATCGGGACCTGCACGGTGCCGGCTGCGACGGTGTCGAGGAACGCCTGCAGTACCGATGCCGGCAGGTCGCTCGCTTCGCCGGAGTACGCGGTGAGGCGCACCCCGTTGGGGATCACCGCCATCGGGTAGAAGTCGGGGATGGTCCAGACGTCGGAGAGCATCCCGCTGAACGACACGGTGCCGTGGACGGCTGTCGCCCGGAGTGTGTCGGGCAGCGTGCCGGTGCCGATCAACTCGACCGCTCCGTTGACGCCGTCCGGCACGATTCGACGGACCGTGTCGGCGATCCTGCCCGAGTCCACCACGACGTGGTCCGCACCAGTGGCGTGCAGTCGCTCGGCGCGGTCCGGGTTGCGAGTGGTTGCGATGACGGTCATGCCCTGCTGCTTCGCCAGCACGATGCACGCCAGGCCGATCGACGACGTGCCACCGCGGATCAGGATCGTGTCGCCCCGGCGGGCACCGACGCCCACGGTGAGCGACCCGTGTGCGGTCTGCAGCATCTCGGGGACGGCGCCGAGCACGGACCAGTCGAGGCTGCTCCGGAACGGCACGACGCTGCTGGCCGGAACGACGGTGTACTCGGCGTAGCCCCCGTCGAAGTCGCGACCCATCCCGCCCATCAGTCCGGCTACTTGGGTACCGGCGGGGAACTCTCCACCCGGGGCTGCCTCCACGGTCCCGACGGCTTCGATCCCGGGCACCCGTGGGAAGGTCCCGGAATGGCCCATGCCGCGGCGGAAGTGCAGCTCGGACCGGTTGAGCCCGAACGCTTCCACACGGATCAGCACCTGGCCCGGGCCTGGGATCGGGACCGGCAGCTCACGGATGTGCAACACGTCGGGGCCACCGGGTGCGTCGATCACGACGGCCCGCATGGTCGCCGTCATCGCCTTGCCTCCAACGTCGACTGCAGGCGCTCGAGTGCCGCGATGCCGTCTGCGATCGCCGCGGCATCGGCATCCGAGAGCACGGCGTCCAGCGCTTGGTCGAACCGCTCGTCCGCGAGGGCGAAGGCGTCTCTCCCCTGGGACGAGAGCACGCTCCGGACACTGCGCCGATCGTCCGGGTCCGTCGAACGTTCGAGGAAACCATCGGCGGCGAGCCGGTCGAGCAAGCGACTGGCTGCAGCGATCGACGTCCCGACGCCGGTCGCGACGTCCTGCACCCGGGCGCCCGATGGGGCTGCCTGGACGATCCGCAACACCTCCAGTCGGGCCAGGCTCAGCACGCCCTCGCCCCGCATCCGCTTCTCGACCGCGTTCCACACGTCGGTCTCGTGCCGCACCAGCGCGGCGAAGTACTCCCGCAGACGCGCCGCTCGCCCAGCCCGGTCATCCGGGGCGTCGATTCCAGGGAGGGGTGCGAGGTCCGTGCTCATGCTTCGACTCTACGGCATCTACTTGCTATGTAAAGTAGTTGTCCATGACCACAGACACACGCCTCTCCTTCCTGCGATTCGTCGACTTCATCAACAGCGCCGACCCGTCCATCGGTGAGACGGTCATCGCACCCGAAGCGGCGTTCTTGACGCCGTTCTCGCCCGAGCCGCTGCGCGGGCTGCCGGGGTACATGCAAATCCTGACGATCATGCGGGGCGCGTTCTCCGACATCCAGTGGAGCACCGACCGGATCGTCGTCGAGGGCGACGAAGTCGCAGCATGTTTCGAACTGCGCGGCACGCACGACGGCGAGTTCCTCGGTGTCCCCGCTACGGGGAGGACGGTGATTGCGAACGCGAGCAACTTCTACCGTTTCGACGAGGGACTGATCGTCGACGAGGTCGGCCAGCCGGACGTGCTCAGCATCCTCGGGCAGATCGGGGCGCTCCCGTCGGCAATCAGGTGAACGGTCAGGGTGCGATCGGCTTCGCGCGACACGGGGCGGCTGCCCGGTGGGTCAGTGGTACTCCGTGACGATCGCCGTGGCATGACCCTCAGGCAAGCCAGGCTGCGGACACGCTCCGGTCCACGACGTGACGCCATCCTTCCGGGGCTGCAGGGTCGTGGCTGGCCATCCCGGCCAGCCACAGGACGGCCATCAGGTCGTCGGTGGTGAAGTCCTCGGCGAGCACTCCGGCGCTGTGTGCGTTGGCGACGAGTTCGGCGCCGAGCGCCATGGATCGTTCGCAAGCGTTGATGAGGAGCACGGCGTCCGGGTAGCGCCGCAGCATTGCGTCGTTCATGGCCGGGTCGCTTCGTTGGAGGTCGATCATCTCGGCGATGAAGGTCTCCAACTGGGAACGGGGACTGTCCTGCGACAGTGTCCGGTCTCGCAGGGTCTTGAGTTTTGCCCCTGCGATGTCGGGCACGACGGCGTCGATGAGTTCTTCGCGCGACCCGACGCGGTTGTAGAGCGTGCCGATGCTCACGCCGGCTTCCCGGGCGATGTCCTCCAGGGGAGCGGACAATCCTCGCTGCGAGAACACGGCGATGGCGGCGGCGCGCAGCTTCTGGAGGTTCGCCTGCGCGTCTCGACGCAGACGGGGTGGGGTGCTCACAGCGACTCCGAAGGATCTTGAGGGCGGTCTCAACATATGCTGCAGTGGATTTGAGGACGTTCTCAACTTACCGCACCAGCTTGCAGGGCCCGGCGGTGGGCCACGAAAGGACACATCATGCCCCTCATCACCATCATCGGCGCGGGACCCGGACTGGGTCTCGAGATCGCTCGCGCCTTCGGGAAGAAGGGCTTCGACGTCGCGCTCGTTGCCCGCAGCCAGGCGAAGGTGGATGCCCTGGCGAGTGCGCTCGTCGCGGAGGGCATCCAGGCTCGCGGGTTCACCGCCGACGTCAGCGAGCCCGACACGATCCGAGGCGCACTCCGGTCGATCCGGGAGTCGCTCGGTCCGATCGACGTCCTCGAGTACTCGCCGGCGGATCGGGCACTGGAGTCGGTCGATGCCGTGGACGTGACGATGGACAACCTGCAGCCACAGATCGACTTCTACCTCGGTGGCGCCATCGCGGCCGTCGGTGCGGTGCTGCCCGACATGATCGCCGCGGGCACAGGCACGGTCCTCGTGACGACCGGTGGTGGTGCGCTCGCCCGGACTCCGGTCCGCGGGAACGTCAACATCGCAGCCGCAGGGCTCCGGAACTGGATCCTCAACCTCGGTGCCGCCGTCGCGGAGAAGGGTGTCTACGTCGGTTTCGTCGCGATCACCGCCCTGATCGGAGGTGGGCGACCGGATGCGGAGCCCGCGGTCATCGCGCAGTCGTACGTGAAGCTCCATGACGAGCGGCGGGACGCCGAACTGCACTACGTCGCCTACGACGGCTGACGACACACCCGTCCGGGCCGGCCGGCCTGGACGGGTGGCTGCCGCGAACTCTGCATGGTGGCGCTCTGCACGTCAGTCGGTGCGGGCACCGGCTGCCGCGGCTGCGAACGTGCGGAGCGTGGCGACCTGCTGCGCGGTGCTCGGCGGTGCGTCGGCCATCTGCCACGTCGACACCAGCGCGATCATGCCGCCGATCGTGAAGGTGCGGGCGTCCCCGCTGAGTGCGACCACCGGTCGGGGGCCATCGCAATCGGACTCCGTCAGCCACGTCGTCATCGCCGAAGCCAGCACCTCGGTGACCCGCTCGCCGCGCGGGATGGCACGGAGCTTGTCGAAGAACTCCCGATCCGATCGTCCTGCGGTGAGCAGCGGTTCGATCCCGCGTTCGCGAACGGCGTCGGTGAGGGCCTGCGCGAGGTTCGCCGCGCCCTCGTCGAGGGGAAGATGGTCTTCGAGGAGTCGACTGATCCAGACATCTGTCGCGAGGTCACCGACGTTGCTGTAGTGGTTGTGGAGCGCCTGCCTGCTCAAGCCAGCTCGCTGCGCCACTGCACTCATCGAGATCGTCTCGCCCTTCGGCGCCTCGGACACGAGTGCGGTCAACGCCCGGATCAGGGCGGCGCGGGTGCGGGTGATGCGCGGGTCCACCCGCTGGCTCGCGAGTGCCGCCGTGGGCGTTCCCTCCGTCATGCGTCCATCTTGCCAGACTGAGAGCTCTGATGTACGTTCGTCATCTACTGGACAACTGTAAAGGACATCATGACGCACGTGACCGAACCCGCACCGGACCGGCGAGACGGCCCGCAGCACCCGGCCTTCGAAGCGGCGGTCGCGGGCGGAACGCTGAACTCCGAAGGGCCGGGATCGGCTCATCGCTACCGGAACGTGATCCTCGGCGGGATCGCGATCCTGCTCCTCGCGATGGCGATGCTGACGAGCTACTCGAGCGCGTTCGGCGACCCGACGCCGAACAACGTGCACCTCGCGGTCACCGGCGACGTTGACGCGATCGTCGCGCTCGAGCAGCAAGGATCGCTGGACCTCACCGTCGTGGCCTCTGACCAGCAGGCGCGGACCGCGGTGCTCGACCGCGACGTCGACGGCGCTGTCGTGTTACCTGCTCCGGGGAAGGGCGCCGGCGTCACCACCTACATCGCCAGCGGCGGCGGCCGTGGCCTCGGACAGGCGATCTCCGGTATCGGTGACTCGATCGCAGCGAAACTGCGGACCACCAACACGGCCGCAGACCTCGCACCCCTGCCGAAGCAGGACCCGGTCGGATCGATCGAGTTCTACGCGATCCTCTTCGCCGGCCTGGGGGCCGCCCTCGGTGCGACGGTGTTCGGACGCATCCTCGGCACTGTCGACACGGCGGCGAAGTTCATCGAGCGCAGCATCGTCCTCGTGCTCTACACCGGTCTCCTCGCCGGACTGACCACCCTGTGGATCGACTCCGCACTCGGAGCGGTGACCGTCGGCCCCTGGGCCGTGTTCGGGACCCTCTGGCTGACCGGACTCGCCATCGGGGGAGCGGTCACGGGCGTCGCAGCACTCGGCGGAACCATCGCGGCTCTGGTGATGACGCTCGGCCTGGTGATCCTCGGGAACACGTCGTCCGGTGGCCCGCTCGGGATCCACGTCCTCAACGACTTCTTCCAGACGCTCTACCACGTCTTCCCACAGGGCGACGCGCTCGACCTGCTGCGGTCCGTCCAGTACTTCGACGGCGCCGCGGTCGCCGCCCCGATCATCCGGCTGAGCATCTGGGCCGTGGCAGGCATCCTGCTCACGCTGACGGCGATGCTCATCCGGAACCGACGCGAAGCCGCGGCTCGACCGAAGGGCGGCCTCCGCTCCGAGCACGATCCCCGCCAGACGGCCGGACCCTCGGGCTCCCACCTCGAGGCCGCTGCAGTCACGCCCAACGCGGCCCTGCTGCCGTTGACCCCAACGCCCTGAATGCAACAGGGGTCCTCGACGGGCGGGGATCCCTCGAGGCACCCACTCCTGCACACGACAACCAGCCCTCATCGCTGAGGACGATCGGAGGACCGCACCATGCCAGGAAAGATCGATGTCCACCAGCACCTGCTCCCGCCCCGCTACTTCGAGGCGCTGGCAGCGGCAGGATCGAAAGCGATGGGGGCCGGCGCCCCGGGGGATGCGCCGGCTGCGACCGGAGGGTCCGCGCAGTGGGACCCGTGGGGTGGAAGCGGCGGGACCGCACCGCGACGAGGGCCTCGGGCCATCGGTGGCTGGCTGATGCCGGAGTGGAGCCCCCGAGCGGCGATCGAGATGATGGACGAGGCGGGGATCGAGACCGGAATGCTCTCGATCAGCGCACCCGGCGTGCACTTCGGTGACGACGCCGCGGCGCGGGAACTCGCCCGCGAACTGAACGACTACCAGGCCGAGCTGGTCCGTGAGGCGCCGGACCGGTTCGGGCACTTCGCGGTGCTGCCGTTGCCGGACTTCGATGGTGCCGTCGCCGAGGCCGTGCGAGCACTCGACGAACTCCACGCCGACGGGGTGCTCCTGCTGTCGAACGCGCACGGACGGTACCTCGGCGACCCCGCGTACGAGCCGCTCTGGGCAGAACTCGCCGCGCGCTCGGCCGTGGTCTTCGTGCACCCCACCGCGCCACCGATCACCCAGCTGCCAGGGATGCCGACTGCATTGCTGGACTTCCCGTTCGACACCACCCGCACCGCCGTGGACCTCGTCGCGCACGGCGTGTTCGACCGGTACCCGAACCTCCGCGTCATCCTCTCCCACGCCGGCGGGTTCCTGCCGTACGCAGCCAGTCGATTCAGCGCCGCCGCGATGTTCAACCCCGACACCACGCCGGAGAGCATCCAGGCGGGCCTCCGGAAGTTCTACTTCGACACCGCACTGTCCGCGTCCCCAACCTCGCTGCCGTCACTGCTGGCGTTCGCGGAACCCGGCCATGTCCTCTACGGCAGCGACTTCCCCTACGCGCACCCCGATTGGA
Organism: Curtobacterium sp. MCBA15_007; assembly: GCF_001864905.1. Lineage (NCBI taxonomy): Bacteria > Bacillati > Actinomycetota > Actinomycetes > Micrococcales > Microbacteriaceae > Curtobacterium > Curtobacterium sp. MCBA15_007. The sequence continues at coordinate 229,790 of NZ_MJGM01000087.1, forward strand.
GCGCCCGCTTCGACCACGACCTGGACACCTACGACGGCCCCGGCGCAGAACGACTGGGCGAGGTGCACCGAACAGCCGCCGAGCAGCTCTTCCCCCGCTTGAGCGCCGAGCGCGTTCCGGGGAGCGAGTGAGTGTCGAAGCGGTCCGTGAGCCGCCAGGGTGCACCAGCCTGACCGTTCAGCCGAGTGTCCGCGGGGTCTCACCCGCGGAGCCGATCCGCAGCGTCCGACACTGCACCGACCATGCGGCGGATGAACGCGGCGTGGTGCTCGAGCTCCCCGTTACCGAACGGCGATCGTCCTGAGTGGTGAGCACATCGCCACGACGACGGCGCCGGCGAACACGAGCGTCACCGCGAGCAGCGCGACGCCATCTCCAGCGACGGTCATGAGCGCGCCGCCGCCCACTGCTCCTGCAGCCGCGACGGTCCTGTTCGCGCTGCGCATCGTGCCGTTCATCCGACCGAGCAGCGCGTCGGGTGTGACGGTCTGGCGGAGGCTCATCTCGTTCGCGTTCTCGCAGCCCGCTGCAGCGCCGTGCACGGCGAAAGCGACGAACAACACCGCGACAGTCGCCGGTGTTCCTGCGGTGCCGGTGCCGACCGTCGTGAGCGTGACGGCGGCCCAGGCGACCGGGTACGCGGCTCGAGCGGCGATGATCGTCCGGCCGGCACCGAAGCGGGTACCGAGGCGCGGCGCAGCGGTGGCGCCGAGGAGCATCGCGACACCGCTGACGGCGAGGATGCCCCCGTACACGGCCGCTGGGAGCGCGAAGGTGCGGAGCGCGAGTGTCGCGAACACCGTCAGTCCGGCGGCGTTGGCGAGGAACCAGAGATGTGTCGACAGCGCCAGCGGTGCGAGCGTCGCATGACCGTACGTCCACCGCAGACCGTCGGCGATGTCGCTCCGCAACCGCGCACCCGCCGTGCGCGCTGGCGTCTGCTCGATGACGCGGACGCGCGCGATGAGGACGGCGTCGATGAAGTAGCTCACCGCGTCGAGGGCGATCGCGACCGGCGCGGTCACGATGCTGACCAGGACACCTCCGAGAGCCGGGCCCACCGTCTGCGCTGCCGCATCACTCTGGTCGACCCGCGCATTCGCCGCCAGGAGGAGCGGGCGAGGGACGATTCGAGGGAGGAGGGACTGCGTCGCGGCGAATCCGATGACGGACAGGATGCCGAACACGAACAACGCCGCCGCCGTCACCCAGAGGTTCAAGAGCCCGGTGAACCAGAGCACCGGGATCGCGCCCAGGCACACGCCACGACCGACACTCGCCCAGATCAGGAGTGGCTTGCGCCGGAATCGATCGACGTACGCGCCGACGATCAGCCCGAACAACGCGTACGGGAGGAACTGGGCAGCGTTCACCAGCCCCACCTCGAACGGGCTGGCGTGCAGCACGGTCACCACGAGAACCGGTACGGCGACCGCGCTGACTGCTGATCCGAACGATGAGACGGTCGCAGCGGACCAGTACGGGCGGAACCCGGGCACTCCACGCAGCGTGGTCGCGTCCTCGCCCATGCGCCAACGCTGGCAGACGGCGACGCCGCGAGCAAGACACTTCCCACTCCGCATCGCTGTGGGGTGGTCGATCGGCCGACGAGAAGGCCAGTCCTCGATCGACGGACCTCGACGGCGTCTATCCGCGGAGCCGGTCCGCGGCATCCGACGCGGCACCGACCATGCGGCGGATGAACGCGGCGTGGTGCTCGAGCTCTGCTGCAGGCACCTGTTGCAGGGCGGCAGCGATCTCGGCGGTCGACCGCTCCGTGAACGCCCGCGCACGCTCCCGTGCCGCCGGTGTCGGACGGAGCGTCACCCGGCGCCGGTCCGTGTGCTCGCGGCTGCGTGCGACCAGACCTGCCGACTCCAAGCGGTTCAGCAGGACGGTCACGGATCCGGAGGTCATCCCGATCCGCTGCCCGAGCCGGGCGGGTGACAGCGGGTCGCCGGACGAGTCTGCCCAGAGCACCTGTCCGAGGGCGTTCGCATCGGTGGTCGGCAGGTCGAGCCAGGAGGACATCAGCTGGTTGAGCTCCGCGAACGCCACCGCCCATGTCTGGAGCGCCTCCATCACCTCGACCTGAGGCGCGTCCCACTCCATCCCGAACACGTCGTCCATCAGACTCCTTTACTGTGTAGTATCTTTATTGTAAAGCTTGCAACGGAGGAACACCATGGCAAACCGCACCGCTGTCATCTCAGGAGCCAGTATCGCTGGCCTCTCGACCGCCTACTGGCTCCGCCGGACCGGATGGGACGTGACGGTCATCGAACGAGCCGCTGCGTTCCGTGACGGCGGACAGAACGTCGACGTCCGGGGCGTCGCGCGCGACGTGCTCCGCAAGATGGGCTTGTTCGACGCCGTGAAGGCACGGAACACCACCGAGACGGGCACCGTCCTCGTCGACGGGCGTGGAACAGTCACCGCTGAGCTGCCCTCCGACGGGGCCGGCGGTGCGACAGCGGAACTCGAGATCCTGCGCGGCGACCTCGCTCGGACGATCCTCGACAACCTGCCGCCCGGCGTCTCGTTCGTCTACGGCGACACCGTTGTCGACGTCGACGACGACGCCGCGGGAGTCGCCGTGACGACCGCGAAGGGCCAGCGCCTGCGTGCCGACCTGTTCGTCATCGCCGAGGGTGTGCGGTCCCGCACCCGTGCGATGGTCTTCGACCAGGACGACGTCGACCAGCGCGACCTCGACGTCACCATGGTGTTCGGGACCATCCCACGGACCGACGGCGACGACGACCGTTGGCGGTGGCACAACGCCGTCCGAGGGCGCCAGGTCCACCTCCGACCTGACCCGTACGGCACCACCCGTGCGATCCTCGCCTACTCTCCCGGGGACGACGTCATCGGTCTGAGTCGTGAGCAGACACTGGCGGCGGTGCGGCGCCGGTACGACGGAGTCGGGTGGGAGGCGCCGCGGGTCCTGGACGCGCTCGACACGTCGCCCGACGTCTACATCGACCAGCTCCAGCAGATCCGGATGCGGACCTGGCACCGCGGCCACGTCGTCATGGCCGGGGATGCCGGATGGTGCGTCACGCCCATGGGTGGCGGCGGCGCCTCGCTCGCGCTCACCGCCGGCTACGTCCTGGCCGCCGAGCTCTCCGACGCGACGCAGGACCAGGAGGCAGCGTTGACCGCCTACGAGACGTGGATGCGCCCACTGGTCGACGATGTGCAGGATCTGCCTCGTGGGCTCAAGGCCCTGGCGTACCCGCAGTCCCGACTCGCTCTCGCACTCCGCGGGCTCCTGAACAAGGTGCTGATGTCACGGCCGCTCCGACCGGTCGCCATGAAGCTCACGCAGGTCGCCGAGACCGACCGCGAGTTGCCGGCCCTGCGGGCCGTCGTCAGCTGAGGAGCCTTCGCCCCGCTCCTCGGACGTGCGCATCTGCCCCGCCACGTGTCGGACTGGAGGCACGGTGCC
>NZ_MJGM01000087.1:233798-234542 GCF_001864905.1 Curtobacterium sp. MCBA15_007
GGCACCGTGCCTCCAGTCCGTCCTGGGTCGCGCCCAGGGCGTGTCAGGACTCCGACAGGAATCCGGCGCGCAGCGTGAGGGCTCCGTCAGGGAAGCGCTCGCACCGTCGGCGGTCCGGCATGATCGGCAGGTTGCCCGCACGCCCCACGGAACCAGGAGGACACCGGTGGCCCTCATCGACAACGGCATCTACGTCAACGGAACGCGGACCCAGTCGCCGCAGGACCTCAGCCTGACCTACGAGGCACTCGACGCCGCGGGCAGCGGGGCGATGGCCTGGATCGGGCTGTTCCGACCGACCGCCACCGAACTCGCGTCCGTCGCGGACGAGTTCGGGCTGCACCCGCTCGCCGTCGAGGACGCGCACAAGGGGCACCAGCGCGCGAAGCTCGAGCGCTACGGCGACACGCTCTTCGTGGTGCTGCGACCCGCCTGGTACGACGAGGACGAGGAGACGGTCGAGTTCGGCGAGGTGCACCTGTTCACCGGGCGGGGCTTCGTGGTCACCGTGCGGCAGGCGGAACGGCCGAACCTGGCCGACGTGCGGAAGCGACTCGAAGCCGATCCGGAAGCCCTGGGGCGAGGGTCCGAGGCGGTGCTCTGCGCCGTCCTCGACGAGGTCATCGACAGCTACGCCCCGGTCGTCGCCGGGCTGCAGGACGACATCGACGACATCGAGGACGACCTGTTCGACGGGGACGTCGACCCCGCGTCGTCGCGGCGGATCTACCAGCTGCTCAGCGA
>NZ_MJGM01000087.1:235224-235489 GCF_001864905.1 Curtobacterium sp. MCBA15_007
ACCAGCTGCTCAGCGAGGTCATCGGGTTCCAGCGCGCCATCGGACCACTGCCCGAGATGCTCAACGCGTTGCTCCGCGGTGCCGAGAAGTACGGCACCGACATCGAGGTGCAGAACCAGCTGCGGAACGTCCTCGACCACGCGATCCGCGTGACCGAGCGGGTGGACACCTTCCGGACGCTGCTCGAGAACGCCCTCACGCTGCACTCGACCCTGGTGACGCAGGAGCAGAACGACGCGATGCGCCGGATGACCAGCGCGAGCCT
>NZ_MJGM01000087.1:236274-236468 GCF_001864905.1 Curtobacterium sp. MCBA15_007
CGGCGATCCTGTTCGCGCCCACGTTGGTCGCGTCGATCTACGGCATGAACTTCGAGCACATGCCCGAGCTGCGGTGGGTGTGGGGGTACCCGGCGGCCATCGTCGCGATGGTCGTGTTGGCGGTCGTGCTCTGGGCGGTGTTCAAGCGGCGGCACTGGCTCTGAGCGTGCGTGGCGACGGACTGGAGGGACGGT
>NZ_MJGM01000087.1:237160-254471 GCF_001864905.1 Curtobacterium sp. MCBA15_007
CTGGAGGGACGGTGCCAGCTGGCACCGTCCCTCCAGTCCGTCGGTCAGTCCGTCCAGGTCTGCTGCACCAGGGCCTCGAGGAGGCCGTCGGTCGGGACGTTCGACTGCGTGATCGAGATCCAGGTGTCGCCGCGCACGAAGAACGTGTGCGTCGTCTCCACCTGATCCGAGTAGTACATCGACGTCTCGGTGTGCTGGCACGAACGTCCACCGAGCGTGTCGGTGCAGGTCCAGTCCTTGTCGGCGACGACGCGGAGGCGAGCCTGCAGGACGTCACGATCTGCCGTGCCCATCTCGAGGAACAGCCCCTCGTCGCCCTCGGAGGTACCGCCCGGTGTCCAGGAACAGACCAGCTCCGCGTCCTCCTTGAACGGGATCTCGGGGTCGATGTAGTAGTCGGTCCTGCCGCCCGGTACCTGGGGGCGGAACTGGGTGATCTCCAGCGAACCGAACAAGCGCGGAGCATCGGCGGCCGGCACAGCATCGGTGCACGCCCCGGGGATCGTCGCCGTGGTGTCGGCCGGCGCCGGGGTCGGCGTGATGCGGGCCGCGGACGGTGACGGTGACCCGGTCGGTGCCGGTGTCGGCGGTGCAGAGGACGGCACGGGTGCCGGTGCTGCGGCGAAGGGCGTCGGAACGAGTCCGAGCGCCACCGAACCGCTCGCGGTGCCGATGCCGAGCACCCCGATCAACGCCACGATGAGGCCGACGCGACGGCGTGCGGAGGCCGGGCGTGGCTTGTCGTGCATGCCCCGGACGACCTGCTGCCGCATGCCGGCGAGCATCCGGCGCATGTCGTCGCCACCGGGCGGCTCGTTGCTCATCGGGGACCCGTGGTCGCTTCGTCGTTCATCGTTCATCGTTCGTCACCGCCTTCTTGATCCGTGCACGGGACCGCCACACGCGCTGGGTGACGGCGCCGACGCTCATGCCGAGCAGGTCGGCGGCCTCGGCGTAGGAGCGGCCCTCGATGAGGCAGAGCTCGCACACCTGGCGATCGAGTGGTGCGAGCGCGTCGATCTCGGCGCGGACCCACCGCAGCCGTTCGCGGGCGTCGTCGTCCGGCTCGGGCGCGGCGAGCTCGTCGGGCAGGTCGACACCCTCGTGCCGCCGCTGCTGTCGCCGCAGGTTCGCGGCGTGGTTCCGGCACACGACGAGCAGCCACGGCAGGAGCGACTCCCCGGGGACCTCCACGGTGTCGGCCTTCTGCCAGAGGGTCAGGAACGCGTCCTGCACGATCTCCTCGACGTCCATGCGCCGCGTGACCAGTGCCCACGTGTACCGGGTCATGGTCTCGGCGTGACGGTCGAACAACGCGGTGACCGCACTGCGGTCGCCGCGCGCGGCTGCCGCCACGAGCGCGCTGTCCGGCTCGGCTGATCGGTTCATGTCCACCCCCTTCACTCCGCAGTGTGCACGGAGGGGACATCCTCACAGATCGGTCGTCGCCGGGCGTGTCGTCGGGTCTGCGCTCCCGCCGTGGCTCTGGCTCTGCCCGGCGTCCACGGCCCGCCCGCGCTCGTCACTGCGCGTGGACGATCCGCACGCGTGTGACGGCGAAGCCGGCTCGTTCGAAGGCCGCTCGCATCGGGGTGTTGGCGGCGTCGGTGGTCCCGACGATGCGGTCTTGCCCGTCGTCGTGGTGGACGTGGGTCATCTCGGCCAGCAGGTCGTGGACGAACCCGTGTCCGCGGTGTTCCGGCAGGACCCCGAGGTAGCTGATGCTCGCGTCGTACGCCGTCCTGGTGGGGATGATGAACCCCACGGCGTTGCCGTCGGACAGGTGCGCCGTGCGCCACGCGTGCCGGTCGCCGGGCAGCGAGCGGTAGAACTCGAGATCGTCGTCGGCCAGTGCATCGACGCCCTCGCGGGCGACCATGTCGTTGGTGTGGTCGTCGAGGGAACCGGGCGCGACGGCCGCGAACAGCGCCCGGAAGGTCGTGTCCTCAGCCGGGGCGAACCGGAGCCGCGTCGGACGCGGTGGTCTCGGGGTCGCAGCGGTGCGCGCGAAGCTGATGCGCTCGGTGGTCCGGGTGAAGCCGCCGAGGTGCGCTGCTTCGTGTCGCCACCGGACCGCTTCGACTGCTGCCGGGTCGTCCGTCCAGGTCGGCGCGACGTCCACGTTGTACTCGAGCGGAGCGCCGGCGCCGAACGCGTCGAGCCCGGCCCGGACCAACGCGGCACCGACGTCGACCGCGGCGGCGCCTCGAACACTCGTCGAGAGACAGTCCAGGGTGGCGGGTCGTTCGCTGTCTGCCTGCCCCCACCAGAGCGCTCGGCCGACGGGCTGCCCTGCGCGTTCGGCGATCCACGACCATTGCGGTCGGTAGTTGCCCGTGCGGAGTTCGTCGGTCAGGCGCTCGGCGTCGACCCACGCCACGGTCTCGTCGCTGCTCCAGCGGGTGAGGGCCGGCACGTCGTCGGGCGTTGCGCGTCGGATCCGCAGCTGCGGGGAGGAGTCGGTCATCGAGCACGAGCCTGACGGATCGGCGGTCGATCCGCCAGGCCCGCGCTGCTCCGGGATCCGCTGCGCGTCGGCCTTCCTGCGGATGAGGCCGTGTCAGCCTCCCGGGGGACGCGAGTGCCACGGAGCGCGAGGGAGACTGCCGCGATGCAGATGCGTGAGAAACAACGTGCGGTGAACCTGGGCTTCGGAGTCGGCATCGCGCTGATCCTCGTGGGACTGCTGATGATCTGGTTCGCGCCGGCGGTCTGGAGCGGCTGGGCGACGTTCGTCGTCGTCATCGGCGTCCTGTCCGCGCTCGTCGGGTTCGTCTTCGCGCTCGTCCCGGCGAACGGCCGACGCTGACGGGCGTTGCCAGGTGGCGGGCGGAGGTCAGGAGGTCAGTGACCGGCGCCGAGGTTCCCGGCGAGGCGCCCGTGGAAGGCTCGGCTGGCGTCGTTCAGCCCGGCGATCTCGACCCGCTTGCCGTGCTGGTGGTACTTCGTCTCGATGGCGTCGAGCGCGGCGACGGTGGAGGCGTCCCAGATGTGCGACCCGGTCATGTCGATGACGACGAGCTCGGGGTCGTCGACGTAGTCGAACTGGGTGGTGAGGTCGTTGCTCGACGCGAAGAAGAGTTCGCCCTCGACCGTGTAGAGCGCGTGCTGCTCACCGGTGCTGAGCGTCTCGATGCTCCGCGACACGTTGGTGAAGTGCGACACCCTGCGGGCGAAGACGATCATCGCGGCGGTCACCCCGATGATCACGCCGATGGCCAGGTTGTCCGTGGCGACGACGATCACGACGGTGAGGACCATGACGACGGTCTCGCCGACCGGCATCCGCTTGAGGGTGGAGGGCTTGATGCTGTGCCAGTCGAAGGTGCCGACGGACACCATGACCATCACGGCGACGAGTGCGGCCATCGGGATGATCGCGACGACGTCACCGAGCCCGACGACGAGGACCAGCAGGAACACGCCGGACAGGAACGTCGAGATCCGGGTGCGGGCACCGGACGCCTTCACGTTGATCATCGTCTGGCCGATCATCGCGCAGCCACCCATGCCGCCCATGAACCCGGAGCAGATGTTCGCCACGCCCTGCCCGAGCGCTTCGCGGGTCTTGCGGGAGCCGGTGTCGGTGACCTCGTCGACGAGCTTCGCCGTCATCAGCGACTCGAGCAGGCCCACCAGCGCCATCGCCAGGGCGTAGGGGGCGATGATCGTCAGCGTCTCGAGCGTGAGCGGGACGTTCGGGATGAACAGGGTCGGCAGGCTGTCCGGCAGCTTGCCCTCGTCGCCGACGGTCGGGATGGCGATCGAGGCCAGCACGGTGACGAGCGTCAGGACGACGATCGCCACGAGCGGTGCCGGGATGGCCTTGGTGACACGGGGCAGCAGCACGATGATCGCGATGCCGACGGCGCCGATCGGCCAGACGAGCCAGTCGACGCCGATGATGTTCGGCAGCTGCGCGGTGAAGATCAGGATCGCGAGGGCGTTGACGAACCCCACCATCACCGACCTCGGCACGAAGCGCATCAGCTTGGCTGCGCCGAGCCCACCGAGGACGAGCTGGAAGACGCCGCCGAGGATGACGGTGGCGATCAGGTAGTCGAGCCCGTGGTCCCGCATGACCGGTGCGACGACGAGTGCGATCGCGCCGGTCGCACCGGAGATCATCGCGGCTCGCCCGCCGACGAACGAGATCACCACGGCCATCACGAACGCCGAGAACAGGCCGACGCGCGGATCGACGCCCGCGATGATCGAGAACGAGATCGCTTCCGGGATCAGCGCGAGGGCCACGACGAGGCCGGCGAGCACCTCGCGGAGCAGGATCTTCGGGTTCCGCAGGGCGGACAGGACGGTGGGACTGGCGTGCACCGGAGCCGGTGCGGGCGTGACGGTCGTCACGGTTCTCCTTCGGTGAGGGGGTGCGGACGCTCGGCGTCCGCGGGGGAATGTCGTGGGGGCGCTTCGTCGCGCACTGACCGAGTGCGGCCAGGAACCAGAACCTTCCGCAACGGAAGAGTCGGTCGTGTCTGACTCTAACGCAACGGAAGGGTTGCAGCGCAAGCATCGGTACGATCGGTCCGGACCGGGCAACCGGGCGGAAGGGGTCAGCAGTGACGGACGCAGCAGGTGCATCGACGATGCGGATCGGTGAACTCGCAGACCGGACCGGGCTCTCCATCCGGACCGTGCGCCACTACGACGACGTCGGACTGCTCCACCCCACCGGACGGACCGAGGGCGGCTTCCGGCTGTACTCCGACGACGACCTGCATCGCCTGCTCGTGATCCGCCGGATGAAGCCCCTCGGCTACTCCCTCGAGCAGATGGCGGAGCTCCTCGGCATCCTCGACGGGCTCGAGACGGCGGACGGCATCGAGCGCGACCGGCTGCAGGCGCAGCTCGACGCGTACGTCGTCGACACCGAGGAACGCCGGGCGAAGCTCGCCCGCAACCTCGAGTGGGCCGACGAGTTCCTCGGCATCCTGCGCCGGCACTGAGGCGCCGTGACGGAAGGGAGGCGCGGTGCCAGCTGACGCCGTGCCTCCCGTCCGTCCGCTGGTCGCGTCGCGCGACCGACGCCGGCTTGTTCACCCAACCGACGCGTCCGCGTGGCAGGGTGGTCCGGGGCATCGTCGCCCGCAGCCCAGCCAGCCGCCAGCGGAGCACGATGCCAACACCCGACCTGATGATCGTCACGGACCTCGACGGGACGTTCCTCGACCACCACGACTACTCGTTCGACGCGGCTCTGCCGATGCTCGAACAGCTGCGGGCGGACGACGTCCCCGTGGTGTTCTGCAGCAGCAAGACGCGTGCCGAGATCACGGCACTGCAGACCCGCACCGGGCTCGACGGGCACGCCTTCGTGGCGGAGAACGGCGCGGTCGTGGTCGGACCGGCGGGCGAGGCGCTGGTCGGACCGCGCGACGGCGACCTCGAGCGGCTGCACGCGGAACTCGTCCGCGTCCGCCAGTCACTGGAGCTGCACTTCGAGACCTTCGGCGGCGTGACCGACGCGGTCGTCGCCGCGTGGACCGGCCTCGACCTCGAAGCCGCCGGACGAGCGCAGCAGCGCGAGGCGTCCGAGGTCCTGCTCTGGCACGCCGAGGACGACGACCGGGCGGACGCGTTCCGCGCGGCGCTCGCCGCGGTCGGCCTCGACCTGGTGCGCGGTGGCCGGTTCTGGCACGTGCTGCCGACGGGCCGCGACAAGGGCGCGGCGGTCCGGACGTTGATCGCCGACCACGAGCGCCGAACGGGCACGATCCCGCGCACGATCGGACTCGGCGACGGCCCGAACGACACCGCGTTGCTCGACGCCGTCGACTTCGCCGTCGTGGTCCGCGGACACGGCCCGGCACCGGGGCCGCTCGCCGACGACCGACCCGAGCGCGTCCACCGCACGACCGTCCCCGGCCCGCGGGGCTGGGCCGAGGGCCTCACCCGGTTCACCACCCCGTCCGTCAGGAGCCACCGATGAGCGACTTCCACCAGAACGGCGTCATCACGACGTTCCACGACCTCGGACGCCGCAGCACCGCGAGCCTCGAAGAAGACCTGCGGGGCTTCGCCGAGAAGCGTCCGATGAGCCTGATCCTGCCGGCGCTGTACTCCGAGCTCGAGCGCCCGGCGCTGTCGCGGATCGTCGACGAGCTGGCCGAGGCCGACTGGCTCAGCGAGATCGTGATCGGGCTCGACCGGGCTGACCGCTCCCAGTTCGAGCACGCCCGCGAATTCTTCTCGCGGCTGCCGCAGCGGCACCGGATCCTGTGGAACGACGGGCCGCGGCTGCGCGAGCTCGACGCCGAACTGGAGCGCGCGGGGCTGGCACCGGGGGAGCCCGGCAAGGGCCGGAACGTCTGGTACTGCACCGGCTACGCCCTGGCATCGGAGCGGGCGGACTGCATCGCCCTGCACGACTGCGACATCACCACCTACGAGCGGGGCATGCTCGCGCGGCTGTTCTACCCGGTCGCGAACCCCGCGTTCGACTACGAGTTCTCGAAGGGCTACTACGCACGCGTCGCCGACGGCCGGATCAACGGCCGCGCCGCACGGCTGCTCGTCGGGCCGCTGCTCCGCTCGCTCCGCCAGGTCTACGGGGAGTCCGAGTACCTGGAGTACCTCAGCAGCTTCCGGTACCCGCTGTCCGGCGAGTTCGCGATGCGCGCCCACGTGCTGAACGGCCTGAAGATCCCCGGCGACTGGGGACTCGAGATCGGGATGCTCTCCGAGGTCTACCGCGACTACGCGACCCGGCAGGTGTGCCAGGTGGAGATCGCCGACGCCTACGACCACAAGCACCAGCCCCTCGCCGAGGCCGACGGCACCGGCGGCCTGGCACGGATGGGCAACGACATCGTGCAGTCGCTGCTCCGGAAGCTCGCGACGATGGGCGTCCCGCTCACGTCCGACTCGTTCCGGGTGCTGAAGGCGACGTACTACCGGAACGCGCTCGACATCGTCGAGGTCTACCGGCACGAAGCCGAGATGAGCGGGCTCGCGTTCGACCAGCACGCCGAGGAAGCCGCGGTGGAGCTCTTCACCAAGGCGATCCTCGACGCCGGCGGCGCCTTCACGGCGCGGCCGAACGACAAGCCGTTCATCCCGAGCTGGAGCCGGGTGCGCTCGGCGGTGCCGGACGTGCTCGACCGGCTGCGCGACGCGGTGGAGGCGGACCAGCAGGACTGATCCGGCGTCCTGCGCGCGCCCTGGGCGCGAGTCGACGGCGGACGGGAGGCCCGGTGCCAGCTGGCCCGTGCCTCCCGTCCGTCGGTCTGGCGCCGTTCTCAGGCCGCGCCCTGCGCCGCCCAACCGAGTTCCGGGCCGAGACGCTCCGCGATGTCGGTGATGATCTGCGCGTAGTCGTCGGGCTCGAACGAGAACGGGAGCGCGAAGGCGACCTCGGTGACCGCCTGGTAGCCGACGTCGGCGCGCAGCCGGTCCGCGATCTCGGCCGACGTGCCGACCAGGTCCGCAGCGAAGAGCATCCCTGCTGGACCCATCGGCACGCCGACGCGGCCCGAGCGGCTGTCGACGTAGGCGCGGTAGCGGGCCTCCTGCTCGCTCGTCGCGGTGTCGGTCGGGATGACGACCAGGCCCTGCGAGACGCGGGCGGCAGCGGGGTCGGGGTGGACGTCGAGGTACGCGTCGATCTGGGCGCGCTGGTTCGTGGCGAAGTCCGTGCCGACCTCGCTGCGGGTGACGCTCGAAGTGAGCAGGTGGAAGCCGTTCTCGCCCGCCCACACGGCCGACTTCGTGCTGCCGGTGCCGTACCAGATCCGGTCGGCCAGGCCGGTGCTGTGCGGCTGGACGGTGCTCGCGAACTCCTCGATGCCCCGACGTTCGACGGTCTCGGTGGCCGTCACCGGGTCATCGCGCACCAGGTCACGGAAGCGCAGGAGCCGGTCGTTGCCGAGGTCCTCGTGCTCCAGGGTGTGGGGGTAGATCGCGTCGCGGTACAGGTCGAAGTTCATCGGGGTCCCGACGGAGAACCCGGGGTTCAGGCGGCCACCGAGCAGGACGTCGACCGTGCTGAGGTCCTCGGCCAGGCGGAACGGGTTCTCGGCGCCGATCGGGGTGACGGCGGTGCCGAGGTCGATGCGCGAGGTGCGCTGCGAGGCGGCGGCCAGCACCGCGACGGGGGAGGAGATGCCGTGCTGCAGGTGCCGGTGGCGCAGCCACGCGCTGTCGAAACCGAGGGCCTCGGCACGCTCGATCACCCGCAGCGTGTCCTCGTGCCCCTCCGATGGTCGCGCGGGGTCGAAGGACCCGATCGTCAGGAAGCCGAGCCGGTGCAGGGGAGTTCCGTCGAGGGGCATGGGTCGATCGTGCCAGACCATCGGGTGGCGCGGGGGTCCGGATGGCAGGGTGGATCCGTGCACATCACCCTGGATTCTGCGACCGACATCGTCATCTCCGGCATCCGGTTCCCGGAGGGCAACCGCTGGCACGACGGGCGGCTCTGGTACTCGGACATGCACACCGGCGAAGTCTTCTCGGTCGACCCGTCCTCGACCGACGGCCCCCGGCTCGAGGCCACCGTCGACGGGCAGTCGTCCGGACTCGGGTGGCTGGCCGACGGACGGCTCATCATCAGCTCGATGGAGTCCCGCACGGTCGTCGCCGTCGAGCCGGACGGCAGCACCTCGGTGTTCGCCGACCTGTCCACGATCGAGTCGTCGCTCGTGAACGACCTGGTCGTCGACGCCCAGACCGGCCGGACCTACATCGGCGCCTTCGGCTACGACCTGTACGCGGGCGAGGAACTGCGCCCCGGCCCGCTCTACGTGATCGACCCCGACGGCTCCGTCCGTCTGGCCGCCGAGGGCCTGGTGTTCCCGAACAGCGCCAACGTCCTGCCCGGCACCCGGACCCTGGTGGTCAGCGAGACGTGGGGCGGCCGGCTCACCGCGTTCGACATCGAGGACGACGGTTCGTTGACCGGGCGTCGCGAGTGGGCAGCCCTGCCCGGTGGCGTGACCCCGGACGGCAGCACCGTGGACCGTGACGGTGCCGTCTGGGTCTGCTCGGTCGACACGGGGGAGTTCCTGCGGGTCGTCGAGGGCGGCGAGGTGACCGACCGCGTCGACGCGCCCGGGGAGTGCGCGATCGACTGTGCGCTCGGTGGCGAGGACGGTCGCACCCTCTACCTGGCGACAGCCGACAGCTACGACCCGGCCGTGACGGCGACGACGCGCTCCGGCCGGATCAGTTCGGTCCGGGTCGAGGTCCCCGGGTGGTGAACCCGAGCGACCTCGCCGAGGCGACGCGGCGCGCGGAGCACCTGGTCGAGCACGGGCCGACCGTGGTCGTCATGTCGCAGCAGGCGGGACTCGCCGCGCTGTCGGTCCTCTGGGTGGCCGCCACTGCCCCCGCCGCCTTGCGGCTCAGCATGCTGGTCTGGTTCCTCCTCGCCGTCGCCGGAGCGGTCGTGGCGGTGACCGCCTGGGTCCGCGCTCGACGGCACCGCAGGCTGCTGCCCTACATCGTCGACACGCCCGAACGGCCGCTCGGCGCGCTCACCCCTGCGGACCGCAAGTCCGTGACCCGGCAGTTCAGTGGGCGGGCCGCGATGACGCCCGAGACCATGCCGCTCGTGCGGGCGCTGCTCGCGTGGCAGCGACGGTCGACGCGGATGGCGATCCCGGCGCTCATCGGTATGGGCCTCGGCCTCCTCGGCCTGGCGGCGTCCGCACTCGCCACGCTGGGTCCGTGGCGCTGGCTGTTCGTCGTGCTCATCGTCTGCGCTGCAGCGTTCGTCACCGTCTTGTCGATGATCGAGAAGCGGCGGCGCGACTGGATCCTGGCCGAGATCGATTCGGCAGGCGCGCCGGTCTCCTGACCTCGCGCGCGCCGCCTCCACCGCGCGTTAGCGTGGTGCGGGGAGGCCGTGATGGACAGTCCGGGCTGGTGGGCCGCGATCGGCTGCGCCGTGCTCCTGCTCATCGTCGAGGCGGCGATCTGGGGCATCGTGTCGATCGCTGCAGAGGGCCTGGGACGGAACCGCGCAGCGGGTATCCGACTGCCGTCGCTCATGCGGAGCGACGCTGCCTGGCACGCCGGACACCGGGCCGCCCGCCGGGTCATGCGGCCGTTGCTCATCGCCGCCGCGGTCGTGGCGATCGTGTCCGTACCGGCCCAGCTCATCCCGGTGCTCTACGTGGTGCTGCTCGGGCTGTCCCTGGCGACCACGCTGGCGGCGCTCGTCGTCGGTGCGGTGTCGGCGTCCCGTGCTGCGAACAGCGTTCCTCGCGACGGTTGATCGGAGCGGCCATGCTGGTCCCGTGCAGCGAATCGGGCTCAGCGACCCAGAAGGTGTTCGGTTCGTCCCTCCCCGCGGATCGGGGACCGGCGTCCTGGTGCTCGCGGGGTCGAGCGGGCGGATCGACGAGGACCGCGCGCGGGTCTTCGCGGAACTCGGGCACGTCGCTGAATCGATCCGGTGGTTCGGGGGAGCCGGCCAGCAACCGGGACCGTGGTCCGTCCCCCTCGAGCTCTTCCTCGCCCGTATCGACGATCTCGAGCGGACCTGCGATCGGGTCTGGCTCGTCGGGACGTCCCTCGGGGCCGAGGCCGCGCTGGTCCTCGGCGCCCTCCGCCCCTCGGTCGCGGGCGTCATCGCGTTCGCACCCACCGACGTGGTGTGGCCCTGGCCGGACGACGAGGGCGTGGAACGATCGCACTGGACCCTCGACGGATCGCTACTGCCGCACGTGCCGTTGGCGTGGGACACCTGGCGGCGGGAGGAACCACCGCGCTTCCGATCGCTCTACGAACACTCGTACGAAGCTGCCCCGGACCGGGTTCGGGCAGCGGCGGTACCCGTCGAGCGGATACCGCAGCTCGTCCTGATCGCCGGAGAGGACGACCAGGTCTGGCCGAGTGCCCAGAGCGCTCGCCGCATCGCAGCTCGGCGGACCGCGGTCGGGCACACCACGACCGTGGTCATCCATCGGCACGCAGGGCACCGGGCAGTCCTGCCGACCGAGCCGGTCGTGGCCGGAGGGATCGCGATGGTGCGCGGCGGTACCGCCACCGCCGACGCGGCGCTCGGGCTGACGGCACTCGAGACGATCCGGATCGCCCTTGCTCAGGACCGCATCCGTTCATCGAGCTGACCCCAGGGTCTGTCCGTCGCTGACCGGTGCGAGGTTGCACACGTGGTGCGAAGCATCAGGGTCGCACCACGCGTGCAACCTTGCACCAGGCGAAACTGGCACGGCGCTCAGTGCCCGAGTTCGACGAGGAGCACGCCGGCGATGATCAGCGTGATCCCGCCGAGCATGAGCGCCGTGAGCGGTTCGCGGAAGAGCACGCGTCCGAGGACGGCGGTCAGGGCGACGCCCGTCGCGGCCCAGATGCCGTAGGCCACCCCGATCGGCAGGCCGAGCGTCAACGCGACCGCGAGCAGGCTGAACGCGGTCAGGTACCCCGCGACGACGGCGACGTACCAGACGCGTTTCCCGTCCGTCGCGAGCTTGAGGCTGATCGTCGCGCCGACCTCGGTGACGATCGCGATCGCGAGCAGGACCCACCCCATCAGCGGGCCTCCTGCTCGCGACGTGCCAGCGCCCGCTGGGACCCGATCTCGACCAGGAGCACGCCCACCGCGATGAGCGCGATCCCGATGATCATCGTGAGCGTCAGGGCCTGCCCGAACAGGACGGCGGCGAGCACCGCGGTCAGCGCGACCCCGGACGCGCCCCAGATGCCGTAGGCGACCCCGACGGCCATGCCGCTCCGGAGCACCCGGATGAGCATGACGAAGGCGGTGACGTACCCGACGGCGACGACGGCGTACCAGGCGGGTTGCTCGACGGCCGCCTGCATCGACAGGGCACCCGTGACCTCGGCGACGATCGCGATCCCGAGGAAGAGCCACTTCACGAGGCACCGCCGCCGACGAGGCTGGCGATCGCCCGAGCCGCCGTGGCGACGGTCTCGGAAGCGGCGGTGTCGTCACGATCGGCGAGCCACGACCCGCTGACGCCGTCGGCGGTCGCGATGAGCAGGCGTGCGACCTGCTCGACGGGTACCGCCCACGTGATCCCGTCCTCGCTCGACCAGGCGTCGACGTGCGCGCGGACGGCTTCGAGGTACGCCCCCTGTTCCCACGCGGCGAGCTCTGCCAGGTCGGCATCGCGACGGGAGTGCGTGACGAGTTCGACGAGGGCGAGTGCGGTCGCCGGGTCGCTCTTGGTCTGCCCGAGGTGCGCCGCCAGGCCCGCGGCGATCCGCGCCCGTGGAACGAGCCGTGTGGTCGGCGTCGCGAACGCGGCCGCCATCGCGCCCCGCAGCTGTCGTTCGAGCACCGCCCGGAACAGCGCCGACTTCGAGGCGAAGCAGTAGTGGAACGCACCGTGCGGGAGTCCGGCGGCCGTGGTGACGGCGCGCGTGGTGAGCGCGGCGATCCCGCCGTCGCGCAGGACAGCGATCGCCGCGTCGACGAGCTGATGCCGCCGTTCCTCGATGCTGCGGTGCTCTTGGTGCAGGGTCATGGACCGACCGTACCGCCTGACTTGGCCAGGTGGCCAAGTCAGGCGGTGAACTGTCAGGGACGAACGGACGGGAGGCACGGTGCCAGCTGGCACCGTGCCTCCCGTCCGCCGACGTGGCGGGGTCCAGGGCCCCGCTCAGGCCGCGCCGTGACTGGCGCGGCTGCGCCGTGAGAGCGAGTCGATGATGACGGCCAGCAGCAGGACCGCGCCGGTGATCATGTAGCGGATCGACGAGTCGAGGCTCAGCAGGGTGAGGCCGTTCGAGATCGACTGGATCACGATGATGCCGAGCAGGGCCGACCAGGCGCTGCCACGACCGCCGAACAGGCTCGTCCCCCCGATGACCGCGGCGGCGATCGCGTTGAGGTTCGTGTCGCCGGCACCGGACGACAGGCTCGCCGAGTTGAGGCGGGCGGCGGCGAGGATGCCGCCGACGGTGGCGAAGAGCGAGGTCAGCATGAACACCGAGATGTAGATGCGGTTCACCCGGATGCCGGAGCGCCGTGCAGCCTCGACGTTGCCGCCGACCGCGAAGACCGAACGGCCCCAGCGGGTGCGCTTGAGCACGAAGTTCATCAGCACGACCAGCACGATGAAGAACACGAACGAGGTGCCGGTGCCGAAGTCGCGTGACAGGTACCAGACCATCAGCGCCAGGCCGAGGAACAGGGCGACGGACTTCACGATCGTCAGGGACACCGCCCCGGTCGACAGTCCGGCGCGACGGCGACGGGCAGCGCGGCGGATCTCGGTGAAGAAGAGTCCTCCGGCGGCCAGGACAGCGAGCAGGTAGGCGAGCCACGGCGGCAGGTACGACGCCGAGGCGAACTGCACGATCGGCGAGTCGTACGGCAGGTTGATCGAGCCGTTCGGGCCGAGGATGAGCAGCTGCAGCCCGAGGAACCCGAGCAGACCGGCGAGCGTGATGACGAAGCTCGGCACCCCGAAGCGGGTGAACAGCAGGCCGTAGAGCAGACCGGCGGCGGCACCGACGGCCAGGGCGACGGTGATCACGAGCCACAGCGGCCAGCCGAGCGTCGTGAGGCCCTGGCCGAGGATCGCGGCGGAGAGCCCGCTGACGCTGCCGACGGACAGGTCGATCTCGCCGAGCAGCAGCACGAGCACGATGCCGATCGCGATGGTGCCGACCGCCGCGCACTGCAGGGCGAGGTTGACCAGGTTGCCCGGGGACAGGAAGTCGGGGGAGAGCGCCTGGAACACCGCCCAGATGACGATGAGCCCGACGACCACCGGCAGCGAACCGATGTCACCGCCGCGGACCCGCCGGACGAACGCCTTCGCCGCGCCGCCGATCCCCTGGTCGCGCAGGAGCCGCTCGTCCTGCAGGTCGGCCGCCGAGGGGGTCGGGGTCGCCGCGGTGAGGGTCTCGTCGGTCTTGCTCATGCGCTGGTCTCCTGCTCGGTCCGGGCGGCGGCGCGACGGGTGACGGCGTTGTCGGTGGCGCCGGTGATGGCCGCGATGATCTCCTCGTAGGAGACGTCGTCGATGCGGAACGTGCCGTTGTTGCGCCCGAGCCGCAGGACCGCGACCCGGTCGGCGACGGCCTGCACGTCCGCGAGGTTGTGGCTGATGAGCACGACGCCGAGGCCGCGCTCGCGCAGGCGTTCGACGAGGTTCAGGACCTCGGCGGTCTGCGCGACACCGAGTGCGGCGGTGGGCTCGTCGAGGACGACCACCT
Organism: Curtobacterium sp. MCBA15_007; assembly: GCF_001864905.1. Lineage (NCBI taxonomy): Bacteria > Bacillati > Actinomycetota > Actinomycetes > Micrococcales > Microbacteriaceae > Curtobacterium > Curtobacterium sp. MCBA15_007. The sequence goes on from NZ_MJGM01000087.1 coordinate 251,324, forward strand.
GCGGGTCGCCGATCAGTGAACGGGCGATCGCCACGGTCTGCCGCTGCCCACCGGACAGCGACGCGATGGGGATCCGCACCGACGGGATCCGGGCCGCGAGCTGCTGCAGGAGCTCCCACGAGCGGCGCTCCATCTCCTCCTCGTCCAGGAACGGGTGCGCGATCTCGCGGCCGAGGAACAGGTTCGAGACCACGTCGAGGTTGTCGGCGAGGGCGAGGTCCTGGAACACCGTCGCGATGCCGAGGGTCTGGGCCGCCGCGGGGTTCGGGACGGTGACCTCGTCACCGCCGAACGTGATCGTGCCGCCGTCCGGGGTGTAGACCCCGGCGAGGATCTTCACGAACGTCGACTTGCCGGCGCCGTTGTCGCCGACGATGGCGACCACCTCGCCCGGGTAGACGTCGAAGTCGATGTCGCTGAGGGCCTGGACGGCGCCGAACCGCTTGGTGATCCCGCGCAGGGACATCACCGGTTCGGCGGAGGGGTGTGCTGCTGGTGACGCGTTGCTCACGGGTGTCGTGCTCACGGGTGTCGTCCTCGATCGGTGAGGCCCGCCCGGTCCGCAGTCGGACCGGGCGGGCAGAGGGGGTCGGACCTACTTGATGCCGGCGCTGTCGCAGGCCGACTTGTACTGCGCGGTGCAGATCTTCGACACCTCGTACAGGCCGTCCTTGACGACCGTCGACTCGACGTTGTCCGTGGTGACGGCGACCGGGTCGAGCAGCGTCGACTGGACGCTGGCGCCGCCGGCGGTGTCGACGGTCGTGTCGCCCTTCGGGGTCTCACCCTTGGCGAACTGGATCGCCAGGTCGGCGGCCTTCGACGCCTCGGGCTTGAAGGCCTTGTAGACGGTCATGTACTGCTCACCGGCGAGGATCCGCTGGATGCCTGCGAGCGAGGCGTCCTGCCCGGTGACGGGCGGGAGCTCGGTGACGCCGGCCGACTTCAGGGCCGCGATGACACCGCCGCCGGTGTCGTCGTTCGCCGCGTAGACGCCCGTGATCTTGTCCTTGCCGAGCTTGCTGATCTGGCCGGCTGCCCAGTCCTGCGCCTTGGCGGGGTCCCATCCGGGGGTGTCGTACTCGGCGAGCACCTTGTAGCCGCTGTCGTCGATGACCGAGTGGGCGCCCTTCTTGAACTGCGAGGCGTTGTTGTCGGTCGGGGAGCCGTTCACCATGATGATGCCCGAGCCCTCGGGGACCTTCTTGGCCTTGAGGGCGTCGACGAGCGCCTGGCCCTGCAGCTCACCGACCTTCTCGTTGTCGAACGAGATGTAGTAGCTCAGGTCGGGGCTGTTGATGAGTCGGTCGTACGAGATGACCGGCACCTTCTTGGCCTTCGCCTGCTGGACGATGGACGCAGCGGCCTCGCCGTCGAACGGGTCGAGGACCAGGACCTTGACGCCCTGCGTGAGCATCGACTGGGCCTGCTGCAGCTGCTTCGACGCGTCGCCGTCGGCGTTCGCGTAGATGACCGAGCAGCCGCTGCACTGCTTCTTCACCTCGGCGGTGAAGAGCGGACGGTCGGCGCTGGCGTACCGGGCGGTGACGGAGTCGGGCAGGAGCAGGCCGATCTTGGCCTTCGACGCGTCTCCGCCGCCTCCGCCGGAACCGGTCCCGGCGTCCGCGCCGTTGGAACAGCCCGCCAGGGTGGTGATCGCGAGCAGCAGGGCGCTGACGCCCAGCATCGCTCGTGTGGTGGATTTCTTCATTGAAACGTCCTCCAACAGTGGACCGCCCCCATCGGCGGTGCCCTGAGTGTGACAGTGAGCGTTCTTGGCTGCAAGAGTTGAACGCAAGGACCGCGTGCCGTGACGAAAACGTTATCCGGTGGGCGCGGAGCGGTGCGGCCGGTGCAGCACGGAGCGCCCGGCCGGCACGCCCCGGCGCGGGTCCGCCTAGCGTGCGCGCGTCACGTCCACGGCCTCGATCGCCAGGGCCAGCGCGCCGGTCACCGAGGCCTTCTCGCCGAGCTGTCCCTGCACCACGTCCGGGGTGCCGTCGACGTCGACGATCAACGACGACTCGAGGGCGTGCCGCATCGGGCCGAGCAGCAGCTCCCCGGCACGGGCGAACTCGCCGGTGACGACGACCCGCTCGGGGTCGAGGACGTTGCACAGGCCCACCGCCGCCGAACCGATCGCCCGCCCGGCCTCGGCGACGGCGCGCATGCAGACCTGGTCACCGGCCATGGCGCGCAGGATCAGGTCCGCCAGCTTGAGGGTGCCGACCTCGTCGCGCACGCCCTCGAGCACGGCGGGTGCTCCGGCGATCGCCTCGAGGCACCCGCGGTTGCCGCACCGGCACAGCGGCCCGTTCGGCAGGACGGGGGTGTGCCCGAACTCGCCGGCGATGCCGTGGTGCCCGCGGAACAGGTGCCCGCCCAGCACGAGTCCGGCGCCGATGCCGTTGCCGACGTCGAGCGTCACGACGGTGTCGCGACCCCGGGCGGCGCCGCTCCGGTGTTCGGCCATGGCGGCGAGGTTGGCCGAGTTGTCGACCTGCACGGGCTTGTCCATCCGCCGGGCGAGTGACTGGCCGAGTGCGATGCCGTCCCAGCCGCGCAGGATCCCGCCGCGCGCCGTCATCCCGGTGCGGGCGTCGATCGGGGCGGCCACGGCGAGGCCGACGGCGAGCACCTCGTCCATCGACGACTCGATGGACTCCGCCATGTCCAGCACCAGCAGCGCGGTCTTGTCGAGCTCGGCATCGGCCCGGTGGTCGCGGGCCAGGGGCATGTGCCGCTCGGCCAGCACGGCGCCGTTCAGGTCCGACAGCGCCAGCCGTAGGTGCCGCGGTGAGACGTGCACCCCGGCGACCAGCCCGAGGCCGTGCGGCAGGGTCACGCGGAGCGCCCGGCGGCCGCTCGAGGTGCTCGGCGTCGCGTGCAGGGCGCCGGTCGCGACGAGCTCCTTGACGATGTTCGACACGGTCGCGGGGGAGAGTCCGGTGACCCCGGCGAGCTCGACCTGGGTCAGCCCGCCGTGCCGCTTGACCGCGCTGACGACCCGGCCCCGGTTGGCTTCACGCAGTGAAGCTTGGTTCCCCGGACTGCGGCGCGGCTCTGACACGGGGACAGCGTAACGGGCGGGTCCGGAACGCTCGCCGTGCCGGACTGGAGGCTCGGTGCCAGCTGGCACCGAGCCTCC
>NZ_MJGM01000087.1:255018-285259 GCF_001864905.1 Curtobacterium sp. MCBA15_007
AGCTGGCACCGAGCCTCCAGGCCGTTGCTGGTCGCGTCCACCGCCCGCACCCGTCGTCAGGCGCGTCGCGCCGCCCGGTCGAGGCGCGGGGTCGGGATGCCCAGGGCGGCGGCGGTCCGCCGGACGTCCTCGAGGACCGCCAGGGGTTCCGCGGCGGTCGGGTCGTCGTGCGCGGCGAGGCTCGCACGCGCGATCGGGACCAGCGCAGTGCCCGCGGCGACGAGCGTTGCCGACGTCCCCGGCAGCCGGACGGGCAGCGTCGTGGAGCGGTGTCGGGAGAGGTCGACGCCCCGCGCCTCCAGCACCGGGAGGAGTTCCCGCCCGATCCGGAACGCCTCGCGGAGCGCCCGCCGATCCCCGACCATCGTCGCCAGACCACCGCTGTGCAGGGCCTGCGCGAACATGCCGGCGTCGAGCACGACGTGCAGCCACAGCCACCCGCGGATGTCGTCCTCGTCCTGCACGGTGAACCCGGCCCGCTGGAACACCGACCGCACGAGCTCCTGCCGGTCCGGAGCCGTGCCGGTCGTCCCGAGCCGGACCGACCGGAGGACGGCACCGTGCAGGACCCCGTCGGCGTCGAACCCGCCGCCGGCGCCCGGGAACCCGAACAGCACCCGCTCCGCGGCGAGCGGTGCGACCGCGGCGAGGGGTTCGTCCCACACGTTGCCGAGGACCAGCACCGTCGCGTCACCGATGTGGGGCGCCAGGGAGGTCACGGCATCCTGCAGCCGATGGTGGCCCACGCTGACGACGACGAGGTCGTACGCGTCCGCCGTCTCGATCGACTCGACCAGTCGCGTCGGCGACGTCGTCCGGGTCCGCCGGCCCAGGGGGCCGCGGCGGCCGTCGATGACGTCGGTCTGCACGGTGTCGCCGTACTCGGCCGCGCGCCCGGGCCGCACCAGGTGGTCGACGTGGTGTCCGGAGTGCTGGAGGGCCTGGCCGTAGATCGTCGCGATGACGCCCCGTCCGAGCATGAGGATCCGCATCAGGCACCTGTCCGCTATTCTGGAGACGATCTCCACTTGGAAGATATGGAGATCATTTCCACTTGTCAAGGAGTGCCTGTGCCGGACGAGCAGCCGATGCCCGCTGAGAAGCCGATGCGTGCTGACGCCCGACGGAACCGCGACGCGATCGTCGCCGCTGCCCGGACGGCGTTCGAGCGTGACGAGCAGCTGCGCTTCGACGACTTCGCCGGACGCGCCGGGGTCGGGGTCGGCACCCTCTACCGGCACTTCCCGACGCGTGCAGCGCTGGCGGCGGCGGTGTACCGGGGCGAGGTCGATGTCCTGTGCCAGCGTGCTCGCGACTCGACGCTCCCCCCGGGCGAGAGCCTCGACGACTTCCTGCGCGGGTTCGTGGAGCACGTGGTCGACCACGCGGGGCTCGCGCGCACCCTCGCAGCAATGGTCGACGCCACCACCCAGGCGGAAGGCGGGGGAGAGCTCGAGCGGACGCTCGCCGAGCTGCTGGCGCGCGCGGCCGCCGACGGTGCCATCCGGTCCGACGTCACCTCCGGCACGGTGCTCATGCTGCTGCACGGCATCGGGGCCGGGATCGATCGCCCCGGGTGGGCGATGGAAGCCCGTGCTGCCGCCGACCTGGTCTCCCGAGGGCTCCGGGCCCGCTGACCTGCGACCGGTGGGGTCGTCCGGCCCGCGACCCGTCAGCGCAGTCGCCCCACCGGAGCGGTGCAGGCGCGGAACAGGACGGTCACGCTCGCGGCCGCGGCGAGCAGCACGAGTGCCCACGCCGCGGTTGCCACCACGCCGTTGGGATGGACCACCGACTGTCCGACCGCGGCCTGCACCGTGAGGAGCACGGTGCCCGCTGCCCATGCGACCGCCACGATGACCACGATCCGCACTTGCGTGGTCTGGTCTGCCAGCCACGGCAGGCGCCGACCGGCGGCGGCGAGCACGAGCGCGACCAGCGGGAGTACCTGCAGGGCGTGCATGCCGACGAAGTGGGCGACCCGGTAGTCACCGGCGACGGTGCTCCACCCGAGCAGCGGCACCCCTGGGCCGCCGTCCGCGATCCCCACCGTGTGGGCGCCGACGATCCCGTCCGGAGCAGTGAGCTGGGTGGGGGTCGGGCCGGTCATCAGGAAGGCGACCCCGATGCCGACGAGTGCGATGACGGCACCGGCACGGACGGCGATCGTCAGCGCCGGGGTCGGCAGACGCAGGAAGAACAGGGCGATCGAGGTGACGAAGGTGCAGAGGTAGAGCGTCGTGATCGCCACCGCCATCACCGCCCACACGACCACGTGCACGCTGTTCGACACGTTGAAGTGGCTCGTCGTGCCGGTCGCGGCGGCCCACACGATCAGCGCCTGTTCGACCACCAGGGCCACGGCGACCACGGTGCCGAGCCGCCGAGCGAGCGTCCGCCACTTCGGCAGGTGGGCGATGAGCCACGCCCAGGTGACCGCGTAGAGCAGGATCGACAGCGAGAACTTCAGCGGCTTCGCCCACGCCGGTGCCCCCAGGATGGTCCGGGGGTCCACGACGAGGCCGACGACGCAGACCGCGGTGGCCACGACCATCAGGCCGGCCACGGCCATGAGTGCCGGGTGCCACGCCACCGCTCGGCGCACGGCGGCGATCCGGCCTGGCGCGCTCATGCGCCGGCCTCGTCCGTGTCGGCGACGGGGAACAGGTCGTGGGTGGCGTCCTGCTGCGCCAGGCGCCGGAGTCCCGCGAAGAGCGGATCACCGAGGACGGTGCCGATCACCATCAGCTCCGCCATCGCGGTCCGGCCGTCGCGGTGCTGCAGCGCGGCGACGTCGGCGCGTGCTGCGCTCGCCGCTGCCGACACGTAGGCGTCGAGGTAGTCGTCCGGGGCGTCGAACCCGATGGTGCGCAGCCCGTCGAGTGCCCGCGCCGCGGTCTCGAGTCCCGGGTTGTCCGACGTCGCGCACCAGCCGGCGGCCGACACCCGTTCCTCGATCCGGGCACGTGCCTCCGGCGTCGCCTCGGACTCGGGGGACCGCGGGGTGGTCATCGCGTACTGGGCGACGGCGAAGACCTCGGCCAGCGGTGCCGTCTCGGCGTCCAGCACGGCGAGGACCTGCTTCGCGACGGCGACGGAGAGCCCGCCGGTCTCCAGGAGTGCCCGGACGAGCCGGACCCGCTCGACGTGCCGGTCGTCGTAGGCGGTCTGGTTCGGCGCGGACTTCTCACCAGGGGGCAGCAGGCCCTCGCGCTGGTAGTACTTGACGGCGGTGACCGGCGTCGACGACGCTCGGGCAAGTTCGGATATTCGCACTATCGGAGAGTAGCGCTATCTGAACCTGCCGACAAGGGGCGGCGGACCGTTGCCGATCCATGAGGGACCGTCAAGCTGTCAGTCCGCCTGTGCCTCCGCGCAGTTCGGCACGTGGGTCGTTGTCATGTCATACTCAGCGCAGCAGCAAGGTCGGCCGTCGGCCGGTCACTGCTCGCAGGGTTCGTCTCCTGCACCTGCCACTCCCAGCAGGTCGAGCACCACGTCCCTCGGTCGATGCGCCGCCCCCTCACCAGGGGCCGGCTGCCACCAGCTCATCGAGCTGTTCGACTGGACATGGTCGACGCGTATCCGACGTCCGACGTCGTAGAGAGCACACCATGCAGAAGATCATCACCGCCTCGATCATCGGCGCCGCTGGCGTCGCACTCCTGCTCGGAGGCGCCGGGACGTTCGCGCTCTGGAACTCCAGCGCAGCGACCGCCGGGGGCCACATCGTCGCCGGCGCGCTCGCGATCAAGCCGACCACGCAGGCGGCGAGCTGGACCGTCAACGGTGGGTCGCCGCTCTCGACCCTGGACGGCTACCCGATCGTGCCGGGCGACGTCGTCACCTACTCGCAGGACATGGTCGTCACCGCGAACGGCAAGGGCTTGAAGGCGACCCTGGCCGTCGATCCGGCTTCGGTCGAGGCCACCTCGACGTCCGCCCCCGCCGACGTCGCGCTGGCGAAGTACCTGTCGGCGAACGCCGTGCTCACCGCGAGCGGTGACGGGGTCTCCGGTGCCGGTGCGCCGTACACGGTGACCGGGCAGACCGGCTCGCAGCAGGACGTCCGCGTCGGGGTGACCATCACGTTCCCGAAGAGCACCACCGCCGGTGTCGAGGACGGCATGCAGAACGGGTCGGTCGACCTCGACGCCATCGCCGTGACCCTGACCCAGGCGTGAAACACCGGCGCCGAGGGGCTGCGCTGACCGGCTGGCCGGCGGCGACGTTGCTCGCCGTCGCCGCGGTGGGGGTCGTGGTCGTCGTCGCGATCTCGACCGACGGTGGCACGTTCGCACTCCTCAGCGCCCGGTCGTCCACCCAGCCGGCGACGATCACCGCCGGTTCGGCGGACCTGTCGCTGAGCAGCCTCACGCTGCCGTCTGCACCGCTGTACCCGGGCGCCACCGAGTTCGGCGTGGTCACCGCGACGAACACCGGGGACGTCCCGCTCGACCTCGGTGTCGCGACGGGACGCGCCGGCACGACGACGGCGTCGGGTTCGGCGTCCGCCGTGCGCAGCGACCTGCGGGTGACCGTGGGCGCTGCGACGTCGGCGGCTGCGTGCCGGTCCGGCAGCGTGCGCCCCACGTGGTCCGGCACCCTCGACTCCACCTCGCCGCGGTCCGCAGGCATCACCCTGCGGCCGGGGGCCGACGTCGTCCTGTGCCTCGCCGTCGCGATGCCGGCGGATGCGGCCGCCTCGCAGCAGGGCCTCAGCGCCGACTTCACCACCACCATCAGCGGGACGCAGGCAGGATCATGACCGACAGCACACGACGTCGACGAGTGCTCCTGCTCGGAGCGACGGCCGCCGCGGTCGTCGCGATCGAGCTCGCGGGCGGCGGGACTGCCTGGGCGACCTGGACCGCTCCGGCGCAGTCCGTCCGGGCCGCGGCCACGACCGGGTCCGTGGCCGTCGGCATCCGTGGCGTCGAGGACCTCGCCACCACGTACTCCTCGGACGCGCTGACCCGCACCGCGCTCGTCACGGTGTCGAACTCGGGGTCCGTGCCCGCGGCCACCACGTTGTCGCTCGCCGCGACCGCCGGATCGGCCCTGTCGAGCGCCGTCCAGGTCGACATCTGGCAGTCCACCAACGCCAACCCCTGCTCGGGCGCTCCGTCCAGTGCTGCGATCACCGGTTCGGGCACGACGATCGCCCCCGTGGTCGCCACCCTCGCTGCCGGTGCCAGCCGTTCGACCTGTGTGCGGACGTCGGTCAGTCAGGGGCAGCGCTTCGACCTGTCCGGAGGCGCGACCACGCTCGACGCGACCGTCACCGCCCGACAGGGATCCTGGACCGGCATCGCGCACGCCCGCGCGGCCCAGGTCATCGCCGACACCGTCACACCGTCCGTGCCGTCGAAGACCGCCGAGACCGACAGCAGCATCACGCTCACGTGGGCAGCACCCGCGGACACGAGCGGCATCGGTTCCTACGCCGTGTACCGGGACGGCGTCCTGGTCCGCGTCGTGCCGGCGTCCGTCCGGTCCTTCACCGACACCGGGCTGCTGGTCTCGAAGTACTACGCGTACACCGTGCGCGCGGTCGCCACGGGCACGGGCGGCAACGCTTCGCCGATGTCGCCGGGCATCCAGCACGCCACCGGGTGGCTCACCGCCACCAGCCGCTACGTCCTGCGGAACGACGCCACCGGCACGTGCATCGCCAGCGGGGGGACGGCCTCCGGCTCGCCGATCGTCACGACGTCCTGCACGACGAGCGCGACCCAGACCTGGCAGTTCACGCCCGAGGACTCCTGGCTCCGGGTCACCTCGCCGTCGAACTCGTCGCTGTACTGGGACGCCCCGAGCGACCGGTCCGCCGTGCTCCGTCCCGTCAACGACATCAGCGCCCAGAAGTGGACGGCCGAAGCGGTCGGCGCGGGCAGCGGGCTCTTCCGGTTCCGCAACCGGAACGACCTGTGCCTGACGGCGTCGAACGGGTCCGGCAGCACCAACACGATGACCGTCGCCGACTGCAGCACGTCCGGCCTCCAGCTGTTCTCGTTGCGATCGACGTCGTGACGTCCGCACCGCCGAAGCGGGAGCAGGCGCCGGTCACCCGCTGGTCGGGCGCACTCCGGCTGCTGGGGCAGACGGTCGCGGTCCTGCTCCTGATCGCCGTGGTGGGGATCGCCGCGCTGGCCATCGCGGTGCCGCGCATCACCGGGTCGGTGCCGCTCACCGTGCTGACGAGCTCGATGGAGCCGGGGATGCCGCCGGGCACCCTGGCGGTCGTCCGCCCGGTGGACCCCGCGGACATCGGCGTCGGCGACATCGTCACCTACCAGATCCGGGTCGACCGGCCCGGGGTGATCTCGCACCGGGTCGTCGCCATCGCCGTCGGTGCCGACGGTCGCCGCCTGTTCACCTTCAAGGGTGACAACAACGCAGCCGTCGACCCCGAGCGGGTCGTCGCCGCGCAGGTCATGGGCCGGGTCTGGTACTCGATCCCCGGACTCGGTTTCGTGAACACCGCCGTCGACGGCGACGCCCGCGCGTGGCTCGTGCCGACGTTGGGCGCCGCGATGATCGGCTACGCCCTGTTCCTGGTGGTGCGGTCGGTGGCCTTCGGCGGAGCCCGCGGAACGTCGCACGGACGTCGTCGACGAGCAGGTCCGGCTGTGCGAGCATCGCGAAGTGCCCGCCGCGCGCGACCTCGTTGAAGAACACCAGGTCGGTGTACCGGCGTAGCCCGTCGACCAGTGTTCGGCCAGCAGGCGTCGGCGCAGGTCGTCGAGTTCTGTCCGGGGGACCTCGACGGTGAACGGGGTGATGGCCGCGGTGTCCGGCATGGGCTCCTCGGGGCTCGACGTCGCGACAGCGCTCCGTCCCGACCACAGATGATCTTTGCGCAAGACGATCTTGTGGCGGTATGTTCTGCACCATGGACAGTCCGATGCCGACCGATGCGCTCCCCGAGATCGACTGGGGTGCCGAGGGGATCGAATCCGAGCTCGGGTGGGCGCTGCCGCTGGCGCTCCAGGGCTTCACACGGCTGGGCAGCGAAGCGGTCGCCGACGTACCTGGCGGTCCCCGCGGCTACCAGGTGCTCGTCGCGACCACCACCGAGGAACCGTCGTCGCAACTCGGACTCGCGCAGCGCCTCGGGATCGACAAGACGCAGATGACCTACATCGTCGACGCGCTCGAGACGGGCGGGTTCGTCGAACGCCGCCCCGCCCCGACGGACCGGCGGGTGCGGCAGGTCCACCCCACCGACGCCGGCCGGGCCCTGCTCGCCCGGACGCGGTCCGCCCTGCGCAGCGCCGAGGGCGTGCTCATGCGGCACCTCGACGACGACGAACAGACGACGCTGCGCCGGCTGCTGGCCCGCGTCGCCCTCACCGCCGGGCTCGGCCCCGCCGGACCCGACCACGCCGACCCCTCGTTCGAACACCCCCTCGCCGTCCCGGAGCGATCCCGACGGCGCACCACGACGACCACGTCGACCACCACTGCAGTGAGGCCCCGCCCATGACCACCACCATCCTCGTCGCCGGCGCCACCGGTGACCTCGGGCACCGCATCGTCCGCGAACTCACCCAGCACGACGTGCGGGTGCGGGTCCTCACCCGGCCCGGCAGCACGACCGCCGACGAGCGCTTCGGGGACGACCCCCGGGTCGACATCGTCACCGCCGAGTACAGCGACCACGACGGCCTGACCCGGGCCGTCAGCGGATCCGACGTCGTGGTCTCCGCCGTGAGCGGGACCCGCCCGGTGATCGTCGACGCCCAGCGCGCGCTGCTCGCGGCGACCGTGGCGGCGGGCGTCCGGCGGTTCATCCCGTCCGACTACTCCGCCGACTACCGGCGGATCGCACCCGGCACGAACCGCAATTTCGAGCTGTGACGCGAGTTCGCCGCCGACCTCGACGCCGCCCCGGTGCAGGCGACCTCGATCCTGACGGGCATGTTCACGGACCTGCTCACCGGTGACGCCCCGATGATCCTGTTCGGCCGTCGGCTCGTGCTGTTCTGGTCGTCGGCGGACCAGGTGCTCGACTTCACCACGAAGGACGACGTCGCCCGGGTCACGGCGCTCGCCGCGCTGGACGACGATGCTCCGCGGGTGATCGAGATGGCGGGCGACCGGGTCACCGCCCGCGACGTCGCGCGCACCATGGGCGAACTGACGGGGGAGCGCTTCCGGCTGCAGTGGGCCGGCACCACCGGCACGCTGTCCGCGATGAGCGCCGTCGGTAGGCGTCTGTCGAAGAACCCGGACCAGACGTTCCCGGCGTGGCAGGGGATGCAGTACTTCGTGAGCATGTTCAGCGGGCAGGCGGAGCTGCACCACGTCGACAACGACCGCTACGGCGTGCAGTCGTGGACGAGCGTCCGTGACGTGCTCCGCGCACACCTCAACGCGCAGGGCCACCCGGCGACGGACTGACGGGCGCGGTGCGCGGTCGTCGGCGGCGCAGCAGGAACGCGAGCCCGACGACGACGACCGGCACCAGCGTGAGTGCGGCGAGCCAGACGAGGACGTCCCACTCGGGCGAGAGCGGCACACCGAGTGCACTCGACGACGTCCGCCAGACCTGGTCGCCGGGCCCCTCGTGCTCGTCCATCCCCGTGACCGGGAACAGCAGTGCCGTCACCAGCGCCCAACCCACCAGCACCACGACGGCGATCAGGGTCCACGGGCGCGAAGCGGACTGGGCCGGCATCTGTGTCACCGGGCCGCGGCACGCGAGCGCTCGGCCCGGGTGCTCCACCACGTCGCGACCAAGGCTGCTGCCCCGAGGGCGAGCCCGACGACGCCTGATCCGAGACACGGGATGAGGACGAGGCCGAGGCCGATGTTCGCCCCGCCGCCTTCGGGGCCGAAGAACGCCTCGTACATCAGGGCACCGACGCCGAGGAACCCCACGGCGAGGAGCACGGTGCTGACCCAGTGGAGTGTGCGGGCTGTGGTCATGGTGGTCGTTCCCCTCGGGAGTGCGGTTGACGAATCCTCGCACGGCTGTTCCGCCGCACATTCCTGGAGCGGCATGAGTCGATCGGCACGCAGCCGGCTCGGGCCGCCCGGACGATCTGCCACACGCAGACCGCGAGCACGACGACACCGGCGAAGGCGGCGATCCACGCGCCCGCGACACCGATCATCGGCTCGGTCGTGCAGTAGCTCGTCGCTTCTCCGGGAACGGCATCGGCGCAGATGGTCGTCTGGACCACCAGCAACATCGACACCGTCACGACGACGACCACCGCGACCGTGGCTCACCCCACCACTCATTCCACCGTGCGCTCCGTCCTGCCTGCCATCGGTGGCTCAACCATGCCGTACGACGGGCCGGACCGGTGTCTCGATCCGGCAACGAATCGGCCGTGCCGACAGGCGGACTGGAGGCCCGGTGCCAGCTGGCACCGGGCCTCCCGTCCGTCAGTCGGTCGCGGTGACCGCATCGCTCACCCCCGAGGATCGCCACCGCCTGCGGGCGGTGGTCAAGCGGTCAGCAGCGTGTAGACCTTCGCGATGACGTCGCCCTCGATGAAGCAGATGTCCATGCCGGACACGACGGGCGGTGCTCCCTCAGGGCCGAAGTGCCAGGCGAGGTACCCCATCCCGTGGTTCTCGTAGACCGGGCCGGCCGGCGAGAACACGAACCCGGGCGCCTCGTCGAGCAGGCGCTGCGCCTTGGCGTGCAGCGCGTCGTGGCCGGTGACGACCTCGTCGGGGTCCAGGAACTCGACGTCCGGGGCGTACGTCCGCTCGATCGCGGCGCGGCGACGCTCGGGGTCCCGTTCCCCGAACACCTCGAACAGGTTGGCGTGCATGAGCGATTCGAGCGGTTGCGACATCGTGTCTCCGTCGGTTGTCGGCTGTTCGGTCGAGTGTGCGTGAAGCGGGGGCGTCGGCGCTACCGGATCTCGAGGTCGTACAGCGAGTAGCCGTACGGGGTCGCCCGTTCGACACCGTGCACGCGGACGTACCGCCACGAGCCGTCCAGGGCGTGCCGGTCGGTGCCGCCGTTGCCGTCCGTCTCGGTGGCGAGCGTCGTCCACCCGTCGTCGCCGGCGTTCCGCGCCTCGATCCGGTAGGAACGTCCGAAGGCGTCCTCCCACCGGAGCACCGCGCCGTGCAGGCGCTGCGGTGCGCCGAGGTCGACGGCGAGCCACTGGTCGTCGGTGTGTCCGCTCGCCCAGCGTGACCCCGGGTCGCCGTCCACGGCGTTCCGCGCGGGGACGCCGTCGCCCTCGTCGGCCGATGACGACACGGTCGCCCGTCGTGCCAGGTCCGGCGTCGGTTCGCCCTGCGTCGAGGTGACGCGGAGGTCCCAGAGGGAGACACCGAACGCGGTGTGCCGGCGGTCCGCGACGACCCGGACCCAGCGGCCGGTGACGTCGTCGCCCTCCAGCCGGTGGATCACCTCGCCGCCGGTCCCGTGGGCTTCTTCCGCGACGGTCCGCCAGGGGGCGTCTTCGTCGTCGCGGACCTGGACGCGGTAGGCCTCGGCCCACGCGGCCTCCCAGTCGAGCTGCACCTGGTCGATCGGCACGACCTGCCCGAGGTCGACCGCCAACCACGCACCGTCGCGTGCTGCGCTCGCCCACCGGGTCCGGGCGTCGCCGTCCACCGCATTGCCGCCGGACAGGTCGCCGCGCTCGTCCGACGAGGTGGTGACGGGCTTGCCGGCGGCCACGTCGCGAGAGCGGGCGGGTGCCGTTCCGCCGTCGTCGTCACCGTCGGTCGCCTCGTCGAGGGTCGTGACGGTGGCCGTCCCGGATGCTCCCGGCACGGTGGCCGTGACCGTCGCGGTCACACCGCCCTCGGCCGCTGCGGTGACGACACCGTCCGGTTCGACACTTCCGCCGCCGTCGACGGCCCAATCCGGGCGGTCCGCGGCGAGCCGCCCGCCGGACCCGTCGTGGTCGAAGCCGTAGGCCGCGAGCTCCACCCGGTCACCGGCGCGGACGGTCGCGCTGCGCGGTGCGACGAGCACGTCCGTGACGTCGACGGTCGAGGCCGCCGGGGTACCGGACACGTGCACCTCCCAGATGGAGTACCCGTACCCGGTGAGCCGCTCGGTCAGGCGCAGGCGCACGAACCGGGCGGTCTCGCCCACGGGCACCGTGTCCGCGTCGGCGGTGGTCTTGTCGACCGTCTGCACGTCGCGCCAGGGGCTGTCGGCGGTGTCCCGGACCTGCAGCACGTACCGGGCGGCGGCCGCGTTCTCCCAGTCCACCCGCACGGTGTCGACGTCGGTCAGCCGCCCGAGGTCGATCGTGTAGTCGACCTCGTCCACACCGTGCGCGCTCTCCCACCGGGTGCTGCGGTCCCCGTCGACGGCCTTCCCGGCGACGTTGCCGCCGTCCGAGGAGCTCGCGTCGACGTCGGCACCCGCTGCGGCGTCGGGGATCGACGTCACCGAGGCGACGACCGCCGAGCCCTCGACACCGCCACCGGTCGCGACGACGTACCCGGAGCCCGCGGCTGTGGTCGTCACGGTGCCGTCGCTCCCGGCGCTTCCGGCACCGGTGTACGACCAGGTGACGTCGGCGGGCAGGGCCGCCGGGTCGCCGTACTGGTCGTGGCCGGCGGCACGGAACCGCTGTGGCGTCCCGACGACGAGCCGGTCGAAGCCGGGCGTGACGTCGAACCCGGTGAGGACCGGTGCCGGTGCGACCCGGAAGGCGTACGACCCGTGCACGCCGCCGATCGTGGCGGTGACGGTCGCCCGCTCCGCGCGCTCCGATGCACGGTGGACGCCGTCGGCGCTGATCGTGCCGGTGTCGGTCGACCAGGTGACGTCGTCCAGCGCGACGGTGGCGCCGTACTGGTCGTAGCCGGTGGCGGTGAAGGTCGTGGTCGCACCGGGGACGATCGTCTTCGGGGCTCCCTGGGCGCTGACGACCACCTCGGTGAGCCGCGCGTCCAGGTGCGAGGTGATCTGCGTCTGCGCCGGGACCGCGATCTGGCCGATCACCTCGGCGCCCTCGTAGACGTCGTACGTGTGCTGCACGGTGTCGGGGTTGTCGAGCACGTAGCTGATCGTGCCGTCGGGTGCGCGGAACACCTGGCTGAGCGGGTCCGAGGTGTGCCGGTCGGTGACCTCGGTGCCGACGGTCCGGTTCGACATCGCCTGGTGGTACACAAGGCCGGCCATCGACTGCCCGGTCACGGCCGGGTCGTCGGCCTTCCACAGCGCGGCGTGCACGTCGGCGTAGGTGTCCGGGTCGTACTGCCCGAGGAACCCGAGGACGACGTTGCCGAGCGCGTCGCCCATGCCGCTGAACACCCGTGCGGCGTGCTCGGTGTCCTCGCCGGGGGTGTGGTCGGTGAGGTCGACGCCGTACAGCTGGTCGATGGTCCGGGTGTCGGCGCGGAAGTCGTCCACCAGGAACGGCATCAGCGGGGACGGGGTCGGCCAGTCCTGGGGCCTCCGGTCGGCGGTGGGACCGTCGAGCTCGGTGGGCACCAGCGAGTCGGGCAGGTTCTCCGGGGTCCAGTACCGGTCGGGGAACACCACCCGTCCGTCGTCGTCCACGCTCACCAGCAGGGTGTCGGTGGCCGGGTCGTACAGGGGGTTCGCTGCGGTTCGTCGGGTGACGTACCCGGGGTGGTTCGTCTCGACGGCGCGGATCGCATCCTGCAGCTCACCGATCGCGGCCGGCCGGTCACGGGTGATCTTCACGTCGCCGTAGCTGCCGACGCCCCACCACTTCTTCGTGAGCATCTGGATGCGTGCCGCGTTGCCGTCGGTGACCCCGGCCTGCCCGATGGACTCCGGGCGGGCGGCCATCATCTCGGCCATCAGGGCCTTCGAGAAGCCGGGATCCCAGCCGAAGTAGTCGAACCACGGGGCGATCGGCATCCACTGGATGCCGGAGATCCAGGCGGGGTCGCCGGAGAAGTACGTGGCGTGGGCCTGCCCGGAGTCGAACAGGATCCCCGCCTGCCCGTGCTCGTACTCGTCCGGGAACGCGCCGTTGCCGTCGTACGACGCCGAGGCGGGGTTGCCGCGGGCGTTCTGCCAGTACGCGCGGACGGCGGCCCGCTCGGTGACGTACTGCACCGCACCGGCGGCCTGCATCTCGTCGTCGCCCAGGACCGAGCCGAGCAGGAAGAGCCCCGCCTCGGACTGGATCGCCTCGGACGAGGACTCCTGGTTGTTGCCGCCGGGGGACGACACACCACCGGCGTTCGACCGGCCCTCCCAGATCCCGAACGTGCGCATGTGCGGGAACCGGGCGTCGTCGCGGTCCCAGTTCGCGTACTGCTTCGCGACGAGCGTCGCCATGCCCTGGTACTTCGCCGCCCACGCGTGGTCGACCCGGCCGAGCATCGCCGTCGCGACCGCGAAGTAGCCGTAGTGGAAGTGGTTGTCGTTGAACTGCGCGGACCCGTACGAGTCGGCGAACCCGATCAGGGCCTTCCACGTCGGGTACATCGCGAAGAAGTGCTCCGCCTCGCCGTCCGTGTACGTGTACCAGTCGGTCAGGGCGCGCTCGAGGGTGTCCTGCAGCGTCCGGGCGTCCTCGGTGGCACCGATCTGCCGCGCGATCGTCATGTACTCGGCGAGCTGCAGGACGTCCTTGCCGCCCCAGTAGGTGTCCCCGCCGTACGTCGTCTTCGCGGCGTAGTCGTGCAGGTACTCGCGCATGATGCGCTCGGAGTACGGGTCGTCGCCGACCGCCTCGGGTGTGGCGCCGATCGGGGTCATGCCCGTGAACGCGTAGTCCAGGGTCCAGCCGCCGTGGCCGACGGTGGTCCGCATGGTGCCGCGCGGGGTCTCGTACGTGGCGCCGGTGAAGCGCAGGTTCGTGGTGGCGTCGGCGTACTGGTGCTGCAGCCACCCCTGGACGGTGTCGTGGCTGTCGCCCTGCAGCGTGTCGGTGCGGATCGACCACTGCTGACGGACGTTCGCCGCCGCCGGGTCGTACGCGTACGTCATCGTCGTGTCACGGGGGACCGCGAACGCGGTGCGGTGCAGGTCGTCGAGGGACAACCCCTGCTCGGGCACCGCACTGAGCACCAGGTAGGGCGTGCCCGACGAGGCCTCCAGCGTGTTCCCGACCCGGGTGAAGGTGGTGTCGTCGGGGGCGTGCACCCCGAAGACGTGGCCGTCCTGGCGGATCTCGAACCGGTCCGTCGTCACCGGCAGGTCGAGCGGTTCGCCGTCCCCGTCGGTGATCTCGGCGCCGTCCTGCAGGGTCAGGCGCGGGGTCATGCCGTGGAACTCGAACCACTCGTACGGCGAACCCTGCACGCTCGTGACGTCCATGTACTGTCCGCCCGGGCCGTCCTGCGGCATCCGCCAGCTGACGTTCCAGTCACCCCAGCGGAGCGCGTCGGCCTGCTTCGCCCGGAACGTGGTCGCGAAGCGCTCGGCGAGGCCGTCCGGGGCGTCGGTGAGCAGGACCTGGTCGACCAGGACGTGTGCCCACCCGGCGCGCAGGTCGTCCACGATCCGCAGCTGCGCGGACTGCCACCGGTGCGCGGAGACGTCCCAGCTGTCCCACCGCAGCTGTTCGCTGTCCGTCCCGGTGCTGCTCGCCACGACGTCGCCGTCGACCAGCAGCTGCACGGCTTCGTGGTCGGGGTGCCGGCCACCGCCGACCAGGAACGCCAGGGTCGAACGGTCGATCGTGAACGCCGGCGACGTGAGGGTGCCGGTCGCGCCGTCGCCGTCCTCGTCGCTGAACGAGTTCAGGAAGCGTCCGCCGAGCCACCCGGAGACCGCGCTCTGCCCGGCGGCCGTCCCCGTGGCCGTTGCCGTGAACGCGTCACCGGTCGCGGTCCAGCCGTCGGGCAGTCCGTCCTCGAAGTCCGCCAGGGTGCGGTCGCTCGCGTCCGGGCTCGGTTCGACGGTCCCGCCGACCGTCACCGGTGCCTCCAGACGCATCGCCGTGCCGTCGCTGTTCCACCGCGTCGGGATCGTGAGCTTCGTGCCGGCGGCACTGTTCGACGAGACGAACGGGTACGCCCACATGTCGCCGGAGTACTTGCTGACCAGCAGGTCCGTCCACCACTGGTTCGTGGGCACCGGCTCGCCGGCCTTCGACGGATCGATGTACAGCTCCTGGTCGAGCGTCTTCCGCACGTCCGCGATGTCGGTGATCTCGTCGGGCGGGGTCGGCGCGTAGGAGCCGGCACCCACCTGCACGCCGTCGGCGGCGGGACCGACGCGGGACGAGCCTCCAGGCTGTCCCTGCGGTGCGGCAACCGCAGCACCCGGATCGGCCGGCGACCGCCGGGTGTCGGACGTCGCGGCGTGCGCCGGGGTGACGGCGGACGCCAGCAGCGTGGCGACGGTCAGGGCGCCGGCTGCGGCGCTGACGGCCGCTCGGCGGAACGACCTGGGACGGACGGCGGGACGCGGTGAGCTCACCGGGACTCCTGTCGGAACGGTTCGGCCGCGCACGACGTACACGGCCGTGGACGGCGGGGTCTGGTGGTGCTGGGCCTGCACCCGGACAGATCGGCAGCACCGGTCCCGCCGTCAGCAGTCCGCGTTCTGGGGATGCCCTACCGTTGGCCCCATGCCGACCATCGGACTGCGCCGGATGGTGCCGCGCGACCCCGACCAACGACACCGGGCAGCGAGTCCGCTCGAGCTCCTGTTCGACCTGGTGTTCGTCGTCGCCGTGGGGTTCGCCGCCACCAACCTGCACGAGATCGAGGTCGAGGGGCACGTCACCTCGGCCGTCCTGGCCTACGGGTTGGTGTTCTTCTCGATCTGGTGGGCGTGGATGAACTTCACCTGGTTCGCCACGTCGTTCGACACCGACGACTGGCTCTACCGGGTGATGACCTTCGTGCAGATGGCGGGGGTGCTCGTCCTCGCCGCCGGGGTGCACGCGGCCATGGTCGAGGACGACTTCACGATCGGCGTCATCGGCTACGTCGTCATGCGGCTGGCGCTGGTCGGGCAGTGGATCCGCGCCGCCGTGTCCTCCACCCGCTCCCGCCGCACCGCCGTCCTGCACGCCGTCGGCGTCACGGTCGTGCAGCTGCTCTGGGTGCTCTCCCTGGCCCTGCCCGACGACGTCTGGGGGTACGCGGCACCGTTCCTCGTGCTCGCCGAGCTGTCCGTGCCGATCTGGGCACAGACCTCGACGGGGACGACCCCGTGGCACACCCGGCACCTGGCCGAGCGGTTCTCGCTGTTCACCCTCATCGTCCTGGGCGAGGGACTGGTGGCCTCGGCCGGTGCGGTGATCGACGCCCTCGCGCACACCGAGCACCTCGGAGCCCTGCTGGCGCTCGCCGGCTGCGGACTGGTGATCACCGTCGGGATGTGGTGGATCTACTTCTCCCGCGAGCAGCACGCGCACATCCGCTCGCTGCCCACCGCGCTCGTGTTCGGCTACGGCCATTTCTTCGTCTTCGCCGCCGCCGGCGCGCTGCCGGCCGGCATCGAGGTCGCGGTCAGCGCCGACGCCGGACACGTCGCACTGTCGTCCGCCTCGGTCGCCGCGACCGTCGCGGTGCCGGTCGCGGTGTTCGTGCTGTCGATCTGGGCGCTCGCGATCCGGCCGTCGTTGTCCACGCGGGCCAACGCCGCGGTGGTGGCCCTGGTGCTCGTCGTCCTCGCGTCGATCGCGGTGCCGGCGGTGTCGCTGCCGCTCACCGCGCTCGCCGTGGCGGCGGTCGTCGTGACCCTCGAGGTCGCGTCCGCGCGGACCGACACCTGACGGACGACGGACGGGAGGCGGGCCCCAGCAGCCGGTACCGGCGCGACGCGCCAGCGGCGGGACGGCCGTGCCTGGAGGGACGGTGCCAGCTGGCACCGTGCCTCCCGTCCGTCAGGTGGTCGCGTCGACGGCGCGTCAGCGCTCGGGCTGCACCGTCGCCGACGTGTCGGCCGACGTCGGACGCGCGTCGAGGCTCGGGTCGACCGCCGGGTCGGGCGAGATCGACTCGGGGCGCACGGGGAAGTCCTCGAGCGCACCGGCCTCCACGGTCGGAGCCGCGGCTCCGCGGCCACCGCGCACGCGGCTCTTCACCGCTGCCCACGGACGGCCGAGAGCGGACCGTGCGGGACGCTCGGAGGGCGCCTCGACCTCGAGCCCGTAGTAGGCGCCGACGTGCTCGAGCAGGACCTCGCGCTCGGCCTTGTCGTAGGCCCGGCGCTCGCGGGTGAAGGCGATGATCGTCGACCAACAGGTCAGGATCAGGACGATGCTGAACGGCAACGCGGTCGTGATCGCCGCGGTCTTCAGCGCGTTCAGCCCGCCGCTCAGCAGCAGTGCGACGGCGAGCAGTGCCGACACAGCGGCGAAGAAGACGCGCAGCCAGTTCTTCGGTTCGATGTCGCCACCCGAGGCGATCATCGCCATCACGAGCGACCCGGAGTCGGACGAGGTCACGAAGAACACGCCGATGAGCAGGATCGCGCCGTAGGTCAGCACCACGCCGGCGGGCAGGTCACCGAGCAGCGCGAACAGGGACCCCTCGATGTCGACCGAGCCGTCCGAGCCGACGAGGCCGCCGGCACCGTCGGTCTGGCGGTGGATGGCCGCACCACCGAGGACGGCGAACCACAGGAACGTGAGCGCGGTCGGCACCAGGAGGACACCGAACACGAACTGGCGGACCGTGCGGCCCTTGGAGATGCGGGCGATGAAGACACCGACGAACGGCGCCCACGACATCCACCAGCCCCAGTAGAAGGTGGTCCAGGCGCCCTGCCAGGCCTCGCCCTCGGCACCCTGCTGCGCGGTGACGTTGAACGACAGGCCGACGATGTTCTGCAGGTAGGAGCCGATCGACTGCACGAAGTCACGCAGCAGGAACTGCGTCGGACCGACGATGAGCACGAAGAGCAGCAGCGCGGCGGCGAGCAGCAGGTTGAAGTTCGACAGGATCTTCATGCCCTTGGTCACACCGGTGACGAGCGAGACGATCGTGACGGCGGTGATCACCGCGATGATGGCGATCTGGCTGACGATGCTGCTGTCGGCGATGCCGGCGCTCTCGAGTCCGGCGCCGATCTGGATGACGCCGAGGCCGAGCGAGGTCGCGACACCGAACAGCGTGCCGACCAGGGCGATGACGTCGATCAGGTTGCCCCAGCCGCCGCGGACGCGGTTGCCGAGCAGCGGTTCGAGCGCCCAGCGGATCGACACCGGGCGACCCCGGCGGTGGATCGCGTAGGCCAGGGCGAGGCCGAGGACGACGTAGATCGCCCATGCGTGCAGGCCCCAGTGCAGGAAGGTCTGGGTCAGTGCCTGCTGCGCGAGTTCCTTCTCGTTGCCGGTGACGCCCGGGCGCGGGGAGGCGAAGTGACTGAGGGGCTCGGAGACGCCGTAGAACACGAGGCCGATGCCCATGCCGGCGGCGAACAGCAGCGCGAACCACGAACCGGTCGAGAACTCGGGCTCGTCCTGGTCCTTGCCGAGCTTGATGTCACCGAAGCGGCTGAAGCCGACGAACAGCGAGAAGCCGACGAAGAACGCGGCGATCAGCACGTAGTACCAGCTGAAGTTCTGGACGATGCCGTCCTGCAGTCCGAGGAACATCGCCTCGGCGGTGGAGGGGGAGATCAGGGTGAAGGACACGAACCCCAGCACGATGACGGCGGCGGGCCAGAACACCCACCGCCGCAACTGCGGTGTCGTGGTCACGGGTCCGGGCAGGGGAGGAGTGGTGCTTGCCATGCAGTCCATGGTGCCTGCTCGCGTTCCTGTGTGTTCGCCCAGGCGTGTCGTGGTCAGAAGTCGCGCGCGGACTCCGAGGGGTTCCCGCGGCCGACCCGACCCAGGTGGAGCCTCCGCGACAGCCGGATGACCGGGCGGATGAGCAGCTGGATGCTCCCGATCAGGAACAGCCACGTGCCGGCCGTCGTGGTGCTCTCGGAGAAGAAGAGGACGCTGCCGACGATGAACCAGAGCGCCACCATCACGTCGTTGACGATGCTGATGGTCTCGTAGAGCCCGCGGATGCGGAGCTCTTCGTGCCCCACCCGGAGTGCGATGTCCCGTTCGTCCTGCGCCATCAGACGATCCTGTCAGTTCTGTGGCGCGTCCGTCCCAGGGGGCGGCGGGCGGCGGCCGTGGAAGCGCTGCGCGGCGGACGGGAGGCGCGGGGCGGGCTGGCACCGTGCCTCCCGTCCGTAGGGCGCACTGACCACCGCCACACGCGATTACAACGTTGACGTACGCTTTACAGCGCTGTAAACAGGAGCCTGCGCGACGATGCGCGACGAGGGAGAGACCCGATGGTGGGAAGCAGGACCGCAACACTCCAGGCCGCGGTGAGCCGGCGGGGGTTCCTCGCGGGCGCGGCCGGAGGCATCGCATTCGGCACGATGGCGCTCGCCGGGTGCGCGACCCCTGGGCGTGCCGCAGGTGGAGCCACGACGCTCCGCTTCTACGAGCAGAAGCAGGAGGTCATCGCGTACTTCGACAAGCTGCTGCGGCAGTTCGAGGGGGAGCACGCCGGCACGTCGGTCGTGCACGACAGCACGGCGGCCATCGCCCCGCAGTTCGTCCGCGGTGAACCGGCGGACGTCGGGTGCTTCAACGACAACCTCGAGCTCGCCCGGTACATCTCGCGTGGGGTGCTCAGCGACCTCGGCGACCTGCCGTCGGCCGCGCGGGTCCGACCCGACATCGACACCCTGACGAACCAGTACGCGACGTTCGAGGACCGCACGAGCGTGCTGCCGTACTCGCTCGCCGCGGCCGGCGTGATCTACAACAAGCGCATCTTCGCCGAGCACGACCTGCCGGTCCCGACGACGTGGGACGACTTCGTCGAGGTCTGCCGGACCCTGCAGAAGGCCGGCGTCACGCCGATCTACGCCACCGATCGCGACACCTGGACGCTCTGGCAGGGCCTGTTCGACTACTCGGTGGGCAGCCTCGTCGACACCGGCTCGTTCTTCCGCAAGATGAAGGCCCTGGGCGCCGACGTCGGCCCGGACTCCGAGGTGTCGTTCGAGCAGGACTTCGCGGTGCCGATGGAGCGCGCGAAGACCATCTCGTCGTTCTTCAACCGCGACCACGCCACCCGGGCCTACGCCGACGGCAACCTGGCGTTCGGCAAGGGCGAGGCCGCGATGTACCTGCAGGGCCCGTGGGCGCTCGGGCAGATCGCGCTGATCGACGCGGAGCTGCCCGTCGGCACCTTCGCCCTGCCGGTGTCGAACGACCCGGCCGACCGCAAGGCCCGGGTCAACATCGACCTCGGGCTCTGGATCCCCACGGCGTCCGAGCACCCGGAGCAGGCGAAGGAACTCGTCGAGTTCCTCATGCAGCCCGATGTCATCGACGCCTACAACCGCGACAACCTGGCGTACTCGCCCCGCATCGACGCACCGCCACAGCAGGACGAGCGGCTCGCCGGCCTGCAGCAGTACGTCGACGACGCGGCGTTCTACCAGGGCGCCGGCACCTTCATCCCCACGTCGATCCCGCTCGGCAACTACCTGCAGTCGGCGATCCGGAGCGGGGACTTCACCTCGATGCTGCGGCGGCTCGACTCGGACTGGCGGCGGCTCGCCGGCCGTTCCGCGACGGTCTGAGCCGGACCAGGAACCAGGAGCCACCATGACCATGCAGACCCCGCTCTCCCGCGACACCGACCCGGCGACGTCCGGGCCGGCCACCGACGCAGCCCGCACGCACCGTCGTGTGGGTTCCCGCGGTGTCGGTTCACTCAGCCGCACCGAGGGCATGTACTACCTGTTCCTCGTGCCGGCCCTCGTGCTGTTCACGGCGTTCGTCGTCGCCCCCGCCTGCGTCGGCGTCTTCTACAGCTTCACCGACTACCTCGGGTTCGGGCAGTGGGACTTCATCGGCGTCGAGAACTACAAGGCGCTCGTCTCCGACCCCGCGATCCTGGCGTCGTACGGGTTCACCCTCGGCTTCGCGGCCGTCACCGTCGTCGTCACGCAGGTCGTCGCGCTGACGCTCGCGATCGCCCTGGCGAAGAAGATCCGGTTCGCCGCCGGACTGCGGTCGGTGTTCGTCATCCCGATGGTGATCTCGGGGATCATCGTCGCCTACGTGTTCAACTTCCTGTTCTCGAACACCGTGCCGGCCCTGGCCACGAGCGTCGGTTTCGGCCCGCTCGAGCAGAGCATCCTCGGCGACCCGAACCTGGCCTGGCTCGCGATCGTCATCGTGTCCGCCTGGCAGACCGTGCCCGGCGCGCTCCTCATCTACACGGCGGGCCTGACGTCCATCCCCGAGGAGCTGTACGAGGCCAGTGCACTCGACGGGGCGACCGGCTGGAAGCAGCTGCGGGCGATCACGCTCCCGCTGCTCGGCGGCTTCATCGTCATCAACACCGTGCTCGGTGTGAAGGGCTACCTCGGCGCCTACGACGTGATCGTCGGTCTGACCAACGGCGGGCCCGGCAGCGCGACCAGCAGCGTCGCGATGACGATCTTCGGCGGCTTCACCGGCGGCGACTACGCCTACCAGATGGCGAACGCGACCGTGTTCTTCATCATCACCGTCCTCATCTCCGTGCTGCAGCTCGCGGCGACCCGCGGAAGGAACCTGCGACTCGCATGACCGCCATCGACACACGACCCCCGACCGACACCCGAGCCGTGACCACCGGCGGCGGCGGACGCTCCGGCCGCGGACACCGCCGACGACTGGGCGGCACGAACTGGACGCTCACCGTGGTCCTCGGCCTCGCGTCGCTGACCGTGCTCGTCCCGCTGTACGTGACGCTCTCGATGGCGTTCAAGACGACCGAGCAGTCGGTCGACGGCAACGCGCTCTCGCTGCCGTTCCCGTTCAACCCGGGATCGTTCGCCGACGCCTGGCAGCTGACCCGGTTCCCGGTGTCCTTCTCGGTGTCGCTCGGCGTCGCAGCGCTCACCGTCGTCGCGACCCTGCTGCTCAGCTCGTTCGCCTCGTACGCGATCGTCCGGAACTGGCACAAGCGGTTCTTCCGGTACTCGTTCGTCTACCTGCTCGCGGCGATGTTCCTGCCGTTCCCGGTCGTGGCGCTGCCACAGATCAAGCTGACCGCCGAGATCGGCCTGGACAACCCGATCGGTGTCGGGATCCTGCACGCCATGTTCCAACTGTCGTTCAGCGTGCTGCTCTACTCGGCGTACCTGCGGTCGATCCCGGTCGAACTCGAGGAGAGCGCCCGCATCGACGGGGCGTCCACGTGGCAGATCTTCTGGCGGATCATCCTGCCGCTCCTCGGCCCGATGAACGCGACGGTCGGCATCTTCGCGTTCCTGGCATCGTGGAACGACTTCATGATGCCGTCGCTCATCACGGCGGACCCGGGGTTGCAGACCCTGCCCGTGGTGCAGAACATCTTCCAGAGTCAGTTCGGCACCGACTACAACGTCGCCTTCGCCTCGTACCTGATGGCGATGGCCCCCACGATCATCGTCTACCTGTTCGCGCAGCGCTGGGTCATCAGCGGCGTGACCCAGGGTGCGGTCAAGAGCTGAGAGGCACCACGTGAGCAGCAGCACCACCGGCACCACCGGCACCGTCCTCCCCACCATCCGTCCGTTCCCGGGTTCGGACCCGGTCGCCGACCCCGCAGCCGTCGTCACCGGCGACCGCTGGCGCATCACCGTGCTCGACGCCGGAGCGTTCCGAATCGAGTGGAGCGACGACGGCGGGTTCGAGGACCGCGCCTCGACCTTCGCGTTGCGCCGCCGCCTGCCCGTGCCGGCCTTCACCGTGGAGCAGACGGCCGCCACCGACGGCACCGGCACCGACGGCGTCGTCGTCACCACCGACCGCGCACGCCTGCGCTACGACGGCCGCCCCTTCAGCCCGAGCGGGCTGGTGGTCGAGACCACCGGACCGGACGCCAACCGCTGGCGGTGGGGGCAGGAGCCGCGTGACCTCGGTGGCACCGGCCGCACCCTCGACGACGTCGACGGCCGGATGCCGCTCGAGGCGGGGATCCTGGCCCGCGACGGCATCACCGCACTCGACGACAGCGAGTCGTTCCTGTTCGCCGACGACGGCTGGATCGGCACGCGGGTCCCCGGTCGCCGCGACGTCACGGTCTTCGCGTACGGCCGCGACTACGACGCTGCGCTCCGCACGTACCACGCCGTCTCCGGCCCGCCGTCACGGATGCCGCGGTGGGCACTCGGCAACTGGTGGAGCCGGTACCACCCGTACAGCGACACCTCGTACCTCGAGCTGCTGGACCGCTTCGCCGACGAACACCTGCCGTTCTCGGTCGCCGTCATCGACATGGACTGGCACCGGGTCGACTCGGTGCCGCCGCGCTTCGGCAACGGCTGGACGGGGTACTCGTGGGAGCCGTCGCTGTTCCCGGACCCCGAGGCGTTCCTGGCCGAACTCCACCGCCGGGGGATGCGCACGACGCTGAACCTGCACCCGGCCGACGGCGTGCGGGCGTTCGAGGATGCCTACCCCGCGGTGGCCCGGGCGATGGGCGTCGACCCGGAGACCGAGCAGCCGATCCCGTTCGACCCGACGGACCGCCGGTTCCTGCAGGCCTACTTCGAACAGCTGCACCGCCCGCTCGAGGAGCAGGGCGTCGACTTCTGGTGGATCGACTGGCAGCAGGGTCGTGAGACCGGGCTGCCCGGGGTGGACCCGCTCTGGCTGCTCAACCACTTCCACCTGCTCGACTCGGCACGACACGCGCCGTCCGGCGGCGCCGACGCGGGCCCGGATGCCGACGCAGCACCGGCCCCCGTCGACGGCATGACCTTCTCGCGCTACGCCGGCCCCGGCAGCCACCGGTACGCCGTCGGGTTCTCCGGCGACGCCGTCGTGTCGTGGGCGTCCCTGGCGTTCCAGCCCGAGTTCACCGCCACCGCCGCGAACATCGGCTACCCCTGGTGGAGCCACGACATCGGCGGCCACACCCGCGGCGTCCGCGACGACGAGCTCGCCACCCGCTGGGTGCAGTTCGGGGTGTTCTCGCCGATCATGCGCCTGCACTCGGCCAACAACCCGTTCATCCGCAAGGAGCCGTGGGTGTTCCCGGCCGAGGCCCGCGCCGCGATGGGCGAGGCGCTCCGCTTCCGCCACCGCCTGGTGCCGTACCTGCACACGATGAACCACGGCACGGCCGAGGGCACCGCGCTGGTCCGGCCGCTCTACCACCTGGAGCCGCGCCGCGACGAGGCGTACCGGGTGCCGAACACCTACGCGTTCGGTTCGGAGCTGCTCGTCGCCCCGATCGTGGCGCCGCGCGACCCGGTCAGCCGGCACGGGGTCGCCCGGGCCTGGCTGCCGCCGGGCACCTGGACCGACGTCTTCACCGGCACGGTGTACGCGGGTGACCGGTTCGTCGACCTGCACCGCACGCTCGACACGGTGCCGGCCCTGCTGCGCGCCGGCGGGGTCCTGCCGCTCGCGGCGGCCGACCAGCTCGACGCCACCGTCAACCCGACGGCGTTCGAGGTCCTCGTCGCACCGGGTGCACCCGGCGAGTTCACCCTGGTCGAGGACCACGAGGGCGAGGGCAGCCGCACCGCCCGGACCCGTCTGACCTGGGATCCCGAACACGCCGAGTTCCGGGTGCACGGCACCACCGGAGCCCTCGACGTCGTCCCCGCCCACCGCGACTGGCGGATCACGTTCCTCGCCGCGCCGGCCGACGGGCAACCGACATCGGCTCGCTCGGTCGACCGGTTCTCCGTCGACGTGTCCGTCGACTCGGCGTCGGGCGGATCGATCACGCTGGTCGGTGCTCCGGTCGTCGGGGGCGACGCGCGGGACGCCGTCCGGCAGGTCCTCGAGGGCGCGCAGGCCGGCAACGCGGAGAAGCTCGAGGCGTGGGAGGTCGTGGCGAAGGACCTGCCGCGTGCGGACCGCATCGTCGAGCTCGGCACCGTCGGGCTGCCCGACGCCCTGCGGGACGTCGTCGTCGAACTGCTCGGCAGCGTGCACCCGGGGGAGTCGGCTCCCGCAGGTCGCTGACGGCACGCGACGGGGGAAAGGCGGACGGGCGCGGCTCGCTCAGCAGTGTCGCGCCAGCGGCACGCGGGCCGCGCCGACCGAGCCTGCGAGGGAGGGGTGGCGGCGCCGCCACGGGCCTCCAGTCCGCCGTTCACGCGCCCTGGTGCGCCGCCCGGTCGGACGTGCCGTCGGCGTACGGCGCGCTCTCGCCGACGAGCAGGCGGTGGCCGACCGTGACCAGCCGGCCGGGCACGTCGGAGCCGTCCATCCGCTCGACCAGCAGGTCGAGCGCGGTGTCGGCGAGGGCGACCGTGTCGGGCGCGACGGAGGTCAGGCTCGGCACCAGGCTCGAACCGAGGCCGACCGCGTCCCACCCGACGACGGCCACGTCGCGGGGCGCGTCCAGACCGCGCAGGCGCATCGCCCGGAGCGCCCCGAGCGCGGCCAGGTCGTCGCGGCAGAGCAGCCCGTCGACGCGGAGTCCGGCGTCGAGCGCGGTACCGAAGGCGACCTCGGCACCGGCGGCGTCGCCGACCTCGCGGGGGACCAGCAGCGCGTCGTCGAGCGGCAGACCCGCGGCGACGAGTCCGGCGCGGTAGCCGTCCAGGCGCAGTCCGGACGTGCGCGACGACGGGCCGGTCTCGTGCCCGAAGAACCCGATGCGGCGGCAGCCGAGCGCGACGAGGTGCGCGACGGCCTCGGCGGCGGCACCGGCGTTGTCGATGACGACCTGGTCGGCGTGCGGGGGCCGGACGTCCTCGCCGAGGAACACCACGGCGGTGTCGCCGCGGATCCGGTCGATGGCCTCGGGCGTGAGCACCTGCGGGTGGATCACGACCCCGTCGACCACCCCGGCCTCACGCCCGCGCACGGCGGAACGCTCACCGTCCGGGTCGCCGGCGGTCTCCTCGAGCAGGAGCTGGTAGCCGCGGTCGGCGCAGACCCGCGAGAAGACGTGGGCCAGTTCGGCGAAGTACGGGCGTCGGAGGTCGGGGAACGCGAAGGCGAGCATGTTCGAGCGTCCGGTCGCCAGGGACCGGCCCGAGACGTTCGGGCGGTACCCGAGTTCGTCGATCGCGGCCTGCACCCGGCTGCGCATCGGGTCGCTGACGTGCTGGTAGCCACGGACGACGTTGGACACGGTCTTCATCGAGACGCCGGCGTGCGCGGCGACGTCCTGCAGCGTGACCTTGCCCATCCGCTCACCGTAGCGGGCGGCGGGGGCCGTGGTTGCTCGCCCGTGGTCGTGCGTGCTCCCCCGCGGTCGGGGTTGCTCGCCCGCGGTCGTCAGGGGACGAGTCGGCGCTGCACGACCGCGCGGGCCACCTCGGAGAGCGGCTCGCGGTGCTCGAGCGCGTACCCGCGGATCACCGCGAAGGCATCCTCGATCGAGACACCCCGCAGGTACGACTCGACGCCCTTGGCCTGCTCGATGACCTCGCGCGAGCCGATGGTGCGCTGCAGCTGCGCGCGGACGACCTCGTGTTCGCGCAGGGACCGCTCGTGCAGGATGCCGATCGTCGCCACGTCGGCCAGGGCACGGGCGACGCGCAGGTCCGATCCCCCGAGGGCACCCACGGCGATGCCGAACAGGTTGAGTGTGCCGATGACGTTGCTGCCCAGCCGGAGCGGGACGGCGTGCACCGACCGGAACCCGAGTTCGACCGCGCCCGTGCGGAACATCGCCCACTCCGCCGGCGCTGACTCGATGTCCGGGCAGGCCACGACCCGTCCGGTCGCGAACGAGGTCATGCAGGGTCCGGCCTCGGCGTCGAGCTGCAGGACCTCGACGAGCCGGCTCGCTTCAGAGGTCGAGGCCACGACCTCGAGCTCCTGGTCGTCGTTGGCCAGCAGGATGCCCGCAGCGTCGATGCCGAGTACCTCGGCGCAGGTCTCGACCAGGGTCTGCAGCAGCTCCACGACGTCGTAGGCGTCCACCAGGGTGTCGGCGAGCGACGTGAACGTCTCGAGGATCCGGGCTTCTCGGCCTGCCGTCGTCACTGGACCTCCTCGATCAGGTCGCCTCGCTTCTCGAACCGGACCGTGCCGTCGAGGATCTCCTCCGCCACCCGGCGCATGGTCGTCCGGCGGGCGAAGGCATGGCCCTGCAACAGCAGGTAGGCGTCCTCGGGGCTGATGTCGAGCTGCGCGAGCACCACACCGGTGGCCTGGTGGACCACGCGCCTGGACGACGGGCTCCGGTCGAGCAGGGCGTCGTCCTGGTCCGCGATGGAGCGGAGGGCTCGGCGGAGCACCCGGCGGCTGACTGCGGAGGCGAGGGTCATGGCCTGGCGTACGGTGTCGTCCTCGATCGTCGCGGGCTGCGGGACGTACACGTCGATCGCGCCGAGCGGGAACGGCCCGAAGGCGACCGGGAAGGCGAAGACCGCGCCGACGGGTTCGCTCCGGACGGCTTCGTTGAAGGCTGGCCACGCGGCGTTCGGACGCTCCACCAGATCCGTCTCCAGCACCGGGGCATCGGTCGAGAGCGCGGCCCAGCACGGTCCCTCGGACAGGTCGAGCTGGATCTCGTCGATCCGGGTGGCGACCTCGTCGGTCGCGGACACGGTCTCGCTCGGGCACAGCTCACCGAAGGTCGAGATCGAGACACCGCCCATCGGCAGCGCGAGCGCGAACGGCCGACTGAGTTGGTCGTCGGCGACGTCCGCCGACCGGAGCGCACGGAGTGCACGCTCGAATGCGTCATCCATGGGCGCCTTCCCTGCCGTCTCTCGATCCTACGCGCTGGGCGGTGTCGGACGACCCCGACGGCGCGGGCACGTTCGGCGGTGGGCCGGCACGCCAGGCCGGGAGCTCGGCGGGCGGGTACGTCCCCTGCTCGTCCTGCACCCGGAGCATCGCGTCCAGGGCCACCAGCGTCACGCCGGAGGTCTCGCGCACCACCGTCCGCACCGCGTTGCCGAGCAGGAACGCCATCAGGTCCTCGCTGCCGCCGTCCGGCCGGTAGTCGCGCCATGGACCGGCCCCAGCACGCTGCAGCGCCCCGGCGAGCACCGCCTTGGGGTCGTCGACGTCCACCTCGCAGTCCAGCACCAGCCGGAAGCGCCGCTGGTTCCGGTCCGACAGGCTCGGTGCGCCGTCCTCGCCGTCCTCGCCGTCCTCGGGCGCGAAGGAGCGCAGCGCCGACGAGGGCGCGATCCCGTAGGCCGTCCGGAACGCCGCAGCCATCCGACCCGCGTTGCTGAACTGCCACCGCTGGGCGATCGCCGCGATGGTCCGCCGGTCGGGTGTGCCGGATGCCGCCTGCAGGTCACGACGCACCCCCTCGAGCCGCACTGCGCGCAGGAAGGCGCCCGGCGTCTGCCCGATCTCGGTCCGGAACCGCTTCTGCAGACTCCGCGGCGACAGCTGGACCGCCGCGGCGACGTCCGTGACGGTGATGTGGGTCGTCGCGTGCTCCTGGACGAACCGGAGCGCGTCCCGCACAGCACGTGAGAGCCGACGCGGGACGTCCCGTGCCGCACCGCTCCCGTCGTTCATGGGCCGACCGTACGGGAACCGTCCACGGTGCGTTGCCAGGACCCCGATCCCGGCCGCGGATGATCCGCCAGACGCGGTCTGGTGTCAACCCCTGACGTGACGGGAAACGTCCTGTTGATACTGAAAGTGTCTCGTGCGCCGCTGGTCGAAGCAGTGCGCCACATCGAACCGACAGGGAGGCGCGATGGGACACGCACAGGGAACCTCGACCATGGTCATCGACTCCGTCGTGCGACAGCAGGTCGCCCACACCGAACGGATCCGGGCACTCGCCCCGACGGACCCGACGGACATCCGGGTGCAGCCGGTCGACGCCGGGTGCTGGCGGGTCGTCGACGCTGCATCCGCCTGGGGGGACCCGAACATGCTCCTCGGCTGCGTCGAGCGCACTGTCGACGGGGTCCGACTGCACGCTCGTGGCGACACTGCACGAACAGGAACGGCTTGCGAGCCTGCGGGACGCCCGCTCCTGGTTCGAGCAGCGATGCGGACAGCACCTCGACGAGGCACCGTGTTGACCGCGGTCCACGGGGACGACGCGGCCCGGACCGTCACCGCGCGGATCGACACCCAGCGCCGCCACACCGAACGCTCCGGCACCGACCGGTCCTTCGCCGCGCGCGTGCTCGCCCAGGCCGGGCACGGTCGTGACGTCCGCTTCGACGTCGACGACGACAGTTCCCGGCTGCCCTTCCGGTTCCGGTACCGAACCCGCCGGGACGGATGCGTGAGCCTCGTCACGGCGTCGGCGACCTCCGGCTTCTCCGGGACCTTCGAACCCGTCGACCGCATCGTCGTCGGGTGGTCGAGCACCGGTGGCGTCCGGATCGCCGTCCAGGACGGTGCCGTCCTCGAGACCCGGCCCGGCACGCCCGTCCTGATGCCGACGTCGGGGGAGTTCTCCGTCCGCGCCCCGACGGGCACGCTGCAGCTGGTGAGCATCGACCGGTCACTCCTCGACCAGGTGCGCTCCTCGCTCGGAGCCGCGGCACCGGAGCTGCCGGACCGAGGTGCCGAACCCGCCGCGGGGGTGCTCGAACACCTGCGCCGGTGCGTCGAACAGGTGGCGGTCACCGCGACGCGCGACGGCTTCACCCAGGGCGCCAGGACCAGCGCGCAGGTCGCGCTCGTCGAGGCCGTCCTCGGAGCGTTCGGGACGCGCGTGCCCGTGATCCTCCGGCGTGCCGTGACCCCGTCGACGGTCGAACTCGCCGTGGCGTACCTCGAAGGACACTGCGATCAGCAGCTCTGCCTCGCCGACATCTGCGACGCGGTGGGTGTGAGCCCCCGCACGCTCCAGACGGCGTTCATGCGGGAACACGGCGTCTCGCCGATGACGTTCCTGCTGCGGATGCGGCTCGACCGGGTGCGCGCGGCGCTGGAGTCCGGCAGCCGGCAGGAGACCAGTGTGAGCGAGGCGGCCCTGACATGGGGCTTCCGTCACCTGGGGCGCTTCTCAGGCACCTACTTCCGCCGATTCGGCGAGTACCCGGGCCAGACGTTGCGCGCATCGTCCGGTGCGTGCGCAGCGGGTCCGGAGCGACACGCGGGGTGATCTCGAAGGTCGTGCGACGTGTTCCGGACACCACGGTGAACACGCAAGTTCGGCCCCTAGGGTCGCCGCAAGCGCAATCGCGTGAACTCTCTCGAACCGGTCGAAGGACCGATCCGTGACTGAAAGCGGTCCACATGACCACGACTCCGCTCGCTCCGGGTTACACCCGCACTCGCCCCGCTACGGGAGCCCGAAAGGGCACCTCGACCTACTCCGCGCTCCTGGCGCAGGTGAAGGAGAACGGCCTGCTCCGCCGTCGTACCGGTTTCTACTGGGCACTGTTCAGCGCACTCGTCGGCAGCCTCGCCCTCACCTGGGTCGCGTTCGCGTTCCTGGGTGACTC
>NZ_MJGM01000087.1:285818-292542 GCF_001864905.1 Curtobacterium sp. MCBA15_007
AAGGACCCGGACATCGCCCCTGACGGCATCCGCTTCCTGCCGGAGGACGCCGCCGCCGTGAAGGGTGGCGTGATGAAGACCTTCATGCGCTACCAGGGGTGGCTGTTCTTCCCCCTCCTCACGCTCGAGGGCCTGAACCTGCACCGCTACGCCGTCATGTCGATCGTGACCGGCAACGGCACCAAGGCCGACAAGAAGCACCGCCTCATCGAGGGCGCGCTGCTGGTGGCGCGGTTCGCGATCTACCTGACGGTGGTGTTCTGGTTCCTGCCGTTCGGGATGGCGTGTGCGTTCCTCGGGGTGCAGCTGGCCGTGTTCGGCGTGATGATGGGTGCCTCGTTCGCCCCGAACCACAAGGGCATGCCGACCATCGCCCACGACGCGAAGGTCGACTTCTTCTCCCGCCAGGTGCGGACTTCGCGCAACATCCGTGGTGGTTGGTGGGTGTCGTTCCTGATGGGTGGGCTGAACTACCAGGTCGAGCACCACCTGTTCCCGTCGATGCCGCGTCCGGCGTTGAAGCAGGCCCGCCTGCTGGTGCGGGACCACTGCGACACCCTCGACGTGCCCTACACGGAGACCACGCTGCTGCGTTCGTACGGCATCGTCGTCCGGTACCTCAACCGCGTCGGCCTCGCCGCCCGCGACCCCTTCGCGTGCCCCATGGTCGCGCAGCTGCGCATCCACTGACGCCGTGCTGACCGCCATGCCCACGGGCACCGTGAAGTGGTTCGACCACAGCAAGGGGTTCGGATTCATCCACCCCGACGACGGGTCCGAGGACCTGTTCGCACACTTCTCCAGCATCGTCGCGGCGACCGGCTCCCGGCCGCTCGCCCAGGACGACCACGTGCAGTACGAGATCGGACCCGGCAAGAAGGGTCCGCAGGCGGACAACATCTCGATCATCCGCTGACGCGGACGACGGACGGGAGGCACGGTGCCAGCTGGCACCGTGCCTCCCGTCGTTCCTTTCCCATGGCCACTGCAGTGGTAGGCCCGGAACCGCCCGGCGCCCTACTTGATGCCGGTCGAGGCGATGCCCTGCACGAACTGCCGCTGGAACGCCAGGAAGACCACGAGCAACGGCAGCACCGTGACGGTCGCGATCGCCATCACGGCTCCCCACGGTGAGCTGAACGCCGGGTTGTTCGTCAGGGTCGACAGGGCCACCGGCACGGTCAGGTTCTCGTTGCCCTGCAGCACGACGAGCGGCCAGAGGAAGTCGTTCCACCGCGTCATGAACCCGAGGATCACGAGCACCCCCACCAGGGGGCCGCACGAGGGCAGCACCACCCGGAAGAACGTCTGGAACTCGCCGGCGCCGTCGAGCCGAGCGGCCTCCATCAGCGCGTCCGGCACCCCGAGCATGAACTGCCGGGCGATGAAGATCCCGACGACGTCGAACACGGTCGGCAGGATCACCGCCCAGGGGGAGTCGACCAGGCCGATCTTCGCGACGACCAGGAAGCTCGGCACCAGGGTGACCTGGATCGGGATCATGATCGTGACGAGGAACGCCGAGTACAGCAGCCCTCGGCCCATGAACCGGAACTTGGCGAGGGCGTACCCGGCCATCAACGACACGACGACGCTCAACGCGGTGCCGACGCTGGTGATGAGCGCGGAGTTGCCGAGCCACCGCCAGACCGGCTGCGTGCTGAACACCTGCGTGTAGTTCTCGAACGTCGGCCGGGTCGGGAACAGCGAGAACGTGCCACTCTGCGACTGCCCGCCGGGGGTGAGCGCCGAGACGACCATCCAGTACAGCGGGAACACCATCAGGATCGCCAGGGCGGTGAGCCCGGCGACGAGGACCCACCGACCGGGCCGACGCCGGGAGCGGGCTCCAGCCGGACGGCGGCGGGGACCGCGGACATCGAGTACGGCCATCAGAGCATCTCCTCCGCCTTGCGGTTGGCGCGCTGCCGGAGCAGCGTGAACACGAGCAGGATCGCGACGAGCACCAGTCCGAGCGCCGCGGCGTAGCCCATCCGGGCATCGATGAACGCGGACCGGAACACGTACTGGATCAGCACGGTCGTCGAGAAGCCAGGGCCACCGCCGGTCATCACGTAGATGACGTCGAAGGCCTGCAACGAGAACACGACGTTCAGGATGAGCAGGATCGACGTCGTCGGGCGGAGCAGCGGCCACGTGATGGTCCGGAACCGCACCCAGCGCGAGGCGCCGTCGATCGCGGCGGCCTCCTTGAGCTCGGCGGGCACGGACTGCAGCGCGCCGAGGTAGATCACCATGCAGAAGCCGATCCGGGTCCAGACCACGACGACCACCAGGGTCGCCATCGCCCACCCCGGAGCGGTCAGCCAGGGCACGCGGCCCATGCCGAGCGCTTCGAGCAGGTTGTTCACGACGCCGTAGTCGCCGTTGAAGATCCACGACATGATGACGCCCACCACGACGCCCGCGGCGACCATCGGCACGAAGAACAGGGCGCGGAACACCGAGCGCCCGGGCAGCGGCCTGTTCAGGGCGACCGCCAGGGCGAGCCCGATCGCCATCGACGTCGGCACGGTGCCGAGCGTGAACACGAGCGTGTTCCGCAGCGCCGTGCCGATGAGCGGGTCGGAGCCCATGTCGACGAAGTTCTTCCCGCCGACCCAGGTGCCGTCGCCGAGCGAGGTGCTGGAGTCCTGGAAGCTCAGCGCGATCGCCGTGATGATCGGGATGAGCGAGAAGCCGAGGAACAGCAGCGCCGCGGGGCCGATGAACACGTACGGGACGAAGCGGCCGCGGCTTCGGCGGGCACCGTCGCCAGCGGGGAGTCCGCCGGTCGGAGGGGCGGTGGACGCCGTCGTGCGGACCGGCGCGGTCTCAGTTCGCAGTGACACTGCGCATCGCCTCCATCATCTGGTTCGAGGCCTCTTTCGGGCTCAGCTGCCCGAGCAGGCAGAGGTCGAGGTAGTCGGCGAACACCGCGTTGAGCGAGCTGAAGTACTCGCCGCTCTCGGCCTTCACCATCGAGAGCGGGATCGTCGTCCCCTGGTCGATGAACCGCTGCATCGTGTCGGTGTTCGCGGCGTACCCGATGTCCTTCGCGTCGAGGGACTTCCGGGCGGGCAGCCAGTTGCCGTCGTGGCAGAACTGCTGCATCTTCGACCGTGACGTGATCATCGCCACGAGCTCGGCCGCGAGCTCCGGGTGCTTGCTCGACTTCGTGACGGCCAGGGCGTTGCCGCCCAGGTCGCTCGCCTCGCCGACGTTGCGGATCATCGGGGCAGTGCCCCAGTTGTCGGGCATGTCGGTGTCGAGCTGCGCGATCGACTCCGGGTTGTTGAGCATCATGCCGATCTGCCCGGTCAGGAACAGGTTCCGCGAGACGTCACCGCCGCCGCTCTTGCTGAGGTTGCCGGTCGTCGCGAGTCCTTCGGCGTACCACTTCCGGCCGAAGGCCAGGGCGTCGATCGCCTCGGGGGTGTCCATCGACGGGGTCGCGCCGTCCTCCCCGAGGAACGCGCCGCCGTTCTGGTGGACCAGCGGCAGCCACCGGTACGCGGTCTCGGGCGACGACCAGCCGTACCCGAACGCGTACTTGCCGGTGACCTGCTTGACCTCCTTCGCGACGTCGAGGAACGCATCCCACGTCCACGCGTCGCCGAGGGCCTGCGGTGGCGTGACACCGATCCGTTCCATGACGTCGCGGTTGTAGTAGGTGATGAAGTTGTCGGTGTGCTGGAAGACGCCGTACACACCGTCGTCCCGCGCGCCGATCGCCCAGAACGGGTCGCTGTAGTCCTGCCGGTAGTCCGCCGGGACGGCCCCCGAGATGTCGACCAGGCTGCCGTTCGCGGCGTACCGGCCGATCTGCTGCGGGGTGATCCGGATGACGTCCGGCGCCAGGTCGGCGGCGAGCCGCGTGATGAACCACTGGTGGAACTGGCCGGTCGTGACCTCGACGGAGACGCTCGTGCCCGGGTGCGCCGCGACGAACTCGTCGGCGATCGCCTGGTAGCTCGTGATGTCAGTCGGGATGTTCCAGGTGGACAGGCGGATGTGCTTCGTGCCGCCGCGGGCAGCGGTTCCCTGGCCCGCGCAGGCGGCGAGGGCGCCGGCCATCGAGATACCGGCGAGTGCGAGGAACCCCCGTCTGGCGAGCTGGGGGGATGGTCGGGTCGGCATGGTCCTCTCCTTTGAGGTCGTGGTGCCGTGCAGGACGGACTGGAGGCGCGGCGCGCGGCTGCGCGTCGGCGCGAGCCGGACGTGGGGTCGCGGTTGCGGACCCGACCCCACGTCGGGCGCGACGGCGTCAGACCAGCGCTGGGCGGGCCTCCCGGTCGGCCGTGTGCGCGGCTGCGCCCGCGTCCGCCGGACGCAGCGACTCGGGGAGCAGCGCCGCATGGGCGTGCAGGAGCTCGTCGGTCATCTCGGCGATGCGGTCCAGCGTGAGGTGCGCCGCCGTCAGCGGGTCGAGGGCGACCGCGTGGTGGACGTGCTCGACGTTGCCCGTCAGCGCAGCGCGCACCGCCAGGGTCTGCACGTTCGTGTTCGTGCGGTTGATCGCGGCGAGCTGGGGCGGGAGCTCGCCGAACGAGGTCGGTTGCACGCCCTTGCCGTCCACCAGGCAGGCCACCTCGACGCAGGCGTCGGACGGCAGGTTCTGGATGACGCCGGTGCTGTTCGGGACGTTGCCGTAGACGACTGCGGGGACCCCCGTGACGATCGCGTTCACGATGCTCGCGCCGTACTCGACGCTCGGCGTCAGGTCGGCCTTGAGCTTCTCGAGCTGCGTGTCCACGTCGCCCTGCTCGTCGTGCGCCAGGCAGATCTCGTAGTAGTCCCAGCGCTCCGGGATGTACTCGAGCACCGTCTCCGGGTCCTTGCGGAAGTACGGCACGTACTCGCTGGCGTGGTGGCTCGACTCGGTCTCGAAGTACCCGAACGAGCGCATCAGCTGGGTGCGGACCTGCTCGTTGCCGCCCTCGTAGTTGCTCGCCGCGGCAGCCGCCTCGCTGTGGTCGCCGTCGTCGTCGTGCAGGTCGGACGCCGCGACGCCGCGCTGGTGCTTCGCCGTCATCACCTCGCGCAGACGCGGGTAGAGGTCCTCGCCGTTGCGACGCTTGAACTCGAGGATCCACGCCTGGTGGTTGATGCCGGCGCTGATGAACTCGACCTCGTCGTACGGCACGCCGAGCGTGCGGGCCAGCATGCGGGTGGTGCCCTGCACGCTGTGGCAGAGGCCGACGGTCCGCAGGCCCTTCGCGTTGAGGAACGCCGTGGCCATCGCCATCGGGTTCGCGTAGTTGATGAACTGGGCGTCCGGGCAGAGCTCGAGGGCGTCGCGGGCGATGTCCTCGTAGGCACGGACCGACCGCAGGAAGCGGAAGACGCCGCCGGGGCCGACGGTGTCGCCGACGGCCTGGTCGATGCCGTACTTGCGGGGGATCTCGACGTCCCACTTGTACGACTCGACGCCGCCGACCTGGAACGTGATGATGACGACGTCCGCACCCGCCAGGGCCTCGCGCCGGTCGGTGGTCTCGAGGACCTCGACGCCGAGGCCGTGGTGGGCGACGAGTTCGCGGGCTGCGGTCGCAGTGCGGGCGACCCGGCCCGAGTCGAGGTCCATGAGGTGCAACGTCGCGTCCTGCAGTGCGGGGAAGGAGACGAGGTCGCCGATGAGGCGGAAGGGGAAGACGAAGCCGCCGGCGCCGATGATGGTGATCTTGGTCATGTGACGACGGTAGGAAGCGCCGGGGCCCGGGGTCCTCCGGCTTCGGACGGCGGGGTTCCAGGATCCTCCGATCGGACTCCGGGTCGTCCACGCCGCTGCCGTAGGCTCGGCACCGTGCTCGACGTGGAGACGGTGGAAGCGGCGTACTGGAGCCATCGCGGCCCGGCGCCGATGATGCCGTCCTCACACCGGCACGACGACCTCGAGATCAACCTCGTGCTCGAGGGACGGCTCGACTACCGGTTCGGCGGGGAGCCGGTGAGCGTCAACGCGGGGGAGATCGCGCTCTTCTGGGGATGGACACCCCACCAGCTCGTCGGTGACGCGACGGGGACCGGACAGTGCCGGTGGGTGCACATACCGCTCGGCGAGGTGCTGGCGTGGGGGCTTCCGGACCACGACCTCGGTGCCATGCTGCTGAACCGTCCCGTCGTGGTGCCGACCGGTGCGGCTGGTCGGGACGTCGAGTCGATGTTGTCGTCGTGGCAACGGGACTTCGCGGACGACGGAGCCGGAGTGATCGCGAACCTCGAAGCGCAGGCCCTGGTGCGCCGGTTGCTGCGGCACCACCGCGACGCCGTGAACCAGCGCGCGGAGGGCGGGCACGGCACCGCGGACGCGATGCACCGGGTGATCGACATGGTGCGGTTCGTCGTGGACCGGTTCCGCGAACCGATCGAGGTCGCCGACGTCGCCGCTGCGGCACACCTGCATCCGCACTACGCCATGACGGTGTTCCGGCAGGACGTCGGGACCACGATCGGGGAGTACCTGACTCGGTGCCGAGTGGCCGAAGCGCAGCGGTTGCTCGCGACCACGTCGATGACGACGTCGGAGATCGCGCACGCCGCGGGGTTCGGCTCGCAGTCGAGCTTCTACGCGCACTTCACCCGTGCTTGCGGGAGCGCGCCCGGGGCGTACCGAGCGCGGGCCCGCTGAGCTGTGGTTCCCACGACGTGAATCGGCCCGGACCGCGCTGCTGCGTGGTCCGGGCCGATCGTGGTGCGGGGGGGGGGGTGTTACTTGATCTGT